>JAFZVR010000020.1 GCA_017617725.1 Prevotella sp.
AGACCGAAGAAGATAGCGGTGTTCTTACCCTCCATATCGGTGTTGGCAGAGCAGTGCATAGAAGCGATACCCTGCAGAGGCAGATAGTAGTTCATCATAGAGAACATACCCTTCTTCATCTCACCACCATACCATGTGTTGATGATACACTGCTCGCGGCTTGTGGTATTGAAGGCAACACATGTCTCCGAGTTAAGACCCAGCTCCTTGTAGTTCTCCACCTTTGCTTTGGAAGCGTTGTAGATAACGAAGTTTGGCTCGAAGTTCTCCAACTCTTCAGCGGTTGGCTGGATGAACATGTTCTTTACGAAGTGAGCCTGCCAAGCAACTTCAACGATGAAGCGTACGCGCAGACGTGTTGCCTCGTTGGCACCGCAGAAAGCGTCAACAACATACAGGTCCTTGTTGCAGAGCTCTTTGATAGCAATCTCCTTTACCTTTGCCCATACCTCCTCGCTCATAGGATGGTTGTCGTTCTTATACTCATCAGTAGTCCACCATACCTTGTCCTGACTCTGAACATCCTTTACGATATACTTATCCTTAGGTGAGCGACCGGTGTAGATACCTGTCATTACATTTACTGCGTCTAACTCAGTGTTTACACCTTTGTCAAATCCTTCAAGGCCAGCCTTTGTTTCCTCCTCAAAGAGATACTCGTAAGACGGATTGTGAGCAATCACGGTTGAACCGGTGATGCCATACTGTGCTAAATCTAATTTTGCCATTTTTTGAATGTATTAAGTTGTTACTAATAGTCGAGTGTCGAGAGTCGAGGGGTAAGAGTAATCATCTGTGAACCGTAAACTCCCAACAAACTGCACACGCAGTTAGTCGTGTGCAAAAGTACAAAAAATACTTCTGCTGACAAAAAATACCATTTAAAAAACATACGTATGCACATTATTTTTTGTTAAACTACCTTTTGTGTGCCTTTACAATGATAATTTGTCAAACGGAGTTTGCAATTTTTCGGCATTTTCTTTGTTTCCAAGCAAGAGAATGTTTATCTTTGCAAGGAAAAAACACAAGCCATGAAAGTAATCAATTTCGCAGAACAAAACACTGTCATTAACAAGTTCCTTTCAGAGTTACGCGACAGGAAATACCAGCAGAACCGTTTGCTGTTTCGCAACAATATTGTGCGCATAGGTGAGATGATAGCATACGAGTTATCAAAAACCCTTGATTACAAGCCGAAGACAATAACTACCCCTTTGGGTTGTGTGGATATTCCGTTGCCTAAGGATGATATTGTAGTTGCAACAGTCCTGCGTGCAGGCTTGCCTTTTCATCAGGGCTTTCTGAATATCTTCGACCATGCAGAGAATGCTTTTGTTTCCGCTTATCGTATGTACACCAATCGCGAACATACGGAAGTAGGAGTGCATGCAGAATATATGGCGGCACCAGGTGTAAAAGGTAAGACACTTATTATAGCAGACCCGATGTTGGCGACAGGCGGATCAATGGCGGCGAGTATCGAAGCGTTGTGCAAAACAGGCAAGCCAAAGAAAATACATATTGCTTGTGTTATAGCTGCGCCAGAGGGTATTGAGGTGGTCAAGGAAGTGCTGCCTGACGATGCTGCTATCTGGTGTGCTGCCATCGACCCGGGTATGAATGAACACAAATATATTGTTCCAGGCTTTGGTGACTGCGGTGACCTTTGCTTCGGGGGAAAACTGTAAATTTGCGATGAAATCGCAGTTTTTTATTGCTAATGGGGAAAGTGTATCCTATTAGCAATTCATTTGTAGGCTTTCTTATATCATTTTTGGCTAAATAACAGCAGAGGCGGGAAATGTTAAAAAACAGGCGAATGTCTTGTTTTTTCTTTTATTATGTTTATCTTTGCAAGTTGTATGCGCGCTCGCGAGCGCATATTTAAGTATCGCGCGCGTATATGTGCACTTGCTGGAAAGCGTTTTAACACGCTGACATGAGTAGGGCTTGTTACATCGGAAAAAGAAAAAGACAAGATATAATGATACGTAAAACGAGATTTACACGATTCAAAAAAACAGCCATCATGGTTTTGCTCCTGTTGGCAGGAATTGTGAATGTGGCGTGGGGTGCTGATATTAAGTATTATATTATCAACAACCAGGGTAAGGTGTGCTTCCAGTATGTCATTCAGGATGCCGTGAACTATACCTCCATTGACAAGACGAAATTATGTGTCCACCCTTGGGCAAGGAGTATGGTTGCAAAAGATTTCCGTTTCTACACGGAAAGAGCTGATGCTGTATTGGACGCGGGCGGTGCCATCGGTTCGCATTTTGTTGAAGGAGACGTGATTAGTGAAGTGGCGCCAGGCACGACCACCTTCTATGTACGTTATAGCTTAAAAAACGAGGATGATTTGGCGGCGGAAGGCTTTGTAGATCTTCAATACGATAATAACGGTAGCATGACCTACCTTGTACAGATTCGTGAACGAAATGGTAGTAATAAGAATGCTAAACGAAGACAGGTTTACTTTGATGCAGCAACCGCTGACCAACGTTTTGAGGTTGGAAGTCCGGGAAGTAATAGAACAGATATTCCAGATCCTGATCCGGCTGTTGAAGGTGGAGGAGCTGGAAATCTGCAAACAGCCCTTCCATACCGTTTTCGTTTTGTTCCTAACGGTGATCCCTATGGTGTTTATATTTACAATGGAGCTGGCGAGGGTGGAAACCCCAATGGTGTTCTGACCGTTAAGGATGTTGGAAGCAGTGGTGACAACGACACCAAACATAAAGAAAGGGTAAGCTACGAAGATATAATCAGCAATTACGACCCTGAAAATACCACTACTTTGCAGACATTCTTCTTTGTTGGCCCCAATAACTACATACTGAATGATAACTGGAGTAATGATAGTTGGACTGGAAAAGTTTTCATCGTGGGTGCATTGGGTGGTATTGATTACTACATGAGAGATAAAAATAATAGGCTTACTGGTAACGAAGAGAACCATCTGCCCTATATGCTCTGTGCAAATGGTGATCCAAATAATTCAGGAGCCTTTACTGACGGAGATTACCCCAATGGTTATCAGTTGCAATGTTATCGTAGCTGGCGCAACATGGACCCCTCAATTGACAATACAGCCCTTATTAAGACAACGCCATTCGAGTCAGTACATGAAGTAACTTACCATATTGTTAATAGTGCTAACACGAGTGAAGACGTGTTGACGATTGTGCAGCGTCATGGACAGCACTCTCCATTCAATCTCTCTAAACGTGACAAGCTGCAGCGTTTGGGATGTACGCTATCTACAGATTATTATAGTGATCGTGAATGTACGACATCAGCCTCTGCACTTGTTGGCGATTCTACGGATGTTTATATCCCTTATACATTCGATGCAGCAGGAACAACCTCTGCGACCAACTTGGTATTCAGTACCGAGGAGGATCCTGTCTGGTTCAGCATGGATATCAGAGAGTCAGGTATCAAGTTGCTGACCTATGATACCACTAATAATGTGATAGACTCACGTTATGCTCCTACCGATGCCAACCGACTAAAGCAGGAGTCACAGTATGCGTTTATTGGCGACCCCTATTCCTTCCGCATCATTTGTAAGGGTGCCGACGGGAAGTATGCTTATGTGGATACGGAAACCATCAATGTCTATGGTGCCAATGAAGCTGACAATGTGCGTTTCACAGAGACGCCCACCAGCAATATGGATTGCTGGGCGATGGTGCCGGGAACCACGAGCAACAGTTTCCAGATTTTCCAACGCGATGCCTTCCGCCTTAATTACCGTGCCTTCTGGGATGCGCGAAACAACGGTAACGAAATCCGTATGTTGGCACAAACAAGCGGTGACGAAATCCGTACTACCAGCAACCTTCATGTAACACCTACGCCTACCTACAGTTACACTTACAATATCGTAGATAATACAGGCAGTATAGCTATCAAATATACTGTAACGCAGGATGTGTCTCGCAGTCTTGTCGGTGAACATGGTCATAAAGCCATTCCGTCTGCTATATATAGCTCGTATTTAGAAGGTGAAACATTGACGTTCTATACCACTTTCACGACTCCTGGTGACACAACTACCCTCAGCGGTGAGATTGACAAGTTACCATCGGGTAATACTGATATCTACGTCCGTTATACGACTGCTCTATTATCATCAAGACCGTATCCGCTCGATGGCACGAAAAGCTATTTCATGCAAATTGGCCCTTCAAGTGACCCTGCTACAGATCGCTACGTTATCTATAACAGTGGTGTCACGACACAAGTAGGTCGTCCAAGTATTGATGAGGTAGGAAAAGAGTCAAAGATATGGATTATAGAAAACGGTGATCCTTATAACGTGCGTGTCAGGAACTCTGGACATAGTTATAATCTATTTGACGACGGCAGCGACATTCATCTCATAGTGATGGGTGGTGCAGGTACTGCAGAGGGACAGATTGAATTAATATTTGGTACTGCTACAGGTGAGGCTACGTTAGATGCAACCACGCCAGGAAATCGTAATAGCTTGACCTTAAGTGGCTCAGCTGTGATAAAGGATCATACCAATCATGGTAGCGATAATCAGCAGATTATCTTCATTGAGGCAGTTCTTGAAAGAACCTACCGCCTGATTGACAAACAGGGAAAAATTCTGTTGGAGTATCAGAGTACCGAGCTTGAAACGGGTGAAACAGGCTATTTGGGTGTTCCCGAAAAATGGAGAAGTCCGCTCATTGATTATACGGCACGTGAAAATTGCGGTTATAAATATTGGGTGCGTAGTAATTTTAATGTGTCTGGTGATACCTATACCTTGAAAGAAAATCAGACCAATATCACTTCTCCTACAGAATCCAACGATGGTTACATTTACGTAACCTACGATGCGAATAGCCTCGTCAGTCTCAGTCAGGTAGATCCTACAAAGAGATCGCACCGTGATAATGACCCTGCAGCTCGTCTTGTACGCAAGGTTGAGGATTTCGGTCAGATATACATGATACAGTTCAAGAACGGACAGGACTTCTATCAGGAGTCAGGTGATAGTCTTCAACATACTAAGATGAAAGCTATATATCCATACGCTAATGGTGATAGTGGCTTCAATATCTATGGTGAAGAGAAGTGGGAATCTGACAAGCAATCTGGCTCCAGTACACGTACCCGTTGGTCATGGTTCTTGGTTAGCGAAAAAAATGACCCTTATCATGTAGTTATCACATCATGGCAATTCAGTCATCCACCAGAAACAAATGTAGCAACAGCATACTACAATTATTGGCGAACATACTATAATAGTACTATTGGTGCAATTACTACTGGCACCATTACTGACGATCCGCAAGTGATTGACACAAGCGTGTCCGGTGGTTCTGTGGACAATGTGGCTACGGAGTATATGGTATTGGGAACAGCTAATAATTACAAGCTGTTGACCGTTAATGAAATAGATGGTGGTGTTGCTCCTGATGCCACTTATGGTAAACGCCGTTTTGTACGTACTTTCCAGCAGTACTGGAAGACCTATGAAACTATTAGTAGAAAGGGTAAGTTACCTTGGGATGTCTTTAAGAAAAAATCAGAAGACTCCAACAGTTTCTTTACCGATGATAATGTTGCAGCCAATCCAATTTACCGTTATCAGGCATGGCACAACAGTCGACCGATAGACCCAGATAATCCTACTGCACAAAAAGGTAAGGTGTATGCCTACGACTGGCACTATTATCAGACTATTGATTTGGGTGAGACGTTTGATTTGGTAGAGCACTCTATCGATGGTATCCTGATATTGCTTGATAATCATGGCTGGGAAATTATGCGTCATCCGATGGCGAAGACAGGAGCAGCAAACAAGGCTGTAAGAGATGCTGACATCCGCCAGTTCGACAGTCCAATGGTGAAGCAGTATCACTTCTATCAAAATGCAACTAAAAAAATTGGTTATCACAAATATTATGATATCAGGACGGAAAAGGGTACAGGCACCTCTCTTGCAGACTATCCTGAGGTGTTGAATACTAATATGAATCAGGTCGATATGTACGTTACCTATGATGTGAAGCCAGAATTTGAAGAGGCTTACATCGGCTCAGATAGCGAACATGCTGATGAGGCAGGTACTGTTCAGTATCCTTTCCTCATTCGACAGGATGGCAAGTTGGCACAGGCTTCTAATGCTACAACATTGATCACGATAGAGTCATCATCGACCGGTGTTGATTCAGGTTCGACAACGGGTCTGACCGATGACAATCTCTACTGGTACTTGAAGCCTAATTTTGATATCGATAAAGAGTTGGGCTATAAGTATAAAGGTGAACCCAATGCTGAAACAGAAGCCGATACAAAATCAAACACGGAGAAAGAATATATTAATAATGCGTTCTTTAGCAATGGCTTTGACCCTTATAATATCCAAATATATAACAAACAGTACCCCACAGGCTACTTTACCACTTCGGCTACGGCTGCAGCGCTTGATGGTCATGGAGGGTGGGGCACCACAGATGCTGCAAAAACAGTAAGTCTGGCTGCTAATAATTCTCCTGTAGCGACAACCAACGGAACCAGTTATGACGGTTTGCCCGTTTATATGACCAACCAGACCTTTATGGCGATACAGGATGCAAACGGTAATATGCGCTTGATGCCGCGTTTCGACCATGCACACGTGATGCAAAATTTCACTACTTTGGCAGAGCCAGCTGTAGCACAGCCTGAGGATGACAAAGTACACGGTCAAACTACATGGTTGCTACGTCCAACTATATACACATATATCGTGGTGGATAGCTTAGGTCGCGAGGCATTGCGTTATACGTTGCTCAGTGATGGATCTCCGAAAATTCCGGCAATGTTCAGGAGTCCGTTGGCAAAGGACTTCACGTTCTGGAAAACACTAAGTGCAGGTGCAACTAATGACTACGATCTCGAAACACTTGCAGACAGGATAACTGGCTCGTTTGCCGATGCAAGTCTGTCTGCTGGCGGAACTGTATATGTGCGTTATCACTACGACTCAGATGCTGATACCGATGGATTGCTGAAAGGTACATGGTATAATGCAAAATTGAACAATGATGATGTAAAGGTGACAACAGGCGGTATAGTGAAGGAGACATTCTCTGCTGACAATACTCACCGTTGGCGTTTTATGCAGAGTGCTGGCGACATCAGAGACCCGTACGCAGTTACCTTGTGGAATGGTACACCCGCAACAGAGAGTAGCGGCAACCGATATGTTCTGATGAAGCATTCTGATGGAACAGGGTATGCTCTTATGCAGGCTGGAACGAAAACAGCAGCTTCATACTCTTTCCTGGATGGAAGTAGCAGTCCTATCCTTGCGGCGCAGACAAACTATACGACAACTGGTACTATTGATGCTACGAAGAAACTGACGCTGACACCAGTGGTTGCTGCAAACAATATCATCTATAAGATTATTACTGCGAGCGGTAGGGTGGCATTGTCAAGTGATTCAATAGCTGTTACGGACGAGAGTGTTCTGAGTCTGCCAGAATGGATGGAGTCACCGCTGATGAAGAGTGATGCATATATTTTCTACTCTGCCGCAGACGTAGTAGGAACCACCTATACCATCAAAGGTGAGTCCACTACCACACCAACGACTCTTGACACAGATGTTGTCTATGTACGCTACGACTACGAGAAGTCGAAGCAAGCCGTCACCTCGTTCGGTACGGAGATGGAGGAAGCCCATAGGAATGCATTTGATGGATTGCCTTACAACTATGCACCGCTTGACCTCTCAGGGAAAGTAGCTTATACCATGGGTACTATCAGTTACGCTGATTACCGTGGAAAATTATGGAGTGTGAACTCTGACGCAACAATAAAGCAGGATAAAGTGACAGTCAATACAGAATTGACGAAAGAAGCACGTTTGTGGTACTTTACCGGTAACGACCCATACGAAGTAACGATAAAGAATCCTGCACATAGTACTACAAAAGTGCTCGCGGGAAAAGAGCCAAACCTTGCTGCAGATTGGAATACAACTCCTAATGACAAATATCCTCTTGTTAAAATGGTGGAGCCTGATGACGGGACATACGAACTTAACACCTTCATGGTGCTAAAGTATAACCCCAATGAAGTGACAGAAAAAGCAAATAATATCGAACATTGTGCGGGTACGCTGAAGCTCTATATAACAGGTCATGACAATCAGTACTTGGCAGAGAGTAACTCATTGGCAGGTGGTATATATATTTATACGGACGAACAGTCCTATAAGGATCGTTTGGCAGCAGAAGGTGAACCGATAAACCCTATTGTTAACAACCCTCGATGGATAGTCTTCAGTAGCTTCTTCTATCGCCCTGTGATGACCTATCACATCATCACTAATGCTGGTCAGAATGCTCTGACAGGTTATTCACTCATGGATAACACTACTGTGGAGATGCCGGAGGTTTATCAGTCTCCATTGCTTCACAGTAGTGATTTCAGCTACTATACGGCAGCGACAAATGATGGTGGCACGTGGACCGTGACAGAGTCTTCAAAGACTGCAGCAAGCACTTCTATTGCTTCTTTGGCTGCCAAGAGCATCGGCGAAATCTATGTGCGCTATAAATATGACCCTGCTACCAGTCCATTTAGGATAGCTACGAGTATTGATGATGATGCTGATGATGGCACACGACTGAGCTGGATCAATGAGACCAACCTTGACCTGAATGGAAGAACATGGTACACCATTGCCAATATGCAACGCAACTTCTCAACGGAACATGGTAGAGTGTTTGGTGCAAAAAGCGAGACAACGTTTGAAACGCTTCCTGTCGATACGCTGACCAACGGCCGTGCCCCGTCCAATAAGGAATATCTATGGCGACTGGAAGGTAATGATCCATACGCTATCAAGATATACAATGCTCAACACCAGAAGTATTTGTCGGTGGCAGATAATAGCAGCCGTACGATGAACTTGCTTTCTGATGGTGCTGAGGGTAATACCCAGACGTTTATGCTCTTGGAGGCTCATGCTGTTGATAACCAGGTTTCCCGATTGTCAGGCTATGAACTGAGCCGTTGGACGGTGCTGATGACAACAGGTACCAATTACTTCACACCGTGTACAACAACCGGTTCGGGTGCAACATCTGCTCTGACAGCTCGTGGTACCTGGACTGCGGCTAACTACTCTGAATACCAAATCCGTATGTCGAGCGATAAGGTGGTGACGCGAAAGATCTATAGTATGGGTGGTGGTAGTACAACTCCATATTGTATAGAATTCGTGAAGGCTCCCGTTAGCCGTAAGTATCACTACCACGCTATCCAGTATGACGGTAGTGGTAACAAAGTGGGACAAACGTGGCATGCAATCCTGGAGCACGACTGGCTGCAGGACTTGGTTCTGGACGAGGTAATGGCTCGACAATACTGTAAATATGAGACAAGGAGTACCACGTTCTATGGTTCGGGGGATGTCAATGTGACACCAACCAACGAGTTTGTAAACCGTTTCACGATAAATGATACTATTCAGTTCTATCACAATGCAGAATTGACAGAGCGTGTGTTAGACACCAATAGTGGTAAGTTTGATATTTACCCAGAGATTGAACTCGATGACGTTTATGATATCTACTTCAAATACCAAATAGATAACAACGCCACACTATCGGGTCGCACGTTGGCCGGCATGTCAAGTACTCCAGAGCAGATTGCTGCCGATGTAGCATACTATGGTGCCAATGAACGCATGGATAATACCTACACTCAGCAGGCTAAGTGGTTCTTTATGGTGCTTGATACCGATGTTGATATTACAGCAACAGGCACAGGCGATGAACGAACGTTTGTAGGCAACCAATACTTCCTGCGCCGTGAGGACGACGGCACGGTGAGTTGGATGAATAATGCTTACACCCTGCACAAATACGAAGAAGACAATTACAATGATTGGAGTTACTCGCGTATAGCTGAGTGGTATCGTAAGGGTGACAATGATGCCTATCGTGAAGGCCGCTGGTTGTGGACCTTCGTGGGTGATGACCCTTACAATATGCGCATTATCAACTTCGAGTCGGCTGTCGGTGTGACTGCTGAGGGATACAATGTTTATAATTTGGCAGGTGCAGAAAACTGCTACACTACCATCAGCAAGATTACGACGGATACTGGTGCAGACATCTATCCTGTCGTAATCCCAACCAGTGAACCAACAGAGAATCAGTACTGGGGAATCTGTGTCGGAGTAAATAAGAGTCCGGAGGAGACGTTCAGCTTGCTGTCAACAAGCATTACCGAGAATGTTGACGAAATTACGGTGAACACACCTTTATATTGGCACATGGTGAGCCGAACTGCCAATAAGGTGACAACTGAGAGTGTGGAGGGTCTGATAGACTACATCCCCGGACGGACTTACGCTATACAGCTCCTGCCATACGAGCCTGTGAAATACCAGGATATCAACCTGGTAATCAAACGCGATGACCATGTTGATCATTATAAAAACACTTGGAAACCAGCAAATCCATCTGCTACTGATGATCAAAAGAAAACGCAACTAAAGTCCTACGATTCCGGTATCTCGCTACTCTACTTCACGGCAGCTGAACGTACCTACGTGGAAGGTGACCAGATAGATTTAAGAGATATGGAGTCTCTGCCCATCAATCTTCGTCGTGCTTTCTGTAGCTATAAGCTATATAGAGATGACTATTCAACTCTACCTACTAATGAAAACCCATACTATATAGTTACGGACGGTCCTTATCCGACTACAACACAAGCAACGACAAATGGTACTTGGAGTAATACTGCACCATACGTTTATACACCGAGCGGTGACCTTCTCTATGACGAAGATGGTAAACCAGTATGGACATACGTTAATGCTGATGGTACACCTGCTGCAGGTGCCCAAAGCATATATATTGAATATGAGGTAACGAGTGACATTTTCTTAAAGACTGCACCTACTGCTTCTGAGGTTGCTACTATGGTTGCCAATAACGATCATGTCTATTTCATGGATTTCCCAACTATAGACTCAAAGGGAAAAACTATCACTCACCATGCATTCTATGACCCAGAGGCTACCACAAGAATACAAACTGGTGACCTCTCGAAGAATAAGGATAAGAACACGGGTCGATGGATACCAGAGAAAAAGACATGGGATGATTCTTCCTCTGCATTTGTAAGCAATACCAGTGATGCATACAATAACCTACAATACCGTACCGACAAAGACCGTATGGTATCGACACCGGAGAAACTGAAGTGGTACTTTGTGGGTGATCCATACAAAGTGCAGGTATTCAGTACGGCAGGACCATGGAATGCAGCATCAATGACTGATCCCAACAGTACTGTATGGGCTGATTCTACGAAGGCGGCTCAGCTGGCACGTTTCAATGCAGTGGAGACAAACTTCCAGTTCGTTTCCGACTGCGTACATATCCGACTGCCGGACTATACAAAGATTGACAATCGTTCAACACTAATCCCGACTGATGAATATGGTGTGTCTATGCCTGATAAGGCATTCCCCAACCGTAACAACGGAAAGCCTTACATAAACGACTTCTACTGGGAGGTGATGCCGTCGGCAAGTGACGTAACAGGAGCTTTCTCACTTCGTTTCAAGGAAGATAATGAATTGTTGGGCTATCGTAATGTCTATTACTACTTAGCACATGACGGATTGACAAAGACCTACCGCTCACAGAGTGATACGCCGGAAGTCTACCACATAAACTTGAGCTATAATGCTGACAACGAGCGTTATGAGAGCGGCACTCACTTAGGCTATCATAAGGCAAATAACGAAAATACAGCCATCAAGCTCGTGCAGCCGGTGAAGGTCTATATTACCACCCACCGCAGAGCTGATACCCGTTACAGCTTAAAGTCAGAAGTTACAAAAGACGAATATAGCGGTTACTATGGATTGGGCGAGACGATTACCGGTGTTCCACGCCACTTACAACGTAAATATGTAAGTTATGCCGACTTGACCGATAAGTTCGATGCGACTATGGGTGAACATGTCCTGTCAGAAGGTAATGCAGAAAATTCTCCGTTACCAACATGTTCTGCACATAGTAGTAATGTATTTGTTACAGGAACGAAGGTGAACCCAATCTTCAAATTCAGCGTCTTCTATACTGTTGATGACCTGACAAGCGATGGGGTAAACCTCTTCACTCCTGCAGCAAACCCAACCGCTCCGACAGTTGCAGAGCTTAACGATATCACCTGGCTTGACATGAAGATCAGCGACAGCAGTTGGCCTTATTATGACAAGACAAATACTGATGGGGGCTCGCCCGCAGTGGAGAACAAGACTGATTTCGTAAGCAACTACCGTCGTGCGATGTACGATCCTAAGAATGGTGGATGGAACAACGATGCTGACGGATGGAACGATGGTCTGAAAGGTCTGCACTGGGCATTCATCGGTGACCCGTATGACTTCACTATCCTCAACCGTCGCCGTTATGAAGATGGTACCTACGGCACGGATCCTATGTGGCTCGGTGCAACAAAGCGACAAATTGACAACTGGCAGACTCCTGCTGTTAATGACTCTATCGTTTGGACCGCCTGCCTCGTTAATGCACCTACTGCTACAAATACTTCGACGGCGACAGCTGCCCTTGCGAATGGCTCTGGACAGAACACTCACTGGTCACTGCAGATGTGGAAGACAGGTGGCGACAGCGATTTCTTCCTGCGCACCGCTTCACTGAACCAGGCGGCATACGACGGTTCTCCTTCTGCCGATACAGAGACTGACAAATACTGGCGTATGGTGGCACGTAACACCACTATAGGTGGAGATTCATACGAGTTTGAATGCATACCATATTCACTTGACAACAAGAATAAGTGGACGAGCAACGTTGGCAATCTAACCTACAACAACTATGTCACCAACGGCATGGGCTACTCG
>JAFZVR010000021.1 GCA_017617725.1 Prevotella sp.
AATCTTTAATGTAGCATTTGCTTTTTCACGTAGTTGGTAATTGTATAAGGCATTCATCTGCGAAACAGATTCAACGGACCTTATTTTAACTAAAGAATCTACAGCAATCCTGTATTGCTTTAAATGACAGAAGCAACTATCTGGCAAGTTCTGATTAACAGTATAATATTCTGAGAGCCCTCTATGTCCCTCTTGTTTTGCCATTATGTCATCAAGTTGGGTTAGCTTTCTATAATATATGAATGATGAGTCTGTCTTTCCCAAACCATCATATATGTGAGCCATCATAATATATAGAGCTCTATGTTCTTTAGGATTGTTATGTTTTAATGGATGTTGCATATATTCTAAAGCTTTGATATATTCTTCCCTATCAATATAAAATGATGCTAATTGCGTTTCCAAAGAGGCAATCATGTCCTCATTATGGATGCTATAGGAAAGATGTAATGCCTGCTTAAATCGTGGCAGGGAACTGTCTGGTTCTGTTTTGTAATCATATATGCATGCAATATCTCGCAGATTAAAAATCATCATAAGAGTATCATTCATTTGGCGGGCACAGAGGAATGACTTATTGTACATTTTGCGTGCATCACTGTCAAGCCTCTGTCTTCTGAAAAGATGCCCCATTTGATTATATGTAAGCTCCTTCTGTTTTAAATAAAATGGTTCAACCATTAATGAAACGGCTTTCTGAAAAAACTCAAGTGCTTGTGGTGCATCGTTTAGGTCTCTATATACTCTGCCTGCATAGTAATATGCTACAGGCAGGAGATGCTTATCACCGCCATGTTCATAGTAGTCAACGAGGCGAAGGATGACAGAATCTGTGGTATTACGGATGTATGCCTTGTCGGAGGCTTTTATACACAGTAGATCGTAGTAATTGCGTACAGCCGTTGACTGTCCTTTAACCTGAGGCGCATACGTTTTTAACAGCGCTATAGCGCTGTCAGGACATACTTCCGCCAGGCTGTCGGCTGTCAGTAGTAACTGCGGATACGACCTGTGTCCACATGAGACTGTCAGGAGTAACAGTAATGCAGAATACAAATATGTGTTCTTCATCATCTGCCAAGCCATGCTTCAGGATTGAGCTTCGCAGTTTCCTTGCGTAACTGGAACTGGAGGACACCGTCTGAGCCCAGGGTGCCGAGTGACTGGCGTGCGGTGACTTTCTGTCCGCGGCTGACATGTACTGATGCAAGGTTACAGTAAACGGAGATATAGGAGCCATGGCGTACCATGACGACGGTAGTACCACTGAATCCGAACACGGCGCTGACCTCACCGGCAAAAACACTCCTAACAGTAGCACCGGCACTTGCCTTAATATTGATACCGTTATTGGAGAGTTGTACTCCTGACAGCCCTTCTACATTATACTGTCCGTAGTGGTTGATGATATGTCCGCTGACGGGCATCGGCAGACGTCCGCGGTTATTGGCGAAGCTACCTGACAACTGGCGGTCGGCGGCACTGAATGACGATTCACTGCTGCTCTCGCTCTCACGTTTCTCTTCGCGCGCAGCCTTTTCAGCGCGTTCCTTTTCTACAGCTGCTTTCTTCTCTGCTGCTATACGTTCAGCCTCAGCCTCACGTGCACGTTGTTCGGCACGTTCACGTGCCGCTTGGTCCGCAGCAGCCTTAGCCTCGGCACGAGCTTTTGCCTCCCGTTCTTTAGCCTCAGCGATGCGACGAGCCTGTTCACGTGCTGCTGCTTCGGCAGCAGCTTTCTTGCGTGCGGCTTCTTCAGCACGACGTTGGCGTTCTTTCTCTTCGGCTATTTTGCGAGCTTTCGCCTCTGCTGCTGCACGCTCACGTGCTTTCTGTATTTCTATAGCTATCAGACGGTCTATCTGTGCATTTAAAGCCTGCTGCTTCTTTTTCTGTTCACTGATAACACCTTGTAATGCCTGTTGTTCGTGTTTCAGCGATTCAACGACTTTCTGTTGTTCGGCCTGTTTGCCCTGCAGTGCAGCGTGTGCCTGTCGGTCTTTTGCCAGAAGGGTGTTTTTCTGTCCGCGTACATCCTGCAGCTGTTTACGTTTCAGGTCTATCTGTTGCTGTTTTTCTTGTATCAGCTTACCCTGTGCCCGTTGATATGCTGCATATTCGCGTACAAAACGCAAACGGCGGTAGGCTTGTGTAAGGTTTTGTGAGCTGAAAACAAACATAATCTTGTCCTGGATACTGCGGTGGCGTGACATATAGCGTAGCGACTCCACGAATTTCTCACGGCGCTCACCGAGTTGCTTCTCAAGTGTCGCCAGTTGGCTCTTCAAGATATCGATATTATCATCAAGCTGTGTGATGTCACCCTGAATGGTCTCGATAGATTTCTGATGCTGTTCTATCTCTGAGTTAATCTGCACAAGATTGTTGAGGCGTTGACGTACGTCTGTCTCTTTGGCACGTAGCTCTTTCTCTTTTGTGCTGATTTCTTTTTGTATCTGTGTGCGTTCTTTCTGCAGACCTTTTATCTCATCTGTAGTTTTATATTCCGGTGTAGAGGATTTCTTTTTTGTTCCTTGCCCCTTACCTTTTGTTCCTTGTGCTTTGCTCCTTGCTCCTTGTCCCTTCTGTGCTGTTGTCTTTCCACGTTGTGCTGTAGTAGTGGACTTCTGCGAGGCAGAAGTCTTACGCTGTGTCGTTGTTCTTTGTGCTGTAGTCTTTGCTTTCTGTGCCTGGAGTGGTGAGAAAGTCAATAGGCAAACAGTCAGAATACAGATGTAGTATCGTATGTGTCTCATTAGAGTGTTGTAAGTTTTTTAAGAACCTCTTCTGCTGTTACTTCCTTATAACGGTCGCTGACAGTTGTTCTGGTTTCCCAGCGGTTGTCAGATGTTACGCCGTTCATATCAAGGGTGACATTGACGTCTTTCTTATCCATCTGAAAGCGGAGCTTCTGTACGTGTGGGAACTGCTTCGAACCGAAAGAGCGGAAATCGGCATATTTCCAGCTGAGTATGGCATTGTCATTGTCGTCGCCCTTGTATTCCACCTTTGCATCGGTGATGTTGCCGTTGTCCTTTTCTGCCTCCCACTGGAAAAGCATTTTTTGTTGCAGTAATGTTATAATGTTGTTATTTGTAGCATCCATATCAACAGTATATAGGCTTAGCTGTTCCTCTTTAACCTGACTTTCTCCTGGCAGGAAGAGCTGGTTCCAAAATAGTGCCTGAAGGGAATAGAAGTTGATGCCTTGTCTCTTAAGGAAGCCGATTTTGTTGTAGTCCCCTTTGATATACTCCTTATGCAGGCGGTCAATAATCATCACATAGTCCTTAGTGAACTCCAATCGGCCAACCTCCGTACCAAGCAGAGGCATGAACAGTTGTATGCGGATAACATCGTCTTTACGCATATGTATGGAGCCTGGAACGGTGATGTTTTTCGTTCCACTGGTGAGGGTGAAGTTGAGTCTTGAGACTATATTCTGCTGATATACAGCATTGTCTGCCACCTTCTGCATGAAGACGAGCTGTTGCTTTTGTAAGTCTTCAGCATCATCCTGTTTAGATGTTGCAGTTATGGTTGTGTTATTGTTGACCACTGCAGTCTTTGCACCACACGATGCCATTATCGTGGCGGTCATTGCACATAGAATTATTTTCTTCATTATATTATACTTTTGTTATTCAGTCTT
Source organism: Prevotella sp. (assembly GCA_017617725.1). Lineage (GTDB taxonomy): Bacteria > Bacteroidota > Bacteroidia > Bacteroidales > Bacteroidaceae > Prevotella. The sequence continues at coordinate 3,653 of JAFZVR010000021.1, forward strand.
AGGCAATTCCATATTCTCTTCGGGTAGGGAAGAAGGAGGCGAGATTCTTCTTTTAAGTATCTCTTCTGCATGTTGTATGACCTCTTCCGACGGGTTTGGGTCATAGCGCAGAGTTTCTTCCATATATGTCTTTGCTTCTTCTTCACGCCCCTGGAGATGAAGTATCCATGCGTATGTATCGAGAAAAGTAGCATTCTGCGGTTCAGCCTTGATGGTCTGATAGCTCATCTTCTCTGCTTTGGCGAGGTCTCGTCCTTTTATGGCCAGGAAATATGCATAATTATTTAGACATCCCATATTATTTGGTTTCCAGTGTAGGCAGCTGTCATAGGCTGCAAAGGATTCTTCATCGAGGCCTTTCTCGTGGAGGATGTCGCCCATAAGCTCATAAAAGTCGCTTACGATATCTGGCTCGCTTTCATTGTTTATCTGGCTCACTCCCATGCGGAATGTCTCCAGCGCCTCATCTTTCTCTTTTTTCTGAAAGTGAGCTAATCCCTGGAAATAGTAAAATCGCATCTCCTCAGGGTGATATTGACGTGCAGGACGACAATAGGCTATTACATTATCATAGTCTTCTGCCCTCCACAGTTCTTGGATGAGGTATAGTCGCGCAACAATGTTATCGGGTTCCACATCAAGTGCCTTTATATAGAAAGCATTGATGGAGTCCTGCGGCATCTGTATCACATATCCATAGGATGCCTTCAATAAGTAGATGTCACCATTCTCTTGAGGTGTGCTGAGGGCATCGTCAAAATATTGTAACACCTTGTCGTTGTCGCATTCGCCTTGTTGATTCTGTTGTATGGTCTGCCTGAGAATGGCCGTCTTGGTATATTGCTCTGTATGTGGGTTGCGAAGAAGTGATTTGCATAATTCATCGACTTTCGCATTCTGCCCTTGAGACCTGTAGTAGTCGAGCATTGATACCATAGCCATCTGGTTTTCCGGCTCCTCGCGCAATACTGCCTTATATTCTTTTAATGCTGCTTTCGGATTGTCGTTTTGTAGTAGCCAGTTGCCAAGCATCACTCGGTAATTAAGGTCATTCGGGTGATTGTTTACAAGCTGTTTAAGTTCCCGTAAGGCTTTCGTTTTTTCACCTTGCTGTTCAAAAATTTGTATCTTGGTGAGTGTTATCTGCTCGTTTGCTCCTTCAAGAATTTCCATGCGCTCGAGCGTATGGATCATCTGTTCGTAGTTGTTTGTGTTGGCATAGAGTCGCAGGAGTAGTTGCAGTACATCATCGCGGTCACGATGGTTGCGGTATAGATTCTCGTATGTCTCTATAGCCTTGTCATATTCTGTCTGAGTGATGTAAAACTGTGCTAAACGCTCTTGGTAAGTATCGTTCTTCGGTGATAAGGTGGCAGCACGTTTTAAATACTCAAGAACTTTAGTATTGTCCTTTAGGTCAATATAGTAGTTTGCCAGCTGATAGTATACCTCTGCAGACGTAGGGCTGATGTCGCGGGCATGGCAAAACAGGTCAAAGGCTGCAGCATAATGTTTTTTTTCCTGTTGCTTGACGGCTTCAAGGAAGAAATAGGTATAGCGCTGCATACGCATCATCGAATCATTGGCAATGCCCACCTCTTGCGCCCTCGTTGTGAGAATGCACAATAGCAATAGAATGATGCAACAGCTTTTTTTCATTTTTTTAGTCTCTTACCTCTTACATCTTACCTCTTATCTCTCACTTCACCCCGGTATGGCCGTAGCCTCCTTCGCCTCGTTCTGTTTCATCGAGAACCTCTACTGATTCAAATGTCACTTGCTCATGATGAGCAATGACCATTTGCGCAATGCGCTCGCCATCATTGACTACGAATGGTTCTTGTGATAAGTTTATTAGCAGTACACCAACTTCACCGCGGTAATCTGCATCGACAGTACCTGGACTGTTTAAAACGGTGATGCCTTTTTTCAGTGCTAGTCCACTACGTGGACGAATCTGTGCCTCATAACCATCAGGAAGGGCAATATGCAGGCCGGTAGGTATCAGGCGGCGCTCCATAGGTTGCAGTGTGACTGGAGCTTCAAGGTTAGCACGCAGATCCATGCCAGCACTCAGTGGTGTAGCATATTGTGGCAGAGGCTGATGCCCCTTGTTTACTACTTTTACTTGTATCATTTTTTATGTTTGTCTTTAATATAATATTGTCAATTCCAAAAAAACTGATTGCAAAAGTAATAAAAAGATGTGGCTTTGTAGTACTTAGTACTACTAATTATATGAATTTAACGTTAACAACATGGGTATTTCTTTGTTTTGTACTCTTTTTTCTGTAACTTCGCAGCCATGAAATGGCAACAACTTATCACGAATAAGCGATTGGGACAGGAGATACGTCATTCTGAGCGCCACGACGACCGTTCGGAATTTCGGCGCGACTATGACCGTTTGGTTTTTTCAGCACCGTTCCGTCGTTTGCAGAATAAGACACAGGTATTCCCATTGCCCGGCAGTATCTTTGTTCATAATCGACTGACACACTCTCTTGAAGTGTCGAGTGTTGGACGATCTTTAGGTGACGATGTAGCACAACAGCTAAAACAACGTCATCCGGAACTGGCAGGTACATTGTTTGAGGAAATAGGTACAATAGTTTCTGCCGCCTGTCTCGCGCATGACATGGGAAATCCCCCATTCGGACATAGTGGTGAGAAAGCTATACAAGCTTATTTCAAGGAAGGTCCTGGTGCTTACCTTAAGCAGCATTTGAGGCGTGAGTTCTGGGATGATATCACACATTTCGAGGGTAATGCCAATGCCTTCCGTCTCCTCACTCACCGTTTCAAGGGACGTCGTGATGGTGGTTTTGTAATGACATATTCCACCCTTGCGAGCATTGTTAAGTATCCATTGTCCTCATCACTTGCCGGTGAGCACGGCAAGTTCGGCTTCTTCACCAGCGAAGAAGGAATATACAAGAAGATTGCTTATGAGATGGGGATTGAGGAGCGAGGGCTTCATCCTGTCTCTTTTGCGCGTCATCCGTTGGTATACCTTGTTGAAGCTGCTGATGACATCTGTTATGAGATAATGGATATTGAAGATGCTCATAAATTGAAAATTCTTTCTTTTGATGAGACCGAGAGCTTATTGCTGGGCTTCTTCGATGATGATGTGCGAAAGCAGATTAAGGACAGGGTGGAGAATGAAGGCGTTACCGATGAGAATGAGAAAGTTGTGTATATGCGTGCCTGCGCAATCGGTAAGTTGGAGAATGAATGCGTCCGCACTTTTGTTGAACATGAGGAAGAAATCCTTTCTGGCACATTCGAGGGTAGTCTTATTAAAAAGATAGCACCACTGCAACGTGATGCGTACCGTCATTGTGTTGACGTGTCAAAGCGTCTTATTTATAATTCTAAGATTGTTCTTGATGTGGAGTTGAGCGGTTATAAGATTATGGATACGCTTATGCAGGACCTTGTTGAGGCTGCTGTACATCCAGATAAATTCCATTCGCAACAACTCATCCGCCGCTTCTCATCACAGTATGATATCCAGAGTGATGATCTTGAGACGCGCATAATGGCAGTGATTGACTATATCAGTGGAATGACAGATGTCTATGCACTGGATATATATCAGAAGATCAATGGTATTTCCTTGCCGGTATTGTAAGGCTATACATCGTGCTCTTTATAGAAAATTTTGTTGGCACCACTCGTCACTTTGATAGCTTCAGGGTGTTGCTGAGCAAAACTGTCTATATGGCGTACACGCTTTTCTTCGAAAATCTCATCAATAGAGATGAGAATACCAGTCTCTTCAACATCTCCGAAACCGTAATTGATGGCTGTGCCAAAAAGTTTCATTGTTGGCGACAGGGTCATATATGCATTTACAAGTGGCGGAATATTATATCCCAACTTCCTTATCTCACGGTTAAGTATGAGATAGTCTTTCTTGAAATCATCCTCGCAGAATAAACGTGCTAATTCCTCGGGATCTTCTTCGATTTTTAACGGTTTCATCGGGATGATAAGATTGTCCTTGTCGTCAAATGCTTCTTTAGGAAGTAGAGAATCATATCACGTCCGCGACGGATGTAGGAGGGGTACATCGTCATCTTTCCAAAGAAATATTTTATTTGAGGATTAATAACTGTAAGGGCACCAAGTCCATCCCATAGATTATCAAGAGCGAAGATGCTTTTAGTATTCTTACGTATGTTTTGATAGTCGGGTGATACGAATGAACGTCCAAGCTCAACGGTATATGGCATATATTCGTCAATGAACTTATCCGAGAAGCGGAACATATGGCTGGTGGCGAGTTTTGGTTGACGGTTTTCGTCAAGTTCCCATTCGCTACCATAGAGATAGCGATAGCCACCAATAATCTCTTCTTCTTCAGGATTCCATACAATGAGTTGCTTATAGCAGTTCTCGCATGTGTCAAACTCGTCAAGGTCAAGTTCCTTACCAGTACCACCACCGGCTTCTCTGAAGGCAATCTCGCGCAGACGGCCAATCTCACGTAGAGTGTTTGGTGCCTGTTGTGCAGTAATTACGTATATTTCATTCTGACTCCTATTCGTTAGACGTAGTTGTCGCTCAGGTGTCAGTTCTGCTTTGATAAGTTCTTTATCAACCGGTGGAATAATTGGTAGTTCCTGTTGCTTGCAAATTGCCATTTCCTGTGACATATAATGCTTGGTTTTTAGTTTTTGCTAGTTATTATAGTTCGTATACGAGACTTCTGACATATTGTGCCCATTCAACAGGCGTTTTACTCTTATCGAAAGTCTGCCATGGTATAGGCTTGCCGATTTTTATGGTGAATGTCTTTCCAATGTTTTTGTACAACTCATCAACTAAATAAATCATCGCAACGTTTACTTTTTTGATGTATTTGTCGCTGAAGTTAGCCAGTCGATAAAAAAAATCAGAGTTCCTTCCGATGAAGTGTATCGGTACGATATCGCGCTGATACTGAATGCTTTTTGAGATGAATGTTTTCTTCCATGGAAGATCTTGAATCTTTCCGTTAATCTTTCTGGAGCAGATACCGGCAGGAAACATCATCATATGCATGTCCCCGCTAAATCCCTCTTCAACCAAGGCAGGGAAGCTGCGACTCTGTGCACCAGTCTTGTTTATTCCTATACAGAGTGGTGCCAGTCCTGGCAGATTCATTAGGAAGTCATTAACAAGCAGTCTGATTTGATCATCATATTGTTTGCCTAATATAGAGGCTATAGCAACACCGTCCATACCGCCTAATGGGTGGTTCGACACAAAGGTGTATCGTTTAGTGTCGTCTTTGGCAGGAAGATTATCTAAACCTTCAATGTTGAAGGACAGCTTCAAGTAGCTGATACACGATTCCAGCCATGGGGTGCCAACAATACCGTCGTTCTCTATAAGGAATTCGTTGACCTGTTCCTCATGAAGAATCTTTTGAAGGTATGAAATAATAAAGCCAGGTACTTTGTCGGCCTTATTGCCCATTTTACTTCGCATTATTCCCCTGACGTCAATTATCTTAGCATTTGCGCTTTCTGCTTGTTTGCTCATTTCAAATACACTCTTACAAACTGCAAAAATAACCATTAATTTTTAAACTAAACGTATTTTATGCAAAAATCTCCTTTTTTCCAATAAAAAATATTTAATGAGACAATTTATTTTACACTTTGTCATGTAAGTGCAATAAGATTGTCGAAGGTTAAATAAGATGATGACACTATGATAACGCACGTCATTTAATATGTCAAAAGAGTTAAATTATTAAAAAAAATGCACGAATTAAAAATAAAGTGGATTTTTGTGGGGAATTGTGGGGAATTATGTGTAACTTTGACGCCAAATCATCTTTAATAAATGTACGCATGCGATTTTTAGGCAATATAGAAGGAAAAATAGACGCCAAGGGAAGGGCTTTTCTACCGGTTGTCTTTCGTAAGGTGCTGACGGCATCGGGCGAAGAGAATCTGGTGATGCGTAAGGATGTCTTCCGCAATTGTCTGACGCTCTACCCGGAATCGGTGTGGAATGCCCAGCTGGATACGTTACGTAAGCGTCGTAACCGTTGGAACGCCACTCATCAGCAGCTGTTCAGGCAGTTTGCTTCTGACGTGGAGTTAATAACCCCCGATGGAAATGGCAGAATACTGATACCGAAGCGATTTCTCCTAATGGCTCGTATAAAGCAGGCGGTGAACTTTATAGGTGTCGATGATGTCATAGAGATTTGGAGTCCAGAGGAGCAACAGCAGTCGCAGTTAAGCCCAGAGGAATTTTCAAAAGGCTTGGAACAACTGATGTCTGAGGATCCTTGGCTCTTTACGGATAGTGAATAGGAGTAATGACGGAGCAGTATCACATACCGGTTCTCTTGAAGGAGAGTATCGACGGACTGGCAATTCGTCCTGACGGTGTGTATGTAGATGTAACTTTCGGTGGCGGCGGTCACAGTCGTGAGATACTGCAGCGGCTTGGTAATAAGGGTAGGCTCTTCAGTTTTGATCAGGATGCTGATGCCGAACAGAATGTCATTGCTGATGAGTTGTTCTCTGAAGGTCAGAAGTCTGGACGTTTCACCTTTGTAAGAAGCAATTTCAGGTATCTAAAAAACTGGATGCGCTATTACGGTGTTGAACAAATCGATGGCTTGCTTGCCGATTTAGGAGTGTCTTCCCACCATTTTGATGACGAGACGCGTGGGTTCTCCTTTCGTTTCCAAGGTCCGTTGGACATGCGTATGAATAAACGGGCGGGACAGACGGCAGCAGATGTTATCAACAACTACGATGAAGAACGCCTGGCAGACATATTCTTCTATTATGGAGAACTGAAACAGTCACGTCGTATTGCAAAGGCTATTGTGGCGGCGCGAAAGCAGAAAGTTATTGAAACAACAGAAGCTCTGACTGCGACAGTAGAGCCATTGCTGAAACGTGAACGCGAGAAAAAGGAACTTGCAAAACTGTTTCAGGCACTGCGGATAGAAGTGAATCGTGAAATGGAGGCATTAAAGGAGCTGCTACTTGGAGCTACAGAACTGTTGCGACCCGGTGGAAGGTTATCGGTTATCACTTACCACTCTTTGGAGGATCGTCTGGTCAAGAACGTAATAAAAAGTGGTAATCTCGATGGGAAAGTGGTGCAGGACCTTTACGGACGAATAGAAACTCCGTTTACTAATGTTGGGAAGATAATAATACCTGCGGATGTGGAACAGCAGGAGAATCCTCGAAGCCGTAGTGCTAAACTGAGGATTGCCGAGCGACGATAAATATGAGGATGCAATAAGGAAACAGTGAATGTAACAAAAACAATGGATAAGGACAAAGAAATAATGATAGAAGAAGAGGTGACTGCCATTCCTATAAGTGAAGAGATAGGAAATGAAGAACCTGTGGAGGCTGAAGAGTCTGCAGAAAAGGAGATGTCGGATGCACAAGCATTGAAGGAAGCTATCCACGAACAGGCTCGTGAGGATGAACAACCTCTTTCTTCCAATTTCACCTTGCGTAAGATTCTTGGTGGTGACATATTGACGGCACGACTCATCCGCCATCAGATATGGTTGATAGTCCTTATCGTATTCTTTGTTATCATTTACATTAGTAACCGATATAGTATACAGAAAGACCTTCTGGAGATAGACCGTCTAAATACCCAGCTTAAAGATGCAAAGTACAAAGCATTGTCGAGTAGCAGTATGTTGACGGAGAAATGTCGTGAGAGTCATGTGCTGGAGATGCTTAAGAACAATAAGGACAGTATATTAAAGATGCCAAGTCAGCCTCCGTTTATCATCGAGGTGCCGGAGGAGGAGTGAGAGGTAAGATGTGAGAAGTAAGATGTAAGGCTCTAAAGACGTTAAAGACCCTAAAGAAAAAAGATGAGTAGTAAGCTAAACAATCAGAATATAATGCCGAGATACAGCATCATCGCTATACTGATGACGCTGGTCGCTATTGCTGTCATATTTAAGACAGCCTACATAATGACGGCCAAAAGACAGTATTGGACAGATGTGGCAGCCAGACTGAAAGTCGACAGTGTGCAGGTGAAGCCTACACGCGGTAATATATATAGTAGTGATGGGCAGCTGATGGCAAGTAGTCTTCCTGAGTTCAAGATGTTCATGGACTTCATGGCGTTACACGAGGCAGGTAATGATTCTCTGTGGGAGGCAAAGCTTGACTCTGTCGCCACAGGACTCCACATGTTGTTTCCTAATCGTTCAAAGGAAGAGTTCATTGCAAAATTGGAGGAGGGTCGTAATAAGCAGAGTCGTCATTGGGCTATATGGGAGCGTCGTGTGCCATATAGCACTTACAAGGAGGTGATGCAATTGCCAATCTTTAATCTGTCAAAGTATAAGAGTGGTTTTCATGCAGAGGAGTTCAATGCCCGTCGCCGTCCGTTTACAACTCTTGCCCAGCGTACTATAGGTGATATGTTTGGTGCCAAGGATACTGCACGTTGTGGTTTGGAACTGTCATACGACTCTATTCTTCGCGGAAAGAACGGTATCATACACCGCCGTAAGGTGCTGAATAAATATCTCAGCATTACCGATATACCGCCAGAAGACGGTATGGACATTGTTACTACGATAGATGTTGGTATTCAGGACCTTGCAGAGCGTGCTGTCGTTGATGAGTTGAAACTGATTAACGGAAATGTGGGTGTTGCTATCGTGATGGAGGTTGCCACGGGTGATATTAAGGCAATTGTCAATATGGAGAAATGTCTGGACTCCAATGGCGAGATCTTCTATGCCGAAGCAAAGAACCATGCTGTCAGCGACTTGTTAGAACCAGGTTCGGTATTCAAGACAGCCAGTATTATGGTTGCTCTTGACGATGGGGTCTGCGATACTAATTTCGTAGTGGAGACCGGCGGTGGCGTGTGGAATATGTATGGCCGTGACATGAAGGATCACAATTGGCGTCGTGGTGGTTATGGTACTATGCGCCTGCCTAAGTCATTGGAGGTGAGTTCCAATATCGGCGTGAGCCGTATCATTGACCGTTTCTATCATAATAATCCGGAGAAATATGTTCAGGGTCTTTACGACTTAGGAATAAACTGTGATTTGGAAATCCCCATTCCAGGCTATTCGCCGGCAAAGATTCGTATGCCTAAGAAAGACAGTCGTGGTAAGCAGTACCTGAACTGGAGTAAGACGGCACTGCCATGGATGAGCATAGGCTATGAGACACAGGTCCCGCCAATATCCACGCTGACGTTCTATAATGCCATTGCCAATAATGGTAAGATGATGAAGCCACGTTTTGTTAAGGAGGTGCTCAAGGACGGAGAGGTGTATATGGAGTTCCCGCCGCAGGTGGTAGAAGGACACGGACAGATAGCAAAGCCATCGACAATAGCTACAATACAGACAATCCTGGAGCATGTGGTAAGTCAGGGACTGGGAAAGAAAGCTGGTTCACCGTCATTCAAGGTGGCAGGAAAAACAGGAACGGCACAGATATGGTCGGCGAGTGGTAAGACCTCTGCCTACCTGCTCTCTTTTGCCGGTTATTTCCCTGCTGATAAACCACGCTATAGTTGTATAGTCTGTATCCAAAAGGATGGCACTGGCTCCGGCGGTGGAATGAGTGGCCTTGTCTTTCACCATATCTCCGAGGGAATTATGGCACAGAGCCTGAAACTTGACGCTACCGATGCTCGCGATACCTCCTCAATCCTTATTCCACAGGTGAAGGATGGTAACCTGTTGGCAGCTGACTATGTTCTTAACCACCTTGGATTCAATGTGAGCAACGGGTGGTCTGGAATGCATGCTTTCGGAAAACCAATATGGGGCGTTGTTAATAGTGACAGGAGACGCACTCTTAGCTTAGTAAAGAAAACACAGCTACAGGGTAGTGGTGTACCTGACGTGAAGGGGATGGGTGCCCGCGATGCCGTGTACATTATGGAAAGTAAGGGTATCAAGGTTATCATCAATGGCCGCGGTAAGGTGGTGGAACAGAGTATTCCTGCTGGTAACACCATCAAGAAGGGACAAACCTGTACCCTTAAACTGGCATAATACCATAATATATATAAAGAACACACGCAATAAAGAACAATTGCTATGAAACTGAAAGAATTACTGAGAAACATCAAGCCTATAACGATTGTCGGGAATGACGATGTTGACATCACGGGGGTGAATATAGACAGTCGTCGTGTTGCTGACGGTCACCTCTTTGTAGCCATGAGAGGCACACAAGTCGATGGACATCAGTTCATTGACAAAGCGAGAACACAGGGAGCCGTGGCAATACTCTGTGAGGAAATACCAGCAGACACCGACGGTGCTACATTTATCCAGGTGGCATCGACAGAAGATAGTGTTGGTGTCATCGCTACAACCTTCTACGGCAATCCATCGGAAAAATTAAAGCTGGTTGGTGTCACGGGCACAAACGGTAAGACGACAATTGCCACCTTATTATATAATATGTTCCGTAAGTTCGGACATAAGGTAGGTCTGCTCTCCACCGTATGTAACTATATTGACGGTGAGGTAGTGCCGGCCAGTCATACTACGCCAGACCCCATACAACTCAATGCACTCCTTGCACAGATGGTTGCGGCAGGATGCGAATATGCCTTCATGGAATGCTCCAGCCATGCTATTCATCAGAAGCGTATCGGTGGACTGACATTTGCCGGTGGACTATTCACAAATTTAACACGTGACCACCTTGACTACCATAAGACCTTCGAGAACTATCGTGATGCAAAGAAGATGTTCTTCGACTCATTACCGGCAACAGCATTTGCTATTACTAACGCCGACGATAAGAACGGAATGGTAATGGTCCAGAATACACGTGCCCAGGTGAAGACTTATTCCACACAGCGTACTGCCGACTTCAAGGCGCGTCTGCTGGAATGCCATTTTGAAGGCATGTATCTGGAGATTGATGGTCGAGAAGTTGGTGTGCAGTTCATTGGTAAGTTCAATGTCAGCAATCTGCTTGCGGTATATGGTGCCGCTGTAATGCTGGGTAAGGCACCTGAGGATATCCTCGTTGTATTAAGTACATTGAAGAGTGTTAATGGTCGTCTCGACCCAATCTCTTCACCTGATGGTTGGACTGCGGTTATAGACTACGCCCACACTCCCGATGCATTGAAGAATGTGCTCAATGCTATCCATGAGGTGTTGAATGGTAAAGGACATGTCATAACGGTATGTGGTGCCGGTGGTAATCGCGACAAGGGAAAACGTCCGTTGATGGCTCAGGAGGCTGTCAGACAAAGCGATAAGGTGATTATCACCAGTGATAATCCTCGTTTTGAAGACCCACAGGTAATCATAAATGATATGCTTGAGGGACTGAATACACAGCAACGACGTAAGGTCATCACTATTGTTGACCGCCGCGAGGCCATCCGTGCTGCAGCGATGATGGCAGAAAAGGGTGACGTCATTCTCATTGCTGGTAAGGGACATGAAGACTATCAGGAGATAGAAGGTGTCAAGCACCACTTCGATGATCATGAAGTAGTAAGAGAAATCATAGAAAGGAAATAATGACTCTAAACTCAACCCCCTCAATTCTCAACTCTCAACCCTCAACTCTCAATTAAAATGTTATACTATATTTTCCGTTTCCTCAGTCAGTTTGGCATCAGTGGTTCCCACATGTGGAGCTACATCTCGTTCCGTGCACTCCTTGCACTGATTGTAGCCTTGATTATTTCAATGTGGTTTGGTGAACGTTACATCAAGTGGATGAAGCGTAAGAACATTGAAGAAACACAGCGTGATACAACGTTAGACC
>JAFZVR010000022.1 GCA_017617725.1 Prevotella sp.
AGAGGTCGATGCCGAGCTTACGGTCCAGCTCCTTGCCGTTGTACTTGTATTGCTGGGTGTCACTGCCATAGCAGTCCGCCGTCAGATTGCCATAGGCATAGTAGTGGTTCTCCTGTACCACCAGTCCGTCGTCACGGAACACTACGCGGTTGTTGCCCAAGTGGTCCTTCAGGTAGTAATAGTGTGTGGCGGTGCTCTCACCTGTCGCTGCATCAGTATCGATATTGGTGTATCCGTGGGCATTCAGTACCGTGGCACGGTTACCGCGGTAGATGATGTTGCCGCAGTAGTCCGTCTGTGAGAACTCGCTATAGTCACCGATGGGGGCACCGTGTATGATGGTGTCCTGAATGATGGTTTCAGGACGCACCTTGCTGTTGCCAAGTCCCTCAAACCGTGAGGACATTGCCAGCGTCTTAGTGAGCGGTCGTGCCGGTGCTACGATATCCATAACTTTCTTCTGGTATGTCGCGCGCAGTTTGCGACCCTGCCCATCATAGGTGTATTCCGCCTCGTATACGTTGTCTGTACAATTCATTTCCCAAAGACTAGTCGTCGAATCCTGCCACTATGTTCTATTTCTATATCAGCATCAATTCTACGTGATAGTGTTGAGACGATCCACAGGCTGTCTTTTGTGTGAGATACATGATATGGTCTGCATGCATAAATCTCTTCACCGTACGCATCATACCAGATGGCCTCTGCAATGCGTGCTGCAGTAATTGCATCATGCACAAATCCATCTTTCCATTTTACTCCATATACATGTTGTGGGTATCTGTAGTAAGACGTTTCTATAATAACATTAGTAGAGTCTAATACTCTATTTTTTATACTGTCGTTGTGGGGCGATAGGTTGTCGTCTTCATCTGACAATTGTTCCAACTGTTCTCTTATATATTTATCTCCATCACTAACTTTTTTATGCTTACATCCATATATAGAGATAGATAGTATTAAAAATAGTATGATGAGTTTAAATTTATCTGTCAGCATAGCGTCTTTCTTCTAGAAAAATGGTGATATTATTTAGGAAATAGTTCAACTGTGTTTTCTTCTCATCAATAAATTTCGTTGTGTATTTATTATGAGAATTATCATTTGCGTCACTAGGAAGCATATTCTTTTCTCCTTTGAAGGTTAAGACATTCCATTTCCCTGTATCTCGGTTATACATATGCTTCATAAGTGTCCCATTTGTTGTACATAAGTACCCGGCTTTTATCCTTCCTTTTGAGTTCTTATAGTTTTTGACATCTGCATTTATATCTGTTTTTGAGAATTCATTTCCTTCGTGTGGCGTAGAAGTCATGCTATCATCTGCTCCATGTGTATGAATAGTTGCAACAATTTGGGGGCGTATGCCATTGGGGACGGTGGAGGTATCTAAATTATTGTAGTTTGATTTAGACTTTCCTTGAGGGCTTGATGCCATGTATGAATAAAAAGTGGTGCCGTCTTTTTCGTATTGGTAAATAGCGCCTGTATATTCTGCATTCTTTTTAATAGACCAATAGTTATATATTAACCCGAAGTTGAATGCAGCTTCGTCCATGGTTTTAAAAGGATCACCTGGAGCTAATCCTATTTTGTCCACATATTTTATAGGGTTATCCCTACAGTACACATACGGACTGACGCTGTAGTCCTCCTCGCACAGCGGATCGATGGTTGTGAAGCCCAGCCTGCCTGTAGCGTCATACCAGCGGGCACCGTAGTCATAGAGGTCTATTCCAAGCTTACGGTCCAGCTCCTTGCCGTTGTACTTGTATTGCTGGGTGTCACTGCCATAGCAGTCCGCCGTCAGGTTGCCATAGGCATAGTAGTGGTTCTCCTGCACCACCAGTCCGTCGTCACGGAACACTACGCGGTTGTTGCCCAGGTGGTCCTTCAGGTAGTAATAGTGCATGGCGGTGCTCTCACCTGTCGCTGCATCAGTATCGATATTCGTGTATCCGTGGGCGTTCAGCACCGTGGCACGGTTACCGCGATATATGATGTTCCCGCAGTAGTCCGTCTGTGAGAACTCACTGTAGTCACCGATGGGGGCACCGTGTATGATGGTGTCCTGAATGATGGTTTCCGGACGCACCCTGCTGTTGCCAAGGCCCTCAAATCGTGAGGACATTGCCAGCGTCTTAGTGAGCGGTCGTGCCGGTGCTACGATATCCATAACTTTCTTCTGGTATGTTGCGCGCAGTTTACGACCCTGCCCATCATAGGTATATTCCGCCTCGTATGTATTCTGGTCCTTGGTCGTTATACGCGTCGGCAAATTTAGTGTATTGTATTGAATGGAGGAAATATTCCTGTCTAAATTTTTCACTAAATTGCCGTTTTTGTCGTAGGCGTACTCCTCACCGCTGTCATCATTGTCCTGATAGCTGAAGGCGCCAGTATAGTGTGCCCCGGCCTGGTAGTTCTCAACACAAACGAGCTGGTTGCCGTTGTAGAAGTGCGCCAGTTCGTCAATCACGCCGCAAGTGCCGTCGTCGCGAAAACCGTTCCTGGTGAGGGATGTTACGTTACCCATACAGTCGTATGAGAACTCTTCGGTATAGGCATTGTTACGTCCGCTGCCCATTGACGGGTTGTCACCATAGCGGCTCTTTATGAGCCTGTTCATATTGTCATAGGTGTAGTCGAACCCGCAGATGATGCCTTCCCCGTATTTATAACGCACTCCGCTCAGGTTCCCGTTGTAACACGGATTGGGCGGTGCCACACTCACTCCTGAGGGTACCGATGCATAGATCATATATTCCTTGAACTTTCTGCTGCTGATAACGGTGGGCCAGTCACGGACGTTGTATTCGTATGTGACCGTCTCCCCACCGACAGCCTTACGGAGCAGACGACCGAAGTCGTCGTAGGTGTACGTGCATAGGACAGGACTGATTTCTCCGTTTAGCCTGTAAAACTCCGCAACCAAACGGTCGTGTCGGTCGTAGTGGTATGAGACAGATTCCGTGATAGCCGGTTTGTCAGGAGCGTTGTGCAGGTGTAGCGTCTTCTTCGGCTTTCCTGTAAATGTATAGTCGGTATAGTTGATATCCGTTCCTCCGAGATGATTAGTGGAGTTGGAGCATATCAGCTGCCCCTTCTCATCATAGAAGAAAACAGTAACGGTGTATTTCCCAGAGTTGTCAAGCTGGTATGTCTTGGTGCATACAAGTTTCTCCTGTGGCAGGTCTGTCGGCGCAGACTCCATCTGATCGTTAGTAGGGAATATTAGAAGCCCCTGTTCTTCGGAAGTAAGGGTGGAAGAAGCTCTGAGATTCGAGTAAAGGTCGTAAAAGCTTACCTCTTCCAACTGCACTTCCTCCAGGGAGATGTTGGCATTATAGGCATCGTATTGACCGTTATACCAACATGTAGCATAAATACTTATAGAAGTGATGTCGGAAGAATATGTCTTGCACGTACCCTTGACAACATTTCTTCCAAACTTGTCATACAGATAGAACCGCATGCGGTTCTTATCCCTCAGGTTTCCGTCATCCATAAATGTCAGACGGTCATTCTTGTCGTAATAGAAACGCTGCGGCTCACACCCCGGAAGTTTCTTTTCAACACACCGCCCTCTGTTATCGTAGCTGTATAGATAAGCGTATCGTTTTATGACATCTGAATTGTAGGAAACGGATTGTCCTGTCGTCGTGAACTGTATACTGGCAGCAGGCGGCAATACACATCTGAGTTGTCCATACTGGTCGTATATGTAGTAAGTGTCCTGATTCTGCGCCCGTCTTTCAACAGCAGTTCTTCCCATGAAGTCCTTGTATATAGAATATACATTTCCATCAGCATCGGTGTGCTTTTCTATGTCATATAAAAATACTTGACTACTATTTGTGTAGATTATACCAGACGCTGTTGCCTGAAAATATTTCACTTCATTGAGCCAGTTTGTGGCATATTCATACGTGGAAGAATGATTGCCGAATTCGTCTCCGGGACCTTCTACGGAGGTTACCCTGTTAAGTGCGTCGTAGTGATACTGTTTGCTTGGCGAAGCATCCCTTGCAATAGCTTTTGAGGAGTACTCTTCCTGTGACAAACATATACCGGCAGTAACGTCGGACACTGGGATCCATTCCTTTGATACACGTCCGTTTTGGTCGTACTGGTATAGGTAATGAGCATATCTTGATGATGGCGGCACTCCTGTAATCTTCTGAGACAACCTTCCTATTCCATCAAAGTAGTCTATGGAAACATTATATTTCGTTTCTGTGCTGTCAAGCATGGTTACGGTCTTAACATAGTTATGATCCGTGCTCTGAGCATGTGCCAACGGTCCGAGATACAGGAACATGCAGACCATGCAACAGCAGTACTTTTTATATTTCATTGCGGTATTATTTGTTTTTGTAATTATAGTCATATTTCTGTATAATATGGTTCTTGCTGTCCCGAATCTCTGTCAACCGGTGTAGCTTGTCATAATTGTAGTAAGTCGTATTTCCTATGGGATTGGTCATAGAAGAAAGTTTATTATAACGGTTGTATGTGTACGACGTTATGTGCAGAGGTTTATAACTCATGCGATAGCCTTGAAACTTGCTGATTAATTCTGTTTCATGGTTCAATTCGCTGTCTGATACGGCAAAGGTCTGGAATACAGGTGTCCCGACTATCTTTGCCATGAGCAGATTGTCGTTCTTTGCCCATACGAATGCGGTCTGCACACCTCCCTTTTCTGTGTACTTCTTAATGGTACCGCTATTTGTATACTCATTGTATGTTATAAGAGTATCCGGTTCTGTATTGTCATGCATATATTGTATTTCATAAGCAGGCAGTATTTTGTTGTTGAATTTCTTATAGCTTGTTTCGTGCAGTTTAACCTTATTGCTATTTTCCTTCTCTGACTTCTTCATTACCGGCAGCCAAAACAGGTTCTTTGACATACTGTTCGCTATGTCAGAAGAAAAGTCCATCGGGTATTCATATTCTTCTGATATGGAGTGTTGTCGACGTGTGAAGGTTTTCTTCTTGAGCATGCGCACGTCAATATTGTGATTATAGCCGTATGTTGACGCAATGGAATAGTCCCTGTATTGATACTGCGTTTGATCACTCACCGACTTGTTTCCATATTTAGTAATTGTAGTAACACATGAAATATCATATTTCGGATAGAACATCTTATATATTCTTCCGATATAATGAGAGAATGCTCCAGAATTGCCGTAATTCTCAAACAGAAGACTGCTTGCCCATACATAATTGCTTCCCTCGTAATCGCTGGTGTACGTATACGCCGTTGTCTGGAGCAACTGTCCAAAGGAATCGTATGTCCCAACAGACTTAAGCTTACCTCTTTTGTATCCTTTGTCTCCGAATTTGTCGTATGGGGAAGGAATACTCTGCGTCAGAATGGTAGAATACAGATTGTCTCCAAAATCCGAGAAATTGCTAAAATGATATTCTTTTGCCGTGCCGTCCAGGAAGGTTTCCTTTACATACGAATACCCGATATGAGAGGAAAAGGAGTTGGCAAGCGGTATGATGGAAACACTGCGGTAGAGTGAGGTGTGCGAAGAAGCATGGTTTCCTGTCACATTGTCACACCAGTCCTTCCATATATAACGCGGTGCAGCCAGAATCTGACCGCTTGACTTATGTGTATTTGGATCCTGATAGGAAAAGGTACGTTTCTTTAATATCGTAGAATGTGACTCATCGTCATATTCTGTAATGGATTTAACACGTACACCTCCTGCATATCCCATAGTGTCCCGCATTGCCTGCCGATCATCCGTCATACATTTTGAGAAGTCATTAGGCTCGTACTCTATCACGTTAGTGCCTCCAGTCGGAAATACTATCTCCTTTAACATGCCTGTCTGTACAACAGTAGGATTAGGCTTTCTCTTATTTATAAGCGTCGAGAAATCCCCACGATTTTTAACCCTACTCTCCGTCCCATTGTAATATCCCCAATGGTCGGTTTGTGAAGACAAGTAGTCCTGCGGTATATCGGACATGTTGTTGTACTTGAATGTATATGAAGCTACATACCCATTGTCATTTTCATAATTATATTGTTCCGATGACATTCTTATCCCACTCAGATGGAAGCGGCAGTTGCTGGTATTGTAATTGAAAATGTAGTTGATGGTATTGCCGTTAAAAGATACCCTGTCAAGACGTTTAAGTGACATCGAAGCTAAAGGATCTCTCATCTTTTTCTCTTGAGTAGTGCCGTACTGGTACTTATTATAAGGAGCCTTGTTTGTCTGTAAACAGTAAAACATGGTGTCTGTATTACAGAAATTATGTACATGCTGCCGCATATAGTCATAGTACATCAATGTCTGATCATTATATAATGAGCCGTATAAATCATAAGAACGTTTTTGGTAAAGAATACTTGAGCTAAAGTAGGCATTGGTACCGTCAGACCCTTTTATTTCTTTGAGATAGACGGGTGCAAGTATCATTCCGCTGTATGGGAATGTGTAATTCTCAGAAGTGTAGGTATTTCCGTAGTGACCCCACATGGCGTATGTTCCACTGGTTGATTGAATAAAACACTGTGCCGCCTGATATAGTTGGACAATGTAGCATCCCCTTTCGTATGTCAAGTCATATAAGGTATTGTTATATCTGTCCATGACTTTTGTCAGATACCAGCTGTCAGCAGCCCATGAGTATTCATCTTCACGTCTTCCTGCTCCAAAGAGATTAATGGAGTAGTCAATTGCATCCTTGTTTCCTCCAAAGACGTATTGTGTACCATTCTCATCGCGTATTGTGAATCCCTTGATAGTCTTCGGCTCGTTGACGTATTTAATATCCGGATTTGGGAATTTTACAAACAGTGTCTCCTGATAATTATCGTCATCGCTAACATCAAATACTATATCCAGATTCTCGTCACAAAGGACTTTCCATTCCCCGTCATTGCCAAGGAAGAATCTGCCCGTCTTACCCATAAAATTGAAACAGAATACATCCGGCTCCATGTCATTTCTGTAATTGTATATATTGTCTCGCAACTGCTGGTAATTGGACGAACTGTTCTGCATCAGTCCGGGCAAAACGTTGTATGAGTTAAAATAATTTGTAAAGTTAACGTTCTTGTGTGCTGGGATGCAATATTCGTCTAACGTACCATTGATGACACGGGTGATAACCCCTCCGGCATTCAATGACCAGTTCTGTCCTACCCATCCTGGCAGACTGTTAACTAATATGCCTGATGTGTCATAGGAAAGGGTGACGGGCATCTCAACACCCTTTACATTCATCGTATACAAGGGAATAGACACTTCTGCCCTGCCTGTATAATAGGAAACAGGGAAGGAACCGAACTTTCCCAAGTCAGCAGCAATGGGAGTCGGAACGGATGTTGGTATCTGATATTGTGCATGTAATATCTGACATGCCTGCATGAACAGACATGCAAGCAGAATTTGTTTCAGTTTCATCTTGCTATTTTTTATTGATCTTTTCTGTGTAGGTCTTGTCATTTACTTTAATGACCAGCATATATACACCAGGATGCTGACCGCTGATGTCGAATTGTGTGTTGTGGGTTCCGCCATCAAGGGCTGCTTCGTGCATCTCTGAAATGGTCATGCCCATATAGGTATAGATGCCACATGTTATATCTGCAGCGGCAGAGTTATAGAAATCTACGGTCACATGACCGTCTTGACAATGGACATTATATGTGAACTGTATTTCACCCTCTTGATTTTGACATGAGTCTCCATCCTCTGGATATTGGCTGCTGCCATTGAAGAATGCGTCGTCTTCTCTCGCAAGCCGGTTCCTGATTTCCTCGTTGTCGGGATCATATAAATCTTCCTGAGAACTTGGCGGATAATAATAGGCGACAACGTTTTGTACCTGTGTGCCGATAACTCCCGTAGCGATTGTTTCAAAAACCGGGTAGCGGTATCCGTCAGCATACCATCTGTTGTTAATGACACCTATAAGGACACTGTCATTCTGCAAATGGCTGAGAATGCTGTCCTGCGTAAATGGGATAATGCTGTCTACATACATTTTCAGGTCTTCCTCCGTGTGAAGAAATGAATATCTGTGTTCTGACAGAATCCTTTCGTGATGTACACGGGTAACATGGCGCAGGGTATCACCCTCCGGTAGTATCAACATCCCTGTGGCATCCGTCTCTGTCAGCCATGCCCCCAGAATACGCATATAAAGATTGTCACAATCAACTGAATATCCATGAAGCAGTCCTTCATGACAGGTGCCGTATGTCAGAGGTTCCATGAGAAGCATAACAGGACGGTCATATACCGTCTTCGTTGTGTTGCTCTCAAAGGATGTTAACAATAAGGAATCGGAAGACTGGGCATAGGAGTAGATGACCTTATGCTCGATACCCTTGATGGCTTGACCAGCAGAATCTCCCTCCATATACTGTACAGTATAAGCATTATCAATGAGATTTACATCGCTCATGTCCCATAGGACATCCCGGCCAGTTCTTCCTAAGTCTTTAAATGTTACTTGTTGTTTCTTAAGATTGTCATCAACACGGGGAAAATAAAGTCTCTGTTGGGCTGATACATGTATAGCAAATAATGTAAATAAAAATAGAAGTAATGCTTTCATTGTTATCCTGTGTAATTTTGGTGTGCAAAGGTAATAATAAAATAATAATATGAAAAAATATGATATGTTTTTTTAGTAAAGAAGCAAATTGCCATTGTCCTTTTACGGTCAAAGACAGTCTTATAAAAGAAGAACACTTATTAGAAGCTGAGGACTTTCGAACCTCGACTCTCGACCTTTATATCGGGTTTTAGTCCTTTTACAATAAAAGTGCACCTCGTAGACCTTTGCTTACACCGTTCCATTATCAAGGGAACTCAACTGTTCTGCCCTCGGTTTTCACTACTTTGATACTTCGCATCGAAGGTAGGCGGCACCTCGGAAAAGCTAAACTAAATTTTGCTTTTCCCTCGCTTAATCGTACTTTGACTTCGTCGAAGGTAGGCGGCACCTCAGCAAAAAAAACAAATGAATTTGTTTTGTTTTGCGTTCGGTTTGCACTACCTTTGCGGTCAGAAACGTAAACGGCAAACGATATGGCAGAAAAAAAATACAGTCTCTCACTTGAGCAGCTGAACGAGCTGGTAAGCGATGCCGTGGCAACGGCCATCAAGAAACTGGAGAATGTGGAGATCATCGACGATGACTCCACAGATAAGCCCACTAAGAATGAGGCTGATATCAAGGTGACCCAGATGGACGATGAGCAATACCGCGAGGCGATGGATACCATGGCCAAGAACCGCGGTGCCGGCGATGAGCCGAAGGTGGGCATATTCTGGTACAACGCCCCGCGCAAGGAACTCTTCGGCGTGGTGACCCACAAGCGCACCGACTACCTAAAACCGAATGCTGGTGGTGGGCTGATAACCTGCAGCGAGATGCATGAAGATGTGTGGAAAAAAGAACTGCGCCGTCAGAAGTACCACGGTGACGGCACCGGCCCCTTTAAGGGTGAATATCAGATGAGACCTCGTGGCCGCGTGTTCTTCTCGCCGGCTGACGACCAGTACATCATCGCCGTAGGCACTTGGATTGACGAGAGTCCTGAGGCCGTTGACCAGATCATTGACGAGTTTGATCTACCCCGCGAGAAGACAATCGTTAAGAAAGCCTAACATTGGGACATCGGTCAGACCTGGAACGACTGATTCCCCAACATTTCCACCACAAATAAACCGAACGCAAAACATTTGAGTCCGCATGAAAGAGACGATAAAAGATTTTGAAGTGATGGCACCGGTAGGTTCGCGTGAGTCACTGGCGGCAGCTATCAAGGCTGGCGCCGACTCCGTTTACTTCGGTATAGGCAAGCTGAATATGCGTAGCCACTCTGCCAACCACTTCACCATCGACGATTTGCATGAGATAGCCCAGACGTGTAATGCTCACGGCATAAAGACGTATCTCACTGTCAACACCATCATCTACGGCGAAGACCTGCAGACTATGCGCGAGATAGTTGATGCGGCAAAGGAAGCCGAGATTACTGCCGTCATTGCCAGTGACGTTGCTGTGATGACCTATTGTAATAAGGTAGGCGTGGAGGTACACCTCTCCACACAGCTCAATATCTCGAATATTGAAGCTCTGCGCTTCTACGCACAGTTTGCCGATGTGGTGGTGTTAGCACGTGAGCTCAATTTGGAACAGGTAGCAGAGATTTACCGCCAGATACAAGAGCAGCATATCACTGGTCCTCGTGGTGAACTCATCCGCATAGAGATGTTCTGCCACGGTGCACTATGTATGGCGGTGAGCGGTAAGTGCTATATGAGTCTTGCCGACAGCGGCCGCTCTGCCAATCGGGGCGAGTGCATACAGATATGCCGACGCTCTTACACCCTTACAGATACCGAGACAGGTAATCAGATAGAGGTTGACAACAAATATCTGATGAGTCCAAAGGACCTGAAAACCGTCCGTTTCATCGATAAACTGATGAATGCCGGCGTGCGCGTATTCAAGATTGAAGGTCGTGCACGTGGACCGGAATATGTCTATACTGTCACGAAGGTGTACAAGGAGGCAATAGCAGCGGTGATAAATAACTGTCGAGAGTCGAGAGTCGAGAGTCGAGAGCAGGTAGCAGAGAGTAATGATTGTTTATCTTCAGACCCTCGAGAGTCGGCCCTCGACCCTCGACTATTAGACGAATGGGACAGACAGTTGGCTACGGTTTTCAACCGTGGTTTCTGGGATGGCTACTACCAAGGGCAGCGTCTCGGTGAATGGAACAAGAACTACGGTTCCAATGCCACTGAGAAGAAGCAGTTGGTAGGCAAGGTCATAAAATATTTCTCCAAGCTCGGAGTGGCAGAGGTGGCTGTCGATGCCACTACCTTCAATAAAGGTGAGCGCCTGCTGATAACTGGTCCTACAACAGGTGCTCTATGGCTCACCGCCGACGAGATTCATAATGACGACGGTAATCCTGTGGACGTGGCACCACAACATGAACGCGTTTCCATTCCTGTACCGGAGAAGGTACGACCGAATGATAAACTGTTTAAGTTAATACAAAGCCTCCCCAAACAACCAAACGACGACCCCACCCCTTCCCTCCCAAAGGGAGGGAGTCCCAAACAACCAAACGACTAATTTCCCAAACGACCAAGATATGACAATCAACGAAATACAAAACGAAGTAATCGAGGAGTTTGAAGAGTTCGATGACTGGATGGACAAATACCAGATGCTCATTGACTTAGGTAACGACCTTGAACCGCTCGAAGAGAAATACAAGACTGAGCAGAACCTTATCGAAGGCTGTCAGAGCAGGGTGTGGATACAGTGTGACAAGGAGACCTCCCCCATCCCCTCCCAAGGAGTGGTGTTGCATTTCACCGCAGAGAGCGATGCCCTGATAGTAAAGGGTATCATCGCACTGCTGCTGCGCGTGCTCAGCGGTCACACCCCACAGGAAATCCTTGATGCAGACCTCTATTTCATCGACCGTATAGGACTGCACGACCACCTCTCTCCCACTCGTTCCAATGGTTTACTGGCAATGGTGAAAAGGATTAAAGCATACGCAATGGCGTACTCTGTCGAGAGTTGAGAGCTTGAGAAGATGCGTAAGTTACATACTATAGAGATGAAGCGTCTGTCGTTGGAGGAATTCCAACAGGCAGAGAAACTGCCACTCATCGTTGTTCTCGATGATGTGCGGTCTTTGTATAATGTCGGTTCGGTATTCCGTACTGCCGACGCCTTCCGCGTAGAGGCTGTATATCTCTGTGGCATTACGGCAACACCGCCCCATCAGGAAATCCACAAAACAGCATTGGGAGCAGAGGACTCTGTCCGTTGGCGATATTTCAAGACTGCCGAAGAGGCTGTGGCTGAGCTCCAAAAGGACGGTTATAAAGTATATGCTGTAGAACAAGCTGAAGGGAGCACTAAAGCACCGCTTAAGCCTCTCCCCTTAGGGGAGGGAGCTTACGCCGTTGTCCTCGGTAACGAAGTCAAGGGCGTTCATCAGAGTGTCATCGACAAGTGTGACGACTGCTTAGAGATACCACAGTTCGGCACCAAACACTCCATGAACGTGTCGGTGACGGCTGGTATCGTCATCTGGGAGTTTGCACGGCAGCTCATTGGAACTTTGGGTGATGGGGGTTAATGGCCCGACCCTCGATCAATCTCACACCAGTGTGAAGTCCAGTTGTCGCTTCTCAATATTCGCCCTTGCAACCTGTATCTTTATGGCATCGCCAAGCTGGTATTTACGGTGGTGGCGACGTCCGACGAGACAGTAATTTTTCTCGTCTAAATCATAGTAGTCATCGTCTAAATCGCGCATCGGCACCATTCCCTCACAGTGGTTCTCATCTATCTCACAATAGATGCCGTAGCTCTGTATGCCACTGATATGAGCATCGTAGATTTCTCCGATATGCTCACTCATAAATTCCACCATCTTGTACTTTATGGAGTCGCGTTCCGCATTCTGTGCTACCTGTTCCATGTCGGAGCAGTGTTCGCACAGCTCCTCGTATTTATCTCTATTGGCAGAACGGCCACCCTGCTCATAACGGGTAAGCAGACGGTGCACCATTGTGTCGGGATAACGTCGGATAGGTGATGTGAAATGTGTGTAATAGTCGAAGGCAAGACCAAAGTGTCCGATGTTATGGGTAGAGTATTTCGCCTTCATCATAGCACGCAGTGCCACCGTCTGTATCAGCTTCTCATTGCTTGTGCCTGTGCACTCGCCGATAAGAGCATTAAGGCTTCTTGCAGTTGCGTTTTTAGTACCCATACTCTTCATTCGGTATCCGAACTTTACTACAAATTCGCGTAACGACTCTAATTTCTGAGGATCCGGGTCATCATGGATACGGTAGATGAAGGTCTTACCTTTCTCCTTGCGTCCCTCGTCCTTCGACCCTCGACCCTTCTTCCCTATATGCTCTGCCACAGTACGGTTCGCAAGAAGCATGAATTCTTCTATAAGTTGTGTGGCATCAGTGGAATGTTTGAAGTAGCAACGAGTAGGCTTGCCGTTCTCATCGACATCAAAGTGCATCTCTTCTGAGTCGAAATTGATAGCACCGTTCTTGAACCTCTTCTCGCGGAGCTTCTTTGCCAGACTATCAAGAGTACAGATATAAGCCTCCTCCAAACCTCCCCCCATAGGGGAGGCTTTCTGAGTACTCTGAGTGTTCTGACTTTCTGAGATACTTCCCTCTCGACCCTCGACCCTCAACCCTCGACTCTCGAGTATCTCCTGTACCTCCTCGTATGCATAGCGGCGGTTGCTCTTTATGACTGTATGTACGATACGGTAGTTCTTCACATTTGCATCCTCATCAAGGGTGAACACCACGCTGTAGCATAGCTTCTCCTCGTCTGGACGTAACGAACAGACAAAGTTACAAAGGTGCTCAGGTAGCATCGGTATGGTACGATCGACAAGATACACACTCGTTGCTCGTTTCTGTGCCTCTTTGTCTATTATAGAACCCTCTGTTACATAATGGCTGACGTCAGCAATATGCACACCAACCTCCCAGAGAGCTCCCTCCAACCTCCCCTTTAGGGGAGAGACTTCCAAATTGTTGGAGCCTGATTGCGCTCCCCCTCTTTGGGAGGGAGCTGTGGGAAGGCTCCTTATACTCAGTGCATCGTCGAAGTCCTTGGCATCATAAGGGTCGATAGTACAGGTCCACACATCACGGAAATCCTCACGCTCTGCAAGATCCTGCGGTGTCACCTCGCCTGAAATCTTCTTAGCTGCTTCCTCCACAGCCTTCGGATACACATACGGCAACCCATATTGAGCGAGAATAGCGTGCATCTCCGCCGTGTTCTCACCGGTCTTTCCGAGCACATCTATGACCTGTCCGACAATTCTCTTAGAGTCTTTCGATGGCCACTCTATGATTTTCACTACGGCCTTGTCACCCGTTTTGCCTCCTTTCAACTTCCTCTTCGGCACAAGGATATCCGTTGCAAGAGTATTACTGTCTGGTATTAAGAAGGCTATATCCTTCTCCACCTTCAGCTTACCGACAAAGGTATCTTTCGCACGAGACAATATCTCTGTGACCATCGCCTCCTTGATATGGCTGCGCCGGCGCGCCATCAGTGCCACCCTGACGCGGTCGCCATTCATGGCAAAGAGCGAATTGCGCTCAGAGACAAAAATCGGTTTGTCACTTCCGTCAGGAATAACGGAGTTCTTACCGTTTGCCTTACGGACAAAGACACCCTCCTGCACCTGTCCCTTTGTGTTCAGGCGATAGCTGTTATCGCTGACTCGCGATATGAAATCATCCCATGCCATCTCCTCCATGATGTCAATAGCAAGCATTTTCAACGGGTGAGTATCAAGGTGAAGGTCCTTGAATATCTGCTTGAAACTCATCGTCTGGTCAGGATGTGACTCGAAGAAACTGACAAGCATTTCCTCTATCTGTCGTCTACTGAGGCGTTTGCCCCTTTTCTTTGGTTTGGCCATAAGTATATATTTTTATTTCCTTTGCTAATTCTTAGCAAAGAAACAAAATAATTACTACCTTTGCAAGCGAATTCAAGAAAAAATTAATGAAAAAGATTTTAGTTACCGGAGCCAGCGGCTTTATCGGTAGTTTCATAGTAGAGGAAGCTCTTGCCAAAGGCATGGAGGTGTGGGCAGGCATACGCAAGAGTAGTTCCAGACAATTCCTCCAAGACAAGCGTATCAATTTTATAGAGTTAAACCTCAATTCTCCTACAGAACTGAGAAAGCAGCTGTCTGACATATCCTTCGACTATGTGGTACATGCCGCAGGTGTCACAAAATGCCTGAACAAGGCAGACTTCTATCGTGTCAATACCGAAGGAACCCGTAACCTCGTGACAACACTCATAGAGTTAAAGATGCCTATTGAGCGTTTTGTCTTCCTCAGTAGTCTCAGTATCTTCGGCGCCATTCGCGAGAAACAACCCTATGAACCGATTCAGGAAACAGACACTCCACACCCGAATACTGTCTATGGCAAGAGTAAGCTGGAGGCAGAAAAAGCCATTCGGGAACTTGCTGGAACAGATTTTCCATACGTGATACTGCGTCCTACAGGTGTCTATGGTCCTCGTGAGCGCGACTATTTCCTCATGGCACAGAGCATAAAAGGACATAGCGATTTCTCTGTAGGATACAAGCGTCAGGATATCACCTTCGTTTACGTGAAAGACGTGGTACAGGCAGTATTCCTTGCTCTTAAGGGTCGAGAGTCGAGGGTCGAGGGTCGAGAGTCGGTCACCAATGGTCGTGCCTACTTCCTCAGCGATGGCGAGGTGTACCAGAGTAGTACCTTCAGCGATCTCATTATCAAGGAGATGGGCAACCCATGGTGCTTACGTATCAAGGCACCGATATGGGTATTGCGCATAGTGACAGCCTGCGGTGAATGGTTATCCCACTTCACCGGTAAGATCTCGGCATTGAATAACGACAAGTACCATATCCTTAAGCAACGCAACTGGCAATGTAATATCCAACCGGCAATAGAGGAACTGGGGTATAACCCTGAATATAATCTGGAGCGAGGAGTGAAAGAAACTATTGCGTGGTACAAAGAACAGAAATGGCTATGATGAAATTCCTGAAAACAATATTCTCCATAGAGAAAAAACCAAAGAAAGGACTGCTCCCCTTGGAGTGGATTGTGATGATATACCTCATCATAACCCTTTTGGCAACGCTACTACTGAGCTCCAAACTTCCGCATGCAGACCAGATGATATGGGGACGAGTACGCATAGTCGTAATCACCGCAGCCCTGTGGCTCGTATATCGTCTTCTCCCTTGTCGCTTTACACGCTTTGTACGTATCACTACACAAATGGGCTTTTTGGCGTGGTGGTATCCCGATACCTACGAGCTCAATCGTATTCTACCGAACCTCGACCATATCTTCGCACAATGGGAACAGCAGCTCTTTGGCTATCAGCCGGCATTGGTATTCGCCGAACATTGGCCCTCACCAATAGTCAGTGAACTGTTTGACATGGGTTATGCCGCTTATTTCCCAATGATTGCCGTGGTGGGGTGCTACTATTTCGGTTGGCGGTACAACGAGTTCGAGCGTTGCACATTTATTCTCATGGCAAGCTTCCTCATCTATTATGTTATCTTCATAATAGTGCCCGTCGTCGGACCGACATTCTACTATAAGGCTGTGGGAGTGAAGAAGATTGCAGCAGGTATCTTTCCGTCAATGCATGATTATTTCAACTATCATCAGGAGTGTCTGCCTTCACCAGGATATACCGATGGAGTGTTTTACCAGCTGGTAGAAGATGCGAAATCTACAGGTGAACGTCCAACAGCAGCCTTTCCTTCGTCACACATAGGTATCTCCACCATTATGATGTGGCTGATAGTACATGCTCGTCAATGGAAATTACTATTGGTACTCCTACCGCTCTACCTGTTTCTCTGCTGTGCTACCGTCTATATTCAGGCTCACTATCTTATTGATGCCATAGCAGGATTCATCACAGGCACACTCTTCTATTTTGTGCTGCTTTATGCCACACGCTCTATGAAGAGCCGGTAGAGGAAAAGAAAAACAGTGTTTTCATTGGACACATCCGTTTAAATTGTTATTTTTGCCGAATAAACAATAATGATGAAAAAACTATATATTGAGACATACGGTTGCCAGATGAATGTTGCAGACTCGGAAGTCGTGGCATCTATCATGCAAATGGCAGGCTACGAGACATGTGAAAGCATTGACGATGCTGATGCCGTATTCCTTAACACCTGTTCCATACGTGACAATGCCGAACAGAAGATATACCGACGGTTAGAGACGTTGAATGCGGTGAGAAGGTCGAGGGCTCTTATCATCGGAGTTCTCGGTTGTATGGCAGAACGCGTGAAGGATGACCTGATACAGAATCACCACTGTGATATCGTGGCAGGTCCTGACGCCTATCTGTCATTACCAGACCTTATGGCACAGGCAGAGATGGGACAGAAAGCCATAAATATCGAACTGTCCACGACAGAGACATATCGCGACATTATGCCTATGCGTATGCATGGTGCCCAGCTCAGTGGGTTTGTGAGCATTATGCGTGGCTGTAATAATTTTTGCCACTATTGCATTGTGCCTTACACCCGTGGCCGTGAGCGCAGTCGTGACATAGAGAGCATCCTTCGTGAGGTACGTGACCTGCGCGACCGCGGCTTTAAGGAGCTGACACTGCTCGGACAGAATGTGAATAGTTATGGATTGGTCGAGAGTCGAGGGTCGAGAGTCGAGGGTCGAGAGTCGAACCAATGGAGCAGCGAGGGCAGACGAAAGCTCGCTTTCTGTATGCCGAGTCGCGACAGAGGTGGACTGCAGGTCAGAGTCGAGAGACAAGTGTCAAGCTTTGCAGAACTGTTACGCACTGTCGCACGTGAGGCACCAGAGATGCGCATCCGCTTCACCACGAGTAATCCCGAGGATATGAGCGAAGACATCCTCCATGCCATCGCAGAAGAGCCAAATCTATGTCATCATATTCATTTCCCTGTACAAAGCGGATCTGACAAGATACTACGTCTGATGAATCGTAAATATACTCGTGAAGACTATCTGAACAAAGTTGCTGCCATCCGACGTATCATTCCTGACTGTAGCATCACCACGGATATCTTTGTAGGATACCACGACGAGACGGAAGAGGACTTCCAGCAGACCCTCTCATTAGTGAAGGAAGTAGGCTTTGACTCTGCCTTCATGTTCAAGTATTCTGAACGTCCCGGCACCTATGCAGCCAGACATCTGCCAGACAACGTACCGGAAGAAGAAAAGATACGCCGTCTGAATGAGCTCATTGCCCTGCAAACCGCGATATCAGCAGAACGTTATAAGGCTGATGAGGGCAAAACCTTTGAAGTCCTTGTCGAAGGATTCTCAAAACGCTCGCGCCAGCAGCTCTGCGGACGTAACGAACAGAACAAAATGGTAGTATTCGACAAAGGCAATCACCATATCGGTGAGCGCGTGATGGTAAGAATAACCGGTTCGACAAGTGCCACATTATTTGGAGAAGAGATATGAAAGAATTCATACAGGTTTTACGGCGATTCATACCGCCATATAAGAAATATCTGCTGCTATCGATATTATTCAATATACTAAGTGCTGTATTGAATATATTTTCTTTTGCCACCCTTATTCCGATGCTTAGCATCCTATTCAAGACTGGTGACACTGAGGCAGCGACCACACTGATGGAATGGGATTTGAATCACATTCAGGAAGTGGCAATGAACAACATGAACTACTACGTGAACCAACTCATTGGCAACGTAGGCCCAACGACAACACTACTTATTATCGGTGTTGTTCTTGCATTCATGACATTCCTGAAGACCGGAGCATACTTCCTTTCGTCTGCAACGATTATCCCGATACGAACAGGTGTTGTACGTGACATCCGCAATCAACTGTACCAGAAGATTACATCCCTCTCTCTGGGTTTCTTCTCGGAAGAGCGCAAGGGCGACATCATTGCCCGTATGAGCGGTGACGTACAAGAGATTGAAAACAGTATCATGTCTTCCCTTGACATGCTGTTTAAGAATCCTATTCTGATCATTGCTTATTTCACTACCCTTATCATCATCTCATGGCAGCTGACACTGTTCACAATAGT
The DNA here is from genome assembly GCA_017617725.1 of Prevotella sp. GTDB lineage: Bacteria > Bacteroidota > Bacteroidia > Bacteroidales > Bacteroidaceae > Prevotella. The sequence continues at coordinate 18,688 of JAFZVR010000022.1, forward strand.
CTTTGTACCTATCTTCGGATGGTTCATGGGACTGGTGGGCAAGAAACTCAAGCAGAAATCCATAAAGGCACAAGCACTATGGAGTGATACTATGAGTCAGGTAGAAGAAACTCTTGGCGGACTGCGTATCATAAAAGCATTCTGTGCAGAGGAAAAGATGAATGCACGTTTTGATAAGGTGAACACTGCCTATCGTAACGATATCATGCGTGTAAACATCCGTCAGCAGATGGCACACCCCATGTCGGAATTTCTCGGAACAGTAATGATTGTCATTGTATTATGGTTTGGAGGAGTGCTTGTATTGAATAATCAGGCCATCAACGGTCCAACATTCATTTACTATATGGTAATTCTCTATTCTATCATACAACCTCTCAAGGATTTCTCGAAAGCAGGATACAATATCCCAAAGGGATTGGCATCCATGGAACGAGTAGATAAAATCCTGATGGCGGAGATAGAAATAAAAGACCCTGAGCAACCGAAGCCACTGCCTGCCTTCGAACACCAGATAGAGTTCAAGCATGTGTGGTTCGGGTATACAGAGTCGAGAGTCGAGAGTCGAGAGTCGAGAGTCAAGGGTCGAGAGTCGAAGGTCGAGGGTCGAGGAAGCCTCACCCATAACCCCTCCCCTCAAGGGAAAGAAACTTTAAAGGAGCAAGATATTATCTGGGTATTGAAAGATATCAACCTTACAATTCCTAAAGGTAAGACGGTGGCATTGGTTGGACAAAGCGGCAGTGGAAAATCTACTCTCGTTGACCTTATTCCTCGCTACTATGACGTTCAGAAGGGTGAGGTACTCATTGACGGCATCAACGTGAAGGACCTGGGCGTACACGACCTGCGCAGCCTTATCGGCAATGTGAACCAGGAGGCAATCCTCTTCAATGACTCCTTCAGAAATAATATCTCGTTTGGGAGCACCTCCGACCCCTCTCCAAATGGCGAGGGGAGTATGCAGACCGCTATTGAGGAGGCTGCCCGTATAGCCAATGCCTACGATTTTATCACCCAGAGCGAGCACGGCTTTGACACGAATATCGGTGACAGGGGCAGCAGACTGTCCGGCGGACAGCGCCAGCGTGTCAGTATCGCACGTGCGATACTCAAGAACCCACCGATACTGATTCTCGATGAGGCAACGTCAGCACTTGACACAGAAAGTGAGCGCCTCGTACAAGACGCTTTGGAGAGACTGATGAAAACCCGTACAACGGTTGCTATTGCCCACCGTCTGTCAACAATCAAGAACTCTGATATCATTCATGTACTCCATGAAGGTAGAATAGTGGAAAGCGGAACCCACGAAACATTACTTGAGAAAGACGGATACTACCGCCGACTGCATGAGATGCAGAGTTGAGGGTAGGAGATAAAGGAGATAAAGGAGATAAAGGAGATATAATTTAGATGGAAAAGATACAGTATATATTAATCTATGGCATATGCTACAGCATCTCGCTGTTGCCATTCCGTGCACTCTACTGCCTAAGTGACTTCCTCTATCTTATCCTCTATAAGATATTTGGATACAGACGTAAGGTGGTACGCCAAAATCTCACATCGTCATTTCCTGAGAAGAGCAAGGAAGAGCTACGTACCATTGAGCACCAGTTCTTCCACTGGCTGTGCGACTATTGTGTTGAGTCATTAAAGCTGTTGAGTATCAGTCGTAAGGAGTTGGACAAACGTTTTATCCTTACCAACCCGGAGCTTATCACCGACACCTTTGAGGAAGGACAGTCTGTTGCTGCCATCCTTGGCCATTATTGTAATTGGGAATGGCTCACATGTGTGGGAAAGGACTTCACCAATCCTAAGTATAAGGTAGGACTGGTATATCATCCATTATACAACAAGGCTATGGAACGGGTGTTCCGCAAGGTACGTTCCAGCGTCGGTGGCGTACCAATACCAAAGCAAGACACCCTACGCTATCTGGTAAACTACAAGCGCGAGCAGATATACTCCATTTTCGGATATGTGTCCGACCAGACTCCGAAATGGGAGAATATTCACTTGTGGCTACCATTCCTCAACCACGACACTCCAGTTTTCACTGGTGGTGAACGTATCATGAGGAAGATGAATAATGCTGTGGTATATGTGGAGATGTCACGTCCGAAACGCGGCTATTACACATGTACCTACCACTTGATAACAAAGGATCCGAACAGTCTGCCAGACTATGAGATAACGAAGATTTTCTTCCGTATGCTCGAAGAGACCATAAAGAAGAACCCACAGTACTATCTGTGGAGTCATAAGCGCTGGAAGCGTACTCACGAGGAATACAACCGTAGGTTTGGAGACAAAACAGATAAGTATGCTGAGGGAAGCCTATAAGACTAAACGACCAAACGACAACCGAATGAACATAGGATTTGATGCTAAACGTATTGTAAGCAATGGAACAGGACTGGGCAGTTACGGACGTACACTGGTCAATGACCTTTGTGCTATTGCTGATGACGATTGCCTTTTCCGGCTCTATGCTCCCAATGAGGGAAAAGAGGAATTCCGGAATATGGTGAATATTTCTTCAAAGATGGCTTTTGCCTATCCCAAGCATATCGGCAATACGAGTCATCCTTCGCTCATTACCAAAACAAGAGGGGCCTACTGGCGCACTCACGGCATCGTTGAGGACTTACTACACGATGGAATACAACTCTATCACGGTCTATCAGGCGAGTTGCCACTCGGCATTAAGAAGGCCGGCATAAAGAGCATTGTCACTATCCATGACCTTATCTTCCTGCGTCATCCGGAATATTACAACTGGATTGACACTAAGGTATATGCATGGAAATTCCGCAAGACCATAGCAGAGGCCGACCGTATCATTGCCATCAGTGAACGTACAAAAGACGATATCATATACTATGGTAATGTCAATCCTGACAAGATAGACCTTATCTACCAAAGCTGTGGCACGAGGTTTAAGGAGCGAGTGGCAGAGAGAATGTATCAGGAGATAAGGACGAAATACAACCTGCCACAACGATATATCATCAGTGTGGGTACAATAGAAGAGCGTAAGAATATCCTCCTCGCTGTTAAAGCCATGGAGTATGTGCCACAGGATATCTCTCTCGTCATCATTGGGCGGCATACACCATATACAGAAAAGGTTGAAACATACGTAAAGGAACATTCCCTTACTGATAGAGTGAGAATCCTACATCATATACCGTATGCTGAGCTGCCAGCTCTATACCAACAGGCTGAAGTATGCGTCTATCCATCACGATATGAGGGCTTCGGCATCCCAATCATCGAAGCCATACAGAGCGGTTTACCTGTTGTGGCCTGCACAGGAAGTTGTCTTGAGGAAGCTGGAGGACCCGACAATATCTATGTTGGTCCCGATGACGTAGAAGGAATGGCACACGGTATCTGCCTGTCGCTTAATGGCAACAAAGACCGGGAAGCGAAGATTGCCAAAAGCCAACAGTATATCCGACGTTTTGAAAACAGTAATGTGGCTGCACAAGTATTGGAAATATACAAGAAGCTATTATGAGAACCATCGATATTAATCCAAAATACGAACATCTACGTACCTTCATCAGCCAATTGCCGGAACGCATGGATGATGAAGGAACGTATATATATGGTGGACGACGTAACCTGATAAAGAAATTTACTGCTCCTGATGGTACATGCCTGAATGTTAAGCGCTATAAGAAACCGTTGCTACACAGTAATTTGGTTTATTCTACCGGGTTGCGCATTCCGAAAGGCAGACGTGCCTTTACCTATCCTTTTATCCTTTTGGAACGTAATATCGATACGCCAGAGGCTGTGGCATACATTGAAGACCGCTGTTGTGGAATGCTCCAACACTCATGGTTTATCAGTATTCAGTGTCCCTACAGCCATATGCTTTACGAACTGGGCGATGCCCCGGAGAACGTTTATGCACCCATAGCGACGGCGTTGGCCGCCTTCACAGCACACATGCACGAGAAACAGGTGCTTCATCTGGATTTCTCTCCTGGTAATGTACTATGGGAACGTGACAGCAACGGAGAATACCACTTTTCCATCGTTGACATCAACCGGATGCATTTCGGTCCTGTCAGTATGAAAGAAGGCTGCTGCAGTTTCATTCGTCTCTGGGGACCGAAACACTTTATCGAATTGCTTGTAGAGGAGTATGCACGCCTACGAGGGTTCAATACCAAAGAGGCAATAGCCCTTACAATGGCTGCAAGAAAACAGTTCTGGGCGCACTATCAGAAAAAGCGCGAGATGGAATTCAAGCTTGAACTTTAACTTTTGGAAGTTAAAGGAGATAAAGGAGGTAAAGGAGTTAAAGGGTTATTGATTTAATAATATTACGTTCTGGACATCTTACTGTCAACTTTGTCGCCCCACTTGTCTTACCAAGCTTCACCACAACGACGAGTTCACCACTAAAGAGGTGCATGTGAGGCTCCGTAAATACCTCCAATGATGTGGCATCACCATTACATACTGCTTTAAAAGAGCCTTCTCCTGTGACCTCGAAAATGAGATTATCACTGGCAGTTGGAACAAAGATGCCCTTTTCATCAACCAACGACACTTTCACAAAAGCGAGGTCACCCTCTATTGGTTCTATGTCCAACTGCAAGTCTGCAGGTTCACCAGCAGTAGCAACCATTGCCTCTTGTACGGCATTGCCGGCAGCATCGTAAGCTACCACCTTCAACTCTCCCGGTTCATACACCACATCGTTCCATCTCAGACGGTAACGGTCAAGCAAACTGCTGTTTACAGTTGACTGTTTACCATTTACCGTTGGTATCGGCGCTATGAGGGTGTGTACATCAGGATTTTTCTTAATACGTCCCTGGCTCTTACCATTAAGGAATAGCTCTGCCTCTGGATAGTCGGTATATACATATACTGGTGTCACCTGTCCTTCACGTCCCGTCCAGTTCCAGTGAGGCAGTATATGGAGGGTATGGTCTTGCTTGTTCCACTGTGAGCGGTAGAGCCAATAGCGATCCTTTGGCAGTCCTGCAAGGTCGCATATACCGAAGTAGCTGCTACGTGCCGGCCAGTATTCATCATAGGGTGTCGGTTCACCGAGGTAGTCAAAGCCCGTCCACACAAATTGACCAATTGTATAGCTTCGGTCATCGATTACCATGAAATCATCATCGGGCAGATTGCTCCATGGACACCATTGCACATCATACGATGAGCACTGTCCATCACCCGTCTTTGCCACTGACGAATCATAATTAGGAGAGTAGGATGCATACTGAGAATAGTCTGACAATTCCACAGGGAACTTATACACACCACGTGAACTGACCGTCGATGCTGTCTCAGAACCCAGTAGGAAACCCGTTGTCAGCTTTTCCATGTTCTTTTCGTATTTATCCAAGTGATAGTTGAATCCAGGGATGTCCATCACCTGTGCAAAGCCGCTCTTCAGGGCATCTTCAGCATGATCCATACCCTGCGTAACAGGACGCGTAGGGTCTAACTCATGAATGGTATCCTGCAGTTTCTTTGCCCAATAGACACCTGCGTCGGCATCCCACTGTTCTGGAATCTCATTACCTATAGACCACATCACGATACTCGGATGGTTACGGTGATTCAGTACGAGGTTGGTAATGTCCTTCAG
>JAFZVR010000023.1 GCA_017617725.1 Prevotella sp.
CGAGGGTCGAGGGTCGAGGGTTGTTCCCCTTCCTTGAGGGGAGGGGTTAGGGGTGAGGCTAATTATTAACTTCGTTGCCTTACGGTCTATGAGTAGTGCTCCGACAGCCATCGCTGCTTTGAGCTGCAGAGTCTCCCACTGATCTGGAGATTCTGGATTATCGGGAAGCTCCAGCGTGATGGTGTCGTCCTTGATGGTGGCCTCTGCCTGCCTACGCAGTGCAGCACACTCATCAATCAGTTCAACCAGCTTCTTTGCCACAGGAATCTCCTCTTCCGGTTCTTCACTGAGGCTCACGCGTATGGTGTCACCGATACCCTCTGTCAGTAGCGCTCCGATTCCAACGGCACTCTTTATACGTCCGTCTTCACCTTCGCCGGCCTCCGTCACACCGAGATGGAGAGGATAGTGCATATCCTCTTTGTCCATCTGTTGAACGAGCAGACGTACAGACTGTACCATCACAACAGTGTTACTTGCTTTTATAGAGATGACAATGTCATAAAAATCGTATTTACGGAAGATACGCAGGAACTCCATACAACTCTCTACAATACCCTCTGGAGTGTCACCATAGCGCGACATGATACGATCGGACAATGAACCGTGGTTCACACCGATACGTACTGCTGTTTTATGTTCCTTGCATATAGCGATGAAGGGCTTCAGGCGTTGTTCTATCTTCTCCAGTTCTGTGGCATATTCCTCATCGGTGTATTCCAGATGTTTGAAGGTACGTGCTGGGTCAACGTAGTTTCCTGGGTTTATACGCACCTTCTCTGCATAGAGAGCTGCCACATCTGCCACGTTAGCATTGAAATGCACATCTGCAACGAGTGGTGTCTGATAGCCCTCTGCACGTAGTGCAGCACTGATATTCTTCAGATTCTCAGCCTCCCTACGTCCCTGTGTTGTCAGACGTACGAGTTCACCTCCTGCGTCAATAATACGTTTTGCCTGCTCCACGCATGCCTGTGTATCATTGGTATTAGTTGTCGTCATCGACTGCACGCGTATAGGGCTGTCGCTACCAATGGCAATCGCCCCGACATGCGTAGTGCTTGTCTTTCTTCTTTCCATAGACGTTCAACTCTAAACTCTAAACTTTAAACTTATATCCCTCTAACGCTGCCAGTTCCTCGTTAGCCTTTTCTATCTTCTTGCTGAGTCCAGCTTTGTGCGCTGCCACCTTTTCTGCGACAGTGGAGTCGCTGAGGGCTATAATCTGTGCTGCGAGGATGGCGGCATTCAGGGCACCGTTGACACCCATGGTTGCAACGGGTATTCCCGGTGGCATCTGTACAATGCTCAAGAGAGCGTCGAGGCCGTCAAGCATACCTTTGATAGGTACACCGATGACGGGCAGTGATGTCTGTGCAGCAATCACGCCCGGTAGGGCTGCTGCCATACCTGCGGCAGCGATGATCACTTTTATGCCACGCTCCTGCGCTCCCTTTGCAAAAGCCTCAACAGCATCTGGGGTGCGGTGAGCAGACAGCGCATTGACCTCAAACGGTATCTCGTTCTCGTCTAACCACTTACATGCTTTCTCCATAATGGGTAGATCACTCGTGCTACCCATGATAATACTTACTAATGGTTTCATCTATTATAAAAATGGTTATTGATTATTGGTTATTGGTTATTGAACTCATGGAACTGTTCTCAAAATAGCTCTTCAATCCAGAAAGCATTTTAGCAATGCTGATGAATTGTGGTCTTATTACATCGATATCCTCATCTGTAAGATATCCAAGGTCTTGTGCTATTTGGAGTTGACTGAAAGTTTCCATCAGAGATCCGTATGCAATCTCTATGAAATGAATTTTTTCCTTGAACGATTTTCTGCCACTTCCCTCTGCGATGTTAGAAGTCACTGACGAGGCGGCTCTGCGTATTTGGTCTCCCAAAGCATAAATCTCTTGTTTTGGAAATCTATGCTGTAGCCTATAGACATCTTTAACAAGAAGCCTCGCGTCTTTATACACGTCCAAATTCTCAAATGAAAACAACTTAAAGTTTTCCATATATTTTATATCATTCTTTTATTCCATAACCCATAACCCATAACCTATAACCCTTCAACGATGTCACACCACTAATATCATAGTGAACCCGCAAAGCAGCCCCACACCGAATCCACCGCATACTTGTCCCAGAGTATGTTGACGAAGTATCATACGACTGGTCCCCACCATACCAGCGAGGAGGAGTACGAGGCACAGCCACCAAGTGGGATTAAAATTGAATATCAGTGAAAAAGCGAGTAGTCCGCCTGTCACTGTCCCTATTGCTCCTGTGTGTGTGGATATTTTCCACCACACATTTATAATTGCGCATGCTATCTGCATTACCAATGCTGCCACAAGGATGGAACTCATGAAATGTGGCATGTGGTAGACATGCATAAAGTGGTAGCAGGTGAAATAGCATAGGATAGATATGATATACGGTACGACACGTCGCTCACGACTAAACAGCTGTAGTAGTGACCACCCTTGATAACGACGATACAGTCGGATGAGGAGTGTCGGCATCAGTACCGTAAAGATATATGTTGTGATGAGTGTCACCAGTTTATATGCCAGTGGAAGTACGTTGAGGTAACTGAATATATATAGTGCTACCAATCCCGTCAGGGGTAGGTAGAATGGTGTGAACACAATGCTCACCACCTTCGCTGTCCATATCAGTTCTTTTTCTTTCATAGCCTTTTAATTCCGTCGCAGTCGTGCTACAGGCAGTCCCATCTGTTCCCGGTATTTTGCTACGGTACGTCGAGCTATCGGGAATCCCTTCTCTTTCATCTTCTTTGCCAGTAGTTCATCGCTCATGGGATGTTTGTGGTCTTCAGCTTCAATCATCTCCTTCAGTGCGATTTTTATCTTTCGTGTCGACATCTCTTCACCATCATCCGTAGTGTATCCATCGCTGAAGAAGAAGCGCAGTGGGAAGACGCCCCATCGTGTCTGGGCATATTTGATATTGCTTACACGCGATATAGTGGATATATCAAGACCGGTTTTGTCAGCGATATCCTTTAGTATCATAGGCTTCAGATCGCTCTCGTCTCCATCCTGGAAGAATTTCCGTTGCCACTCGATGATAGCTTTCATCGTCAGGTAGAGAGTCTGACGGCGCTGGTTTATGGCCTCTATGAAGCTCCGTGCTTTGTCCACCTTTCCTTTTGCATATAGCAATGCTTCTTTTTGCTGACGGTTCATACTCTCCTTGTTGTCCTTATATGTAGCCAACATATCGGTGAATGATTCCGAAATGTATAATTCCGGTATGTCACCTTGGTTGAGACTGAAGGTTACATGTCCGTCATCACTGGTATCCACGATGAAATCGGGGGTTATCTGTTGTATATTACGTCCTTCGGCTTCCCCGAGGGCTGCTCCAGGCTTAGGGTTCAGCCGTTTTATCTCTTTCTGTATGCACTCTACTTGATAATCGGTGAGCTGTAGTGCAACCTGTATCTTATGCCAATGTTTCTTCTTGAATGCTTCGAAGTAATCAGCAATAATGGTATGAAGCAGGTCGTAGTTGGCCGTTTGGTCATCCTCCTTGATGGTGAGGTTGGAGGGATGGGGTGTCTTAGAAGTCTCCCCCCTGAGGGGGAGGTTGGAGGGATGGGGTGTCTTAGAAGTCTCCCCCCTGAGGGGGAGGTTGGAGGGGGCTTCTGCCCTTTTTCTCTCTATTTGCAATAGCAGACACTCCTGCAGGTTGTGTGCACCAATCCCTGCAGGATCGAAAGACTGTAGCAGCTTGATTACCTCGTCAACATCCTGCGCAGATGCATCAATATTATGGAAGATGGCGAGTTCGTCGCTAAGGGTATCGCTGTCTTTTCGCAGTAATCCATCGTCATCGAGCGATCCGATGACATACTCCAGTATGGTACGCTGATGCTCCGTCAGTTCCAGTTCGCCCACCTGTTCCATCAGTTTGTCATAGAAGGATGTGGTGTCGCCATATACCATCTCCTCATAGTCAGCTCCTTGTGTGTGGTTGCCAGTATTGGAATATTCCGGCATCTCATCGTCGCGTCCCAGTCCTTCCAACGCCTTGTCGAGAGCATCTATGCGCTCTTCGCGTTCGCTTTGAGTCTCGTAGTCCTCACTTTCTTGATCCTCGTTCCTCGTTCCTCGCTCGTCATAGTCCTCTTGCTCCTTGCTCTTTGCTCCCAGCTCCTCGTAGCTCTCTAACGCTGGGTTGTCATCCAGTTCAGCATGCACCTTCTCTTCCAGCTCCGTCAATGGCATTTCCAGAAGCTTCACTAAAAGCATCTGTTGTGCCGACAGCCGCTGTAACAGCTGCTGTTTCTGAACCTGTTCCTGTATCAGTCGTTGTGCCATTTTAGAAATATGCGAGCAGCTGTGCTGCCTCAGCAGCAACTTTATCGGGGTCTTCACCGTAACGTTCCCATATTTCTTTACATGAAGGAAGCAGTTCTGGTGAAGTTACCTCATTTTTGTTTATGTATGGGTCGCAGTATTTGTATACATCCATCACTTCAACCACGGTAGCAGGGGTAATCTTCATTTTTCGTGCAAGCTGTTTTACCTCAGGTGTTTCCACAACCATCGTTATTGGTGTCAGACGGAAATAGAGGTCCAGCACCATGATGAGCTTCACAGGTGTTAGTTCCGGTCGCCCGTCAATAGGCAGGAAATCTCTCTCCCATGATTCCACGATGGTAACACCGTCATAGAATTCGTTAGCTTGTCCGAAGCCTTTCATCTGCCGTAGCAGTCGTACTCCACGAGACAGTTTCTGCGGATTCTTGCTGTATTTATTCCACAACTGTTCCAGTTTCGGAGAGTCTAACTGTCGCAACCGGAACATCTGCTGGTGTAGAAACTGTGGACGGATATGTAGCTCTAATGCCAGATCCACCAATCCACGGTAATAGAGTGGCTTCAGTCCCGCAGGTCTCTTGCGGTATAGTTGCATTAGCAACAGCCAGTATTCATCTGACCATAATGGATGTTTTGCCATGTGCGTGCGTGTTCTTATATACTTGAGTACGGCAAAGGTAATATTAACAAAAAGAAAAGCCAAACAAAAACAAGTAAATCAGTGCAGTATAGTGAGAAAACATTCGTATTTCTTGCAAAAAAGGATAAATATGCGCCGCAAGGTGAATAAAATTACAATCATTCAGTTGACTTTGCAAGTTTATTCGTACCTTCGCGCCCAACAAACTGTAAAAAAGCAAATGTACAAGCGTATTACAGCTGCCGAGGCAGCATCAATGATTAAAGATAAGCAGATGTTGGGACTGTCGGGCTTCACTCCTTCTGGTTGTCCGAAGGCGACGTTCCGTGAACTGTCGAAACGTGCCCGTGAACTCCATGAGCGTGGCGAAGAGTTTGGTGTGGGAATCCTAACCGGAGCATCGACATGTCAGAGTATCGAAGGTGATATGGCGGCAGCTCAGGCGTTGCGTTTCCGTGCTCCGTTCTCTACCAATAAAGATTTCCGCCAGCATACTAATCTCGGTGAGATAGAATATGAGGACACCCATCTTGGTCATATGGCTGAGCGTTTGCGCCGTAAATTCTATGGTGAGATAGACTGGGCGATTATAGAGGTCAGCGACCTCATTGAAGGACAGGACATCTGTAAGGCACATCTCACGTCAGCTGGAGGTATCGCTGCCACCATCGTGCGTCTTGCTAAGCACATCATCATTGAACATAATACCTTCCATAATCCTAATTCTTGTTTGTTGCACGATTGCTACGAGCCAACGGAGTGTGGTTTTGGTCGTCCGCCGATTCCGATTATGTCGCCATACGACCGCGTGGGTGATAATTTCATTGCCATTGATGCTTGGAAGATAGAGGGCGTGGTAGAGTGTTGCATCCCAGAGGAGGCACGTACCTTCAATGAGCCCGATGAGGCTACGACGGCTATTGGTCAGAATGTGGCTGAGCTCCTTGCTGGTGATATGCGTCGCGGACATATCCCATCACAGTTCCTGCCGGTGCAGAGTGGTGTCGGTGCCACTGGTAACGCCGTATTCAAAGCTCTTGCTGCCAGTCCGTTGATACCTCGTTTCCATGTCTATAGCGAGGTGGTACAGGATGCTGCTATCCATCATATGATGGAAGGAAAGATTATCAATGCCTCTGCTACGGCTATGACTGTTACCAATGAGCGTTTGCAGATGGTATATGATAATATAGACTATTTCTCTAAACATCTCACGCTGCGTCAGAGCGAGATAGCTAATTCTCCAGAGGTGATTCGTCGACTGGGAGTAATCGCTCTGAACACTGCTTTGGAGTGTGATATCTATGGTAATGAGAACTCCAGTCACGTGTGCGGTTCATCACTGATGAACGGTATCGGAGGTTCCTGCGACTATGAGCGCAACGGCTATGTCAGTATCTTCACAACGCCATCCACGACGAAGGGCGGTAAGATTTCTGCCATTGTACCGATGTGCTGTCATGTCGACTCTACAGAGCACGATGTAGATGTTATTGTGACAGAGCAAGGAATTGCAGATTTACGCGGAAAAGGCCCAATCCATCGAGCGCATGAGATTATAGAGAACTGTGCGCACCCAGACTACAAACCCCTTCTGCGCGACTATCTGAAGCATATCGCACCAGCTGGTCATGAGCCGCAGCATATGCGTGCTGCCCTTGCTTTCCACGATACCTACCTGCGTAAGGGTGATATGCGTCTCACCGACTTCTCAGAGTATTTGTAATCACTTCTCAAAATGCTGGTAGTCTTTCAGTGTGCGCCACGCACCGCCCCATCGAAAGCCGTGATTGATGAATAGTCTGTGGCACTTGTCGCCGACAGTAATCTTATAAGGGTATTTACCCTGACGGTTACAATAGGTAGCAGCATTTGACGGCTGAATAGTGCGTTTTCCATCCTTCCCAACTTTTACATAGGGATTATACAGTGGGTTGATATCAACGGCCAACCCCTGAGCATGTTTCGAAAGTTTCTTGCTACCTTTTACTATACGCATGCAGAAACAGCTGGTGTTATTTGCACGCATCGACTTCTCATCATTGGCATCATAGTCATCAATGAGTTGCATACGCTCTATGGGATAGCGTTGCCGGTATAGCTCTCGGAAGATGTCGATAAGGTCATCGGCAATAACTTTATTACATACCATCTCACCAACATGCTCCTTACCCTCTTTATCTACATGTAGCAGACGTAGATAACGTAGATCACTACGCTTGATATATGGGTTATCAGTATATGATTTTCCCTGCATCCGCTCCCAGACCGCATCAGGGATTGGCACTGAGCTCCAACCTTCTTGAGGCCCCACCTCGGCCCTCCCCAAAAAGGGGGGGAGAGTTAATAGCGTAAGAATTATAGTGAGGATTTTTTTCATTTTCGAAATAACTTTAGACATGCCCATTTAACAAGTAACATAGCTCGCTGAAACGAGACAGTGTAACGAGTCGTTCATGGTCATACGTCTCTGTATGTTCATGTGCCCATGTTACGTGGAACGGTATATATGCAGCGTATGCTCCTATGGCAAGTGCTGGTTCAATGTCCGATTTGAATGAGTTGCCAACCATCAGCAACTCCTCCGGCTTTATATCCATATCCTTGCATAGCTGACGGTATTCGTCCTCTGTCTTGTCGGCCACGATGCTCACATGGTCAAAGAACGGCTCCAGTCCTGACCTACGTAGCTTATTCCTCTGATCAATCAAGTCGCCTTTCGTTAGTACCGCGAGGCGGTATGTTGGTTGAG
>JAFZVR010000024.1 GCA_017617725.1 Prevotella sp.
ATCAAACTCTCCATTGTAGAAATTGTATCGAAGATTCAATTTCCACAATTCTTCTGCGCCTCTCGGAACAGAAAGCAAGCGCTCTCTTCACTCGAGCCTTGAAGAATTGTATATTTTTGAATCATATTTGTCTGTATACTCAGAATGCTCCGGATCAAGAAGTCTCAATAGAATCAAAAGGTTTCTTTACCCAGTACCATACATTATTATATATATAATATACACAATATGCACGGCACCGCTTCTTGTACTACTTGTCTTCGTTATGGAATTGTTTCAAAGATCACTTTCTTATACGCTACGCGATTTTTTGAGCGAAGCGAGTGCAAAGGTACAACCATTTTATACACCAGCCAAATATTTTTGAGATTATTTTTGAAAACAAGTAAATTTTTCGGGTTTTATGACAAAACGATGAGCAAGAATCCTCCCTACCTCTTGCTCATCGTTGCAAAATGACGATATTTTCGCCCTTTCAGCGAGCGTTTTTCTCCTAACTAATACGCGTGATCATTATCAATCTCGTCTTGAGTAAGTTTCTTACTATCGATAGCTCTCCAAGCATAAATAATATACGCCAACACAAATGGAATTAATAGAGAAACGATAGCCATTGTGCGCAGGGTAAACTCGCTTGATGAGGAATTAGCTATTGTCAAAGAACTCTGCAGGTCTGCTGTAGATGGGTAATAAGCTGTATTATTCCATCCTGCGCATAGTAGCAATACCAAAACAACCAGCACCACACCAATACCTGCAGGCCAAATGCCCGAGATTTGACAATTTGACAATTTACTATTTGACGATTTGCGACCACGCAGTAGCTCTATCGCTATACCCCAAAGCAGCAATACCACACCGATAAGCAGAACGATAGTAAGATACCACATATCAAGCAAGTTATGCATATACTTCATTGGTTCCATTGCGATAACGCCTGTCACAGGATCATACGCAAAACCATCCTTCAGTAATACATACACCAGGAACGGCAAGAAGAATACCAAGAATGCTATGGTATTCCCTATCAGCTGTACACTCGCCCGTGAACGCATAGTTTTGTCTTCCACATTATTTATAATATATAAGCCACCCAAGATACGAGCGAGGAAGAACACTGCGATACCGAATATCACATTCCACACATTCAGCAGTGCATCAAGTCCATGACTGCAATTCGCCCAGCGACTGATTACCGGTTGCATACCGTCAGTAAGGCACATCTTATCTACAATGAAGTTACTGCCTGTGAAGAATGTAGCCACTGCACCACCAAGAAGAACCGGCCCGAGTATACCATTTATGACAAGGAATGTCTGGAATGTCTTTGTCCCAAGCAGATTTCCCAGTTTATTCTGGAATTCATAACTTACAGCCTGCAAGACAAACGAGAACAGAATAATCATCCATAGCCAGTATGCACCTCCGAAACTGGTACTGTAGAATAACGGGAAAGACGCAAAGAACGCCCCTCCGAATGTCACCAATGTTGTGAATGTAAACTCCCATTTTCTTCCTGTGGAGTTAACTATCAATCGTCGTGATTTCTCATCCCATCCAAGTTGAAATATCATCGAGTTAGCTCCCTGAACAAACATCAGGAACACCAGTAAGGCTCCCAATAATGATACCAAGAACCACCAATATTGTTGTAAGAATGTGTATGCTATCATAATTAATAATTAAAAATTTAGAATTAATAATTAAGAATGAAGAATATAGAGAGTGATAACTATTCTCCTGGTCCCTTCTTGATTTGTTTAAGCATGATGCTGATTTCGACAGCGAGCATTGTCGTGAAGAGTATAAGGAACAGGAAGAATGTTGTTGCGACAGAACAGCTACTAAGGTTACTTACGGAAGCCCATGTAGGCAGTATGTTCTGGATAGTCCACGGTTGTCTGCCAAACTCTGCCACGAGCCATCCCGCTTCACTTGCAATATAGGCACACGGCAGTAATATGACAGCTATCATATAATGCCATGCCGGCAGAGCGGTGATATCCTTTTTATAAACCATGAAGAGTACGACGGCAAAGAACAATATTATCAAGCAACCGAAGGCCACCATCACACGGAATGCCCAGAAGTTAACAGGGATGAAAGGAACCAGCTGATTGACATCCTTAACGTATCCATAGCCGAAGTATTTCATGTTGAAATTGAGAATTGACAATTGAGAATTGAGAATTTCTTCATCAGCGCCCTCCTGTTTAGCTTTCCTGTATTCCGCCAATGCCGCGATAGCCTTCTTGCCACGTTCTATTTTCTCCGCATACGACGGTTCTGTTTTGCCATCAGGTGTAGTATAGCCATTGATAAGATCGTTCACACCAGGCACATATCCATGTATATCGCGAGTAGCCATCACAGACAGAGCATACGGCATAGCGATACGCAGTGGCGGTTCCTCTTCCGTTGCATAGTCAGGTTGCACGAAAGGATTCACCCATGCCACCGCAGTAAGGCTCTGGTCTATGCCACCGTTATATAATGCTTCCATTGCAGCCAGCTTCATCGGTTGAGACTTTGCCACCTGTTCACCAGAGATATGTCCTGTAGCACCAGCCAACAAAGCAGCGACGAGTCCCACTACAGCACCAATTTTTATGCTTTCAACGGCCAGTTTCGTCTCTCTCTTCTTCATCAGGTACCAGCAGCCTACAGCAATAGTGAACACTGCTCCGATAATCCATGCTGATGTCACCGTATGACAGAATTTCCCAACTGCAAATGGTGAGAATGCCACATCGACGAATGACACCATTTCGTGACGCATTGTATCAGCATTAAACTCACATCCCACAGGATTCTGCATCCATGAGTTTGCTACAAGAATCCACCATGCTGAGATAGTGGCACCGAGTCCCGTCAGCCATGTGGAAGCCAGATGGAATCCCTTAGACACCTTTTTCCATCCGAAATACATCACGGCAACGAATGTAGATTCCATAAAGAACGCCACAACGCCCTCGATGGCAAGCGGAGCGCCAAAGATATCGCCCACTATCCAGGAGTAGTTGCTCCAGTTTGTTCCGAATTCAAACTCCAATATAATTCCCGTTGCAACACCCATCGCGAAATTAATTCCGAATAAGCGCTGCCAGAACACTGCCATTTTTCTCCAGAAATCATCATTCGTCAGGTAATAGCGTGTCTCCATAATGCCCATTATAACCGCCAAGCCAAGTGTCAGTGGTACAAAGAGCCAGTGATAAATTGCAGTGAGTGCAAATTGAGCTCTCGCCCAATCCACCATGCTTAAATCGATGTTTAGTAATAGATTCATTGTGATGATATAGGTTATAGGTTATTGTTTGGGAGATTGGGAGATTGGGAGATTGGTCGTTTAGTCGTTTGGGAATCTGTTCTCTTGCTCCTTGAACGCCTTGAACTTCTTGAACTCCCTGCTCCTTGAACTTCATGAACTCCTTACTCCTCTCGACTAACTCCGTGGCTACATAAGATGGATTATCTCCCTTTGCGTTATTTTTCAGGAAGTCAGGAAAGAAGAATATCTTCAGCACCACGAATATTATAAATAATTTTATCAGAATTATTGCCCACAATGTTCTACCCAGTGTCATTTGTCTAAAGCCATCGTAGTAGAACCTGCACACCCTATGTATGACAGAACTGTTTTTCATTGCATCAATAAGATTCTGCTGCGAAGATAAGAAAAAGAAATCAAACTTGTTCTTTTTTTCTTAAAAAAAAACAACTTTATAACCTAAGTACTTAAAAAGCATGAGAAAAACGCCTTTTTCTTTTACTTTTCAATCACATACTTGTATCTTTGCATAAGATACAATGCACTCGGCATAAAAAAGAACTGATTCTTTTTGTTCTGCTCTCGCTTTTAGTATCTTTGCATCGTTGTCATGACATAAGAAAACAAATGAAAAGAGTTTATTTCAGCATAATACTTCCGCTATTTGCCATTGTACTCTGTGCTCAGAGCTACTCCCTTAACGAGCTGCGCACGATGGCCCTTGAGAACAACAAGCAGCTGAAAGTGTCAAAAATACAGCAAGACATCGCTGCCGATGCTGTTCGTGAGGCAAAGACAAAGTATCTGCCACGTGTCAATGCTATGGCAGGCTATGATCTTTTCTCACGCGAGATATCAATTCTCAACAACCGTCAGAAAGCAGCACTAAACAATGTCGGTACTAATGCTGTCAATAACCTGCAGCCACATATTGGCAATGCCATTGCCGCCATGCAAGCCCAAGGTGTCATCACTGCCCAGGAAGCAGCACAGCTGGGAGCTATCGCGCAACAGATGGGTCAAAAGATTTCCGAGAAGGGCGATGCCATTGGACACGATTTTGAGCGTGCCTTCCGTACCAACACCCATAACATCTTTGCCGGCAATATCTTAGTGACACAACCCGTGTATATGGGTGGAGCCATTACAGCAGCCAATAAAATGGCTCGTATAAGCAGGGATATGGCGGCAAACAACAGTGATAACCTACGCCAGGCGACACTTCTTGCTCTTGACAACGCCTATTGGATGGCCGTCTCCCTAAAGAACAAGGAACGTCTCGCCAATGAGTATCTTTCTCTTGTTAAGAAACTCAGTGACGATGTCAATAAATGCATTCGCGAAGGAGTAGCCACCCGTGCCGACGGTTTGAAGGTTGACGTAGCCGTCAATGAGGCTGAGATGGCAGTCACACGAGTTGAAAACGGAGTAGCATTGACGAAGATGTATCTCTGCCAGCTCTGCGGAATGCCCCTCGACAGTGGTATCACGTTG
Organism: Prevotella sp.; assembly: GCA_017617725.1. GTDB lineage: Bacteria > Bacteroidota > Bacteroidia > Bacteroidales > Bacteroidaceae > Prevotella. Next base: position 4,766 of record JAFZVR010000024.1, read on the forward strand.
GCTGACGAGGGTCGAGAGTCGAGGGTCGAGAGTCAAGGGTCGAGAGGCGAGGAAGAGAGTCTTTCGGACAGTCTCCATTCCAGGCGTCCCGAAGTACGTTTGCTTGAAAATGCCATCGACATGAGTAAGCAATCCACGAAGCTTATCCAAGCCCTCTATCGTCCACATATAGCCCTCACAGGAGGTGTCATTGTGAGCAATCCCAGTATATACAATGGTTTTGAGCGTAAATTCAAAGAAAACTGGAATGTTGGCATCCTCGTACAGATGCCTATATGGAGCTGGTACGAAGGCCGTTACAAGATACGTATGGGACGCTCTGCCACACGCATAGCAGAATTGGAATTGCAGGATGCGCGCGAAAAGATTTCCCTTCAGGTAGCGCAATGCCGCTTCAAGCTCGATGAAGCCCGTAAGCGTCTCGTCAAAGCGAACAGCAATATGCGTAGTGCCGAAGAGAATCTCCGTTGTGCCAATATTGGTTTCCAAGAGGGAGTCATGACCGTCACCAATGTCATGGAAGCACAAACAGCATGGCAGAAAGCCGAAACCCAACGCATTGATGCCTCTATCGATGTCATATTGGCACAGACAGAACTCAGACATGCGTTGGGAATTGAATAAGGAAAAATATGTTACTCAATAAATTATATATAAATTGTAAATTGTAAATCGTCAAATTGTAAATTATAACAATGTCAGCAAAAGAACAGCATAACAACATCATCTTAGCCGTCCTCGGCATCATCGTCGTAATAGTCCTTGTTGCCGTCATCGGCTGGTTTGCCCTTGACCGCACTCCCGAAGTCATTCAGGGAGAGGTAGAGGTCAGCGAGTATCGTGTATCATGCAAGTTGCCTGGTCGAATCATGGAACTGCGCGTCAAGGAAGGCGACTTCGTACATAAGGGAGACACTCTTGCCATCCTTGAGATGCCCGAAATCAATGCTCAGGAGCAAGTAAGCAAGGCCGCTGTCGATGTTGCCGATGCCGTCAGTGACCTCGCTGACGCAGGAGCACGTAAGGAAACTATCGAGAGTGCCTACCAGCTCTACCAACAGGCCCTTTCTGCCCGTGACCTGACAAAGAAAACCTACGACAGGATGCAGCGTCTCTATGATGAGGGGGTGTCAACAGCACAGAAACGCGACGAGGCATTAGCCGCATATAAGGTAGCAGAGGCACAGACAGAAGTGGCGCGCTCCCAATGGGAGATGGCAAAGAGCGGTGCCCGTGAGCAAGAGCGACGCATCACGAAGAATCAGGTCAAGATGGCCCGTAACAGCGTGGGTGTTGTCAGTTCACTTCTGAGGGAAAGTGTACAGACAGCCACTGCCAACGGCGAGGTAAGCACCATTTATCCTAAGGTGGGTGAGCTTGTCGGTCTTGGCTCTCCTATCATGAGCATCCTGATTATTGATGACTTATGGGGCACCTTCAATGTACGCGAAGACCAGCTACAAGGTCTGCAAGTAGGCACCATCTTCAAAGCCTTCGTGCCAGCATTCAACAAAGAGGTGGAGATGAAGGTCACATCCTTGAAAGACGAAGGCTCATATGCCACATGGAAAGCCACGAAGACCACAGGGCAATACGACCTGAAGACCTTCGAGGTGAAGGCACGTCCGACAAAGAAGGCAGAAGGTCTGCGACCAGGAATGTCGTTAGTTATTAAGTGATGCCACTCACAGACTCCCCTAGGGGAGGAGTGGGATAAAAGTCGAGAGTCGAGAGTTGAGAGTTGAGAGAATGAAGAGCACTGCAAGACATAGTTCCCCTTTTGTTCGGATTAGATTGGTAGGTCGCATTCTCCGTGTTGCACAACGCGAATGCGGCATATTAGTCAAGAACCCGATATATCTCTTTTCCTTAGTGCTCTTCCCCGTCTTCATAATCTTTTTCTTTACATCATTGCTGAATAACGGCAGCCCCGATGAACTGCCTTGTGGTGTCGTTGACCACGACAACACCATTACCACCCGTGCACTGACCCATAGCCTCGATGCGTTCCAGTCGGCCAAGGTCGTTGCCCACTACCCCACCGTCAACGATGCACGCCGTGCCATACAACGTGGTGAGATTTACGGTTTTATGTATTTCCCAAAGAACACCACCTCCGACATGCTGGCAAAACGTCAGCCCACCGTATCGTTCTACTATAGTGAGATATGTATGGTTGCCGGTAGCACTATGCTGCGCGACATGAAGACCGTTATGTCCTTAGGAGCTGCTGCCGTAGGCAGTGCAAAGCTATCAGCGATAGGTAAGAGCAATACTGAGATACGCGCTTTTCTGCAGCCTATCGTCATCGACCTGCATATGGTTGGCAACCCATGGGGCAATTACAATGCCTATCTCAGCACGTTCCTTGTGCCAGGCATCATTATGCTTTTCATCTTCCTGATATCCGCCTATTCCATCGGTACGGAGTTGAAATTCCAGCGTTCCCGCGACTGGCTTCAACTATCCGGTGGTAATATGGTCATTGCTCTCATAGGGAAATTCCTGCCACAGTTCCTCGTGTCTTTCTCAATAATGCTAGGATTCTATTGGTACACCTTGGGCTATCTCGGCTTCCCCCATGCCTGTGCCCCTTGGCGCATTATACTGTTGGCATTCCTCACCGTCATCGGCGCAGAGAGTTTCGGTATTTTCGTTTTCTCACTGCTACCCTCCCTCCGTATGTCGATGAGTATCTGTTCCCTATGGGCCGTCCTCGGCTTTTCCATTGGCGGAGCCACCTACCCGGTCTTTGCCATGCATCATGTCATTGAGGCGCTATCGTGGCTATTCCCTTTGCGCCACTATTATATGGTCTATCAGAAAACCATCTTCAACGGTTACCCACTGACAGACGTGTGGTGGAATATCATCCTGTGTGTGGTGATTATCCTCCTGCCCTGGTTGACGCTTAACAGGTTACGCAAGGCAATGTTAGAGTATGTGTATATTCCATAGTCGAGAAGCCTCACCCCTAACCCCTCTCCGAAGGGCGAGGGGAACAATGATGGGGGGCGAGGGGGAAGCCTAAAGGCGAGAGGAGGGTCAAGAGCTTAGAGTTTAGAGAATGAAGAATATATTAAGACAAATCAATGAGGGACTCCATGATATGTGCTATATCTGGTGGTCGGAGATGAAGAATACCTTCAAGGATGAGGGTATGCTCATCTTCTTCATCATTGTACCCTTGATATATCCGCTCATCTACTCATGGATCTACACCAATGAGGTAGTACGCGAGGTACCTGTTGCCGTCATTGACATGTCGCACTCCAAGAGCTCACGCACCTTCATTCAGCATTTCGATGCCTCACCGGATGTTAGTGTCGCCTACTACTGTAACAACATCGCTGAGTCACAGTCGCTCATAGGTCAGCAGGAAGCATACGGAGCCATCTATATCCCTGCCGACTACGAGCAACGGTTAGGGCGTGGTGAACAGGCACATATCAGCATATACTGCGATATGGCACTGATGCTCACATACAAAGCCATCTTCATAACAGCTACAAATGTGTCGCTGGAGCTAAACAGTCAGCTGCAGGCAGCACGCTCACGCAATTACACCAAACGAGATGCCGAGATTACCACAGCCCCCATCCGTATTGAGGCCATACGAATGTTCAACGCAACAGGCGGATATGGTAATGCACTCCTTCCCAGCGTATTGTTGCTCATCCTCCAGCAGACCCTCCTGCTGGGCATCGGCCTGTCGGCAGGTACAGCCCGTGAGACCAACCCAACTGGCGACCTCATCCCTATCAACAGTCATTACAGCGGTGTCTTCCGCATAGTATTAGGTAAGGCGCTATGCTATCTTATGCTCTATGCCGTCACTGGAACATATATCGCCCTGTGTGTACCACGCTTATTTGGCTACACCACCCTACTCTACGCCCCCACCGACATTCTCGGACTCATGGTGCCGTATCTGTTTGCATGTATTTTCTTCGGCATGTTCCTATCCTGTCTGGTGCGCTATCGTGAGAATACCATGCTGTTGGTAGTCTTCACCAGCATCCCAATGCTCTTCCTTGTAGGAGTATCGTGGCCACGAGAAGCTATCCCAGGCTATTGGCAAGGTGTCTCATGGCTCATCCCCAGCACCTTTGGCATACGCGGTTATCTCACCCTCAGTTCTATGGGAGGCACACTGCAAGATATTGAGCCAGAGTATCACGCCCTCTGGTTGCAGACCCTTGTTTATTTCCTCCTCACCTGCATCGTCTATCGTTATCAGATTTTCCGTGCACGCCGGCATTCCACTCAGCTATAGCAAAACGACTCTCACCACCCGCCCCACTGCATAGACACAGTAGTAGCGTCAAAATAGCAAATAGTTTTTGTTTCATAATAGTATGTATATTGTTAATTAGTATTTAAAGTAGTGGGCAGAGGCTTCATGCCATACTGCCAAAATATCCCTGTGCCGCTGCACAGAATACTTCGTAAAAGTAGTGAAAAACTGTTAAATATGCAAGAAAAAACGCGATGATTTAATTACGTAAACGTTAACAGATCACGAATTTACCGAATGGCACGAATGATAAATTACTAAAACATCGAAAAAGGCGAAAAATCGAAAATTAAGATTAACAAAAACCATCAAGAACCTCCATGCCTGTATGCTAGTGCTTACAGCCTAAAGATGCGTGGTACAGGCTATATGAAGATGGTGAAAGTCACACTTACAACCAGATTCGTATAGGCTACAGCACAGAGGCACAATGTGCCAAAAGCTATTGGAAAGAGTTTTATAAGGTTTTTGTTTAAATATTCGTATTATTCGAGCAATTCGTGGTTCCGTCCCTTCCCCAATCCCATCCTACACAGGAGAGGTAGGAGGTGAGGTATCAGTCGATGGTGACGATCTTCGTGGCAGGCTGCTCTTTGTTACGGCGATTGACGACAGTGACGACACTCTGTGCCAGAGCGAGGAAGGCCTGACCGGTGGCGGTATTCTCGTCAAGGGCGGCAGGGGTACCGTTGTCACCATTGTCACAGATACTCTGGACGAGTGGAATCTGTGCGAGCAACGGGAGGTGCATCTCCTCAGCGAGGTGCTTAGTGCCTTCCTTACCGAAGATGTAGTAGCGGTTCTCTGGCAGTTCGGCCGGAGTGAACCACGCCATATTCTCAACGAGACCGAGGATGGGCACGTTGACCTTGTCGTTACGATACATATCGATACCTTTGCGAGCATCGGCGAGCGCCACCTGTTGTGGTGTGCTGACGATGATAGCACCTGTGATGGCAAGTGTCTGCAGGAGTGTGAGGTGGATGTCGCTGGTACCTGGAGGAGTATCGAGGATGAAGTAGTCGAGCTCGTCCCAGTCGGCATCGGCTATGAGCTGTTTCAGAGCACTGGTGGCCATACCGCCACGCCACAGCGTTGCCGTATCCTTATTCACGAAGAAGCCGATGGAGAGGAGCTTCACTCCGTACTGCTCTATAGGGGCAATGAGCTGACGACCGTCTTTCTCCACAGCGTAGGGACGCTCGTCCTCAACGTCGAACATTTTCGGCATTGACGGTCCGAAGATATCTGTATCAAGGAGTCCCACCTTATAACCAAGGCGTGCGAGGGCGATGGCGAGGTTGGCAGCAACCGTGCTCTTCCCCACTCCACCCTTGCCGGAACTCACGGCAATGATGTTCTTCACCTTCGGCAGTAGTTTTCCCACTTCCGGACGTGGAGCCGACTTGAATTCGGTCTGGATTTCTATTTTCAACTCCTTGTTACTAAGTGACGAGGCACTCGACACGCCCTTTTGCTCCCAGCTCCCAGATTCCTGCTCCTTACAATAATACCTGATTGCTGCCTCAGCAGCCTTTACTGTGGATTTCAGGAACGGGTCTGTATCTCGCGGAAAGAGAAGGACCACTTTGACAGTCCATGTGTCTGTTTCTTTGTCGTAAGCTACTGAAGGCTGGTCTGCCAGCATTCCACTCTCAATGATGTTCTTCTTCGTGCCAGCGTATGTTACTGTGGCGAGCGCTTCTTCTATTTGTTTGGGATAAAGCATATCTTGTTCTTTTCTTTCCATTGTTCATAAATAGGGTAAAGGAGTGACGGGCGGTCATTGTACCACGAATAGCCATTGCGCCGCTCTGCGCCTATATCTTCGAGGTGAGCACGCGGAACACCATCACGGTCGCACACAAAGGGCTGTACATGTTCAAGGTCGTAGAACCGTGCCCAGAGAGGACCGGCAGTGGAGTCAGCCACGAGCTGTGTATTATAGTCTGGCTCACCTTTCTTACCGGTTCTTACCAGTCGGTAGCCCATTATCTTATGCTGTTCAAACCACTCCATTGCACCATTAACAGCACGGATAATGCGCTCATTAGGATTGGGGTGCAGCATAAGAATCTTCACGAGCCACGCACTCTCTTGTGAGCAGTAGGATGCCAGCTCAAAAGCACGGGCAGGAGCAGGCTGTAGTGTTTCACGGTCATGCTGCTGACACCACACAGTCGGTTTCCCATCTACTACTATCTGCGTATTGAGAATACACTCCACCCCCTTGTCATAGGCTTGCTGTGCCCTACTGCGCAGCTCTTGGTCGGTGAGCTGATTATTATATGGTTTTTTCTCATCCGCAATATCCTTCAACAGCATCATCGTGTTTGCCATAGCATCATCATTATAGGTGATATGCACCTGATAGCCATGCATCTCCGGCCAGAATTGTGGCCATCCGCCATTAGCATACTGTCCGCTAAGCAGATAATCGACAGCCCGGCCGAAAGCATCCCGGTATTCCTTCTTACCTGTAGCCTGGTAGAGTCGGGCAAGGAAACCCATCTGTATTACCGTGGCATCATTATCTGTGGTGGAATCAGACCGCTTGTTCTTCTCTGCCAGCACCTGTGCTTTTTCCTCGTCAGTCAACTGACGGGTCATGTCTATATTCTTTGGCCATCCACCCGTGACACGCTGATATAACAACAGCTGGTCGCCTATGCGTTGTGCTTCAGGCGTAGCATAGAAAGCAGCATCCTTTGTCCGCAGTATCTTTTTCCAGTTATTCTGGGAAAAGATTGAAAGGGGACATAGCAGGAGCAATAACAGAAGTATGTAAATACGGGATAAGTGCATAAGAAGATGTTTATTTGGCCGTTGTCTTTGGCGAGCGTTTGTCGCGTTTGTAGCTACGGTATTCATCGAGTTCTATTTCTACATCGGGTTCAACGAGTTCACCCTCATGTGGTAGTTGCATTTGTAGGTATTTGATGCTGATGCCTCGCTCCAACCACATCTTCTCATAATAAGTCTGAATGGAAGAGGCGACAGAGTCTGCGGGTAAACCGCTTACCACAGGGGCATACAGATCGGGCGTCTTAAAAATCACCGGCAGGTGGTTTGTCTCCACCACATAATTAGTATAGGTGAAAAGGAAGTTGGAGTCGGTCTTGAGATGGATGGTGCCACGATCAACAAGGAAGCGACGATAGCGTTCCATGAAGAATGTCGAGGTTAGACGCTTACGAGGGTTCTTCATTTGTGGGTCAGAGAAGGTGAGCCAAATCTCCTGTACTTCATCCTGCGAGAAGAAACGGTCGATGATCTCGATGTGTGTGCGCAGGAACGCCACATTCTTCAGACCTTCATTGACGGCCTGTGTCGCTCCTGTCCACATACGTGCTCCCTTGATGTCAACACCGATGAAGTTCATATCGGGGTATCGCTTCGCCAGCTCAACGGTGTATTCACCCTTGCCGCATCCTAATTCCAATACGATGGGGTTGTCGTTATGGAAATAGTCTTCGTGCCATTTGCCTTGCATCTCAAACGGAACGTGTTCCACCACCGAATAAGGGTACTGAAACACGTTCTCATATGTCGCCATATCAGCGAATTTGGCTAATTTTCCTTTTCCCATGCTGTATTTGCTTTCAGATCCTCATAGAAATGAGCCAGAGTCGTTTCTATATAAGGAAGCAAAAGGATGAAACCAAGTCCGCAGGTCAGGATACTGAGTATAATCCATCCGAGGAAACTAACGTCAAGCCAGAACATATCTGCCTTGTGTCCGTCCATCATAGCCTTACTCTTCTTCATGGCGTCAGCCACACTGATGCTCGGGTCATCCTTCAGGATGAAAGCTGTCTGAGATAACATCAACGCAACAATAATGCCAGGAATAATCAACAGCAAGAAGCCCACGAATGCACATATTCCTACCAAGAACATAGCGAGGAAGATGCGTACATAGTCTTTGAAGCCATCAAACAGACGTTCAAAGTTGATATCCTCTTTGCGAATCAGATTGAGGAAATATACCATATATCCCCAAGACAACGGCAGGCACAGTAACGTCCACAAGGTACTGGAGCCATTGAAAAGTACAGCGTTGAATATAGTTCCTATACCCCCAGAAAGGAGAAGCATGATAACAGTGACGATAGCACTGTTCGTCCATTTGCCTTCCAACGAGGCTAAGGCTCTGTTCTTATAATCTTGATTTGTTCCCATCTTATTTTGTTTTTTCTGGTTGTTCTAGTATTTCTAGTCGTACTAGTATCTCTAGTCGAGTCGTACGGATAACTGCCTCTTACTCAATCACCACAGTTGTCCAACCGTGCTTGTCTTCAATCTCACCATACTGGATGGCACGGAGGGTATCGAAGAGACGCTTCGACTGTGGCCCCGGCTTCTCACCGAAGTTATAACGCTTGCCAGTGTCGAGGTCATCGATATAAGAGATTGGACTGATGACGGCTGCTGTACCGCATGCACCAGCTTCCTCGAAGGTGTCAAGCTCTTCCTCTGGAATAGGACGACGCTCCACCTTCATGCCGAGATCCTCTGCTACCTGCATCAGACTCTTATTGGTGATTGACGGCAGGATACTGGTTGATTTCGGAGTGATATATGTATTGTTCTTTATGCCGAAGAAGTTGGCAGCACCGCATTCATCGATATATTTCTTCTCCTTTGCATCGAGATAGAATTCGCAGGCATAACCCTTCTCATGAGCCAGATTATTTGCGAAGAGTGATGCGGCATAGTTACCACCCACCTTGTACTTACCTGTTCCAAGCGGAGCCGAGCGGTCATAGTCACGGATGATGACGTAAGGATTGCTCTGGAAGCCGCCCTTGAAATATGGACCTACCGGTGTAACGAATATCATGAACATATACTCCTCTGCAGGATGGACACCCACCTGTGCACTGGTGCCGATAAGAAGAGGACGGATATAGAGCGTAGCACCGCTCTCATAGGTAGGGATATACTCCTGATTGAGGCGTACCACCTTTGTGACCATCTCCTCGAATAGTTCCGTAGGAACTTCAGGCATCATAATACCACGACACGTGGACTGCAAACGTGCTGCATTATCCTTAACGCGGAAAGTACGTACCTTACCATCTGGACAACGGTAAGCCTTCAATCCTTCGAAAGCCTCCTGACCGTAGTGCAGACATGTTGCTGCCATGTGAAGTTTCAGGTACTCATCAGAGCAAACCTCAATCTCACCCCACTTGCCATTACGATAGTAACAGCGTACATTGTAATCTGTTGGCATATAGCCAAAGGACAAACTTGCCCAATCTATATTCTTCATACCTTAAATAATTATACTTTACCTTTTGTGGCGTCAAAGGTACTGCTAAACGAGGAGACAGCAAAATAAAAACGGTGTTTTATTTTTCAAACTACGAATTCCACACTTTTAGGGCGGCTTTTTTTGATTTGTGTCAACAAAACGACGGTTTTTCGTAAAAACTCGCACATTCCTTGCCGATATGTCGAATGATAGCCTTTACCTTTGCACCGTCGAAAACGACAAAAGGATAACAATTGTATTATGTAATGAGGCCGTGAGGACCTCCAAAAAAGAAAGGGTAAAAAGATGAAAAGATTGTTTTTAACAGCTGTCGTTATGCTCAGCATGACCGCAGCAATGGCAGAAGGTAATAATGCTACTGCAAAGGCTATTGGATATAGCAATGTCTATAGATTCAATATAAACGCCAGAAGTCTTGGTCGTGCACTTGGCGTTGACCAAGAGCAGTACGAAAAGATGCTGTACGTGAATGAAATGTTCAGCCACGACATGCGTCAGGCAGGTTTTGCCCGTAAGGCAAAACGTCAGGCAAAAGTTAATGAGGCTGTCAACAGAAATCTCAGCAGCATGAAAAGTTTCCTCGATGAACAGCAGTTCAGGAAGTATCGTATGCTTCTCAATGTCACGCTGTTGAATCGTGGTCTCAGATAATCACATAGATAGGTATTTCAATGCGCTGTTACTCGCCATCGGCCTGTAACAGCGTTTTTATTTCCTCGTCAGTCTTTGTAAGCTTGTCTTTGCAGAGCTTGATGAGTTTCTTCGCCTGTTTGAGTTGTTCGGCCATCTGGTCGATATCGAGCTCGTTGCTTTCCATCTTATTGACGATGGTGTCGAGCTGTTTGATTGCTTCTTCGTAGGACATATTGGTGTTGATGAAGGGTTATGGGTTAATGTTTGGTCGTTTGGAGGATTAGTCGTTTAGTCGTTTAGGAAAGTTACATTGAGCTAGGTGGGAAGCCCCTCCCTTTGGAGGGATTGGGGAGACCCCTCCTTGGACTCCTTGAAAAGGGTTATAATGGAGCCTTCTGCGAGACGCGTCTCTATGATGTCGCCAGGATTCAGCTCTTTGGCATCGCGTACTATCTTACCGTTATGAGTGGTGATGCTATAGCCGCGTTGCAGCAGTCTTGCCGGGTCAGCGGAAACAGCACGCTGTTCCAGCATGTCGAGTCTATGAGCGGCTTTCATCAGCGAACCTTTTATAAGCAGCGGTAATTGTAAAGTGAGGTTGCCAAGCCGTTGGCGCTCCAGCTCCATACGCTGACTGACGTTCCTTATGATTCTCTCCTGTGCATCATTGAGGAAAGAGTCAATGTCGAGCAAATGCTGTATGAGGAATGCCGCTACGGCGGTAGGGGTCTTCTCCCGTCGATAGGAAATCATGTCGAGGATGCTCTCATCGCGCTCATGGCCGATGCCTGTGATGACAGGCAATGGGAAATTGGCGACATTCTCTGCCAATGCAAGGGTGTCGAAACCCGACAGGTCGGTGGTGGCACCACCACCGCGGATGATGACGACGCAGTCGAATTGGTCGAGGGTCGAGGGTCGAGAGTCGAGAGAAGCGGAGTACTCAGAGTACTCGAAATAGATTTTCTCCAGTGCCGCAATGATGCTCTGCTCCATCTGGTCGCCCTGCATGGTGGCTGGGAAGAGGGTGATGTTAAATTGGAAGCCGTAGGGGTTATTCTCTAACTGATTGACGAAGTCGCCATAGCCTGCTGCCGAAGCACTGCTGATGACAGCGATATTCTGACAGAACATCGGCAGAGAGAGTGATTTCTGAAGGTCGAAAACACCTTCTTCCTTCAGTCGGTTGATTATCTCCTGTCGCTTACGTGCCATATCACCCATCGTAAACTCCGGATTGACATCTGTCACTATCCACGAGAATCCGAAGAGCTCATGGAACTGCGGATAGACTTTCAGCAACACCTGCATGCCGGCACGCATAGGCTGTCCTGTGACACGCTCAAAATGTGGGCGGACAATTGTCCATGTATTCTTCCAGCATTTAGCCGAGGCACGTGCAACTATTGGTTCGTGAAGTGTGGAGGGTGAGGTGCGGAGCGACTCCCGTTCCTTGACTCTCGACCCTCGACTCTCGACCCTTGGCCCTCGAGTTTCCACCAGTTCCATATAGCAGTGTCCACGGTTCTCCCTAATCTCAGAGAGCTCCGCACGCACCCAATATTCCTGGTTCATCTCTCCTTCGATAGTATCGCGAACCAGCGTATTCAACTCATATAATGATAGTCCTTGCTCTGTCATCACGTGCAAAAATAATCATTTCCTTCGAATAGACGCATTAAATTAGAAAGAAATTGTGTACTTTTGTACCCATGACAGACAACAAACAAGCGACACTTGAATTAGGAACAAAACCCGTAGGCAAACTACTGGTGCAATATGCCACACCAGCCATCGTTGCAATGACAGCGTCAAGCCTATATAACATCATCGACCGTGCTTCAATAGGACAGATGGTGGGTCCTGAAGCTATTGCCGGTCTTGGCATCACATTCCCGTTTATGAACCTCAGTGCTGCCTTCGGTGCAGCTGTGGGAGTGGGTGCATCAACATGTATTTCCGTGAAGTTAGGACAGAAAGACTATGAGACGGCAGGGCACCTGTTGGGTAATACCATCACTCTGAATATCATCATAGGCTTCGTATTCATGGTTGTCAGCCTCTTGTTCCTGAACCCTATTCTGCGTTTCTTCGGTGCCTCCGATGCCACTCTGCCCTATGCCCGTCATTTTATGCAGATCATTCTGGGCGGAAACATGATTACGCACATGTATTTCGGTATGAATGCCGTACTTCGTGCAGCAGGTAAGCCTCGTCATGCGATGTATGCCACACTGTTTACGGTGATGTGTAACATTGTTCTTGTCATAGCCTTTGTGTGGGTATTCAAATGGGGCATCCGCGGAGCGGCACTAGCAACCATCACGTCACAGACGCTGGCACTATGTTGGCAGATGAGTATCTTTGCCAACAAAAAAGAATTACTACATCTGAAACGTGGCATCTATAAGCTTCGTTCACAACTCGTCAAAAATATCATTGCCATAGGCGTATCACCATTTTTGATGAATGCCACAGCATGTGTGATAGTGATTTTCATGAACAACCAGTTTGTGCGTTATGGCAATGATATGGCTGTTGGAGCATACTCCATTGCCAACTCCATGGTGATGGTATTCTTCATGTTTGTTATCGGCATCACACAAGGTATGCAACCTATCGTTGGATACAACTACGGAGCAGAGAACTACGACCGTATGCTACGATGCCTGAAACTTGCTATCCTGTCGGCAACAGGTATCTTACTTGTAGGCTGGGGCTTATCAATGCTCTGCCCTCGTGTCATTGCTCATATCTTCACTGCAGATCCCACACTGATTGAAATGTCGGCACGCGGCTTACGTATCTGCATGCTGGTATTCTTTATTGTTGGTTTCCAAGCCGTGACAACCAACTTCTTTCAATGCATCGGAAAGGTCAAGATATCCATCTTCCTGTCGCTCTCCCGTCAGTTGACGGTATTGCTACCATTAGCATTTATATTACCGTTATTCATAGGACTTGACGGAGTATGGATTTCAATGCCACTGAGTGACCTTGCGTCAACTCTGATGACCATTCCGTTCCTGGTGCACTATGTTAGAGGAATAAAGGGTTGAGAGTTGAGAGTGAAGAGTGAAAAATAAAGAATTGTGAATTATGAATTATAAACTAATATGTATAGGACGCCAGTTAGGTTCTGGCGGTAGAGTTATAGCACAGGCGGTGGCAAAGGCTTTGAGCTATAAGTTCTATGACAAGGAGATTCTGAATCTCGCTGCCAAGGAGAGTGGCTTCTCCGAAAAATACTTTGAGCAGAATGATGAGAACAAGGGATTCTTCAAGTCACTGTTTCATCAGCCCGTGGCACAGTTAAACAATATCAGTTTCTACGGCAATAATTTCTCACAGGAGAATCTGTTTCAATTCCAGAGTGATGCCATCAAGAAAGCTGCTGCCGAGGACAACTGCGTTTTTGTGGGCCGTTGTGCCGATTATATCCTGCGTGACGAGCCCCATCTGGTGAATATCTTCATCACAGCCGATATAGACTGGCGTGCTGAACAGGTGATGAAACGCCATCAGTGCAGTAAGGACGAGGCATTGAAGATCATCCATAATGAAGAAAGCAAGCGTTCATCGTACTATAACTACTATACAGGAAAGCGATGGGGCGATGCTGCGAGTTACGATCTCTGCATCAACAGTTCCTTGCTCGGACTGGAGAAGACAACAGAATTTATTGTGAACTTTATTCGTGAACGATGAAAAAGATTGGAATAATCAGTGACACACACTCCTACTGGGACGATAAATACCTACATTATTTTGAGCCCTGCGACGAGATATGGCATGCCGGCGACATCGGCTCCACTGAGGTAGCAGACCGTCTGGCAGAGTTCCGTCCCTTACGTGCTGTCTGCGGCAACTGTGACGGGATCGAACTGCGCCTTATGTATCCTGAGATACTACGCTGGCGTTGTGAAGACGTCGATGTACTCATGACACATGTCGGTGGTTATCCTGGTAACTACGACCCACGTATCCGCTCGCGTATCTATGCCTCCCCACCCCAGCTCTTCATCGCCGGTCATTCACACATTCTGAAGGTAAAGTACGACAAGACGCTTGGGCTGCTACATATTAACCCTGGAGCTGCAGGCATGCAAGGATGGCACAAGGAACGTACAATAGTAAGATTAACCATTGAGGGCAATAAATTCACCGATTGTGAAGTTATCACATTAGGAGCATAGACAGAATGGAACAGATTTGGACATTCATGCAAACCATAGGCAAAGGGATCATTCAAGGTACAACCCAGTTCATACAAAACGACCTAAGGAGTTATGTGCCGCTGATTATCTTTGCAGCATTTATATTAGTCATTCAGTTGAAAGTAATAATTAAGAAAATAAAAAATAAGAAACAATGAGAACTATCGTTATTACAGGCGGTGCAGGCTTTATCGGCAGCCATGTTGTTCGTCTTTTCGTGAATAAATATCCTGAGTATAAGATTATCAATCTTGACGCATTGACGTATGCTGGTAATCTTGCAAACCTAAAGGACATTGAGGACAAGCCAAACTACGAGTTTGTGAAGATGGACATATGCGATTTCGACGCTTTCTACAAGCTGATGCAGGAGAAACAAGTTGATGGTATTATTCACTTAGCAGCAGAAAGCCATGTGGACCGTTCTATCAAGGACCCTTTCACCTTTGCTAAAACGAATGTGATGGGTACGCTCAGTCTGTTGCAAGCATCCAAGCTGTATTGGGAGTCATTGCCAGAGAGATATGAGGGCAAGCGCTTCTACCACATCTCTACCGACGAGGTGTATGGTGCATTGGAGTTGACACATCCAAAGGGCATAGAGCCTCCATTCTCTACCACAGCGTCATCATCGGAGCACCACTTGGCATACGGTGAGAAATTCTTCTTGGAGACAACGAAGTATAACCCTCATTCTCCGTATAGTGCTTCCAAAGCATCGAGTGACCATTTCGTACGTGCCTTCCATGACACCTATGGTCTGCCTACTATAGTAACGAACTGTTCAAACAACTATGGTCCTTATCAGTTCCCAGAGAAGCTCATTCCTCTGTTTGTAAATAACATACGCCATCGTAAGCCACTGCCTGTATATGGTAAGGGTGAGAATGTGCGCGACTGGCTGTTTGTAGAGGATCATGCCCGTGCAATAGACCTTATCTTCCATAAGGGAAATATTGCCGAGATATATAACATCGGCGGCTTCAATGAGTGGAAGAATATAGATATCGTGAAGGTTCTCATCAACACTACCGACCGTCTGCTTGGACGTAAAGAGGGTGAGGATATGAACCTTATCACTTACGTCACTGACCGTGCCGGACATGACCTGCGTTATGCCATTGACTCCACGAAACTACAAAAAGAACTGGGTTGGGAGCCTTCACTGCAATTTGAGGAAGGTATAGAGAAAACCGTACGCTGGTATCTCGATAATCAGGAGTGGCTCGACAATGTGACTTCAGGTGATTACCAGAAGTACTATGACGCCATGTATAAGGACAGGTAGTTTAAGGAGCCTCACCCCTACCCCCTCTCCCATAGAGAGGGGAATGGTTAATATCTGTAAACGTCAACTGTAAGAATGGACGCTACAACCAAAGAGTTACGGGAGTTCCTCGTGATGATGCACTATAAACCGGAAAGTGTGTCGCAAAAGATGACGCATTATATGGAGCATCTTAGCCATCTGCTGCCAGTAGCAGAGGAAGAAGACGTGCTACATTACTTTGGTATTCTTGGACACGAACAACTGTCGCTTGACGAACTGGCACAAAAAAGGAGACTTTCGCCTAATGCTGTACTAAGCAGCATCGACAAAAGTCTCCGTAAACTTGCCATCACTCCAGAATGGCAGATGATTAAGGGAGGAGGTTCACCACAGGATTAGCATAGATACCGAGAAGGATATCCTTTAGTATAGGACTGTCGTTCTCGTAATGGTCGAGTTTCTCCAATAGTTTGCCGAATGTTTCCTTTTCCTCTTTCGTATACTCCGTAACGAAGCGCTGACATCCGTATAGCATGTCATAAGCAATGTAATTGTTAGGCCACAGCTTATATGCCTTGATGATACGACTATCAATGAGCTGTGCCACCTGTTTATGGTATTCGTTATTTGTGCTACCATTATATTCCATCAGTTCCTCCCGAGTGATGATAGGACAGAACTCAAAGTGTACACGACCTTTCGGCTGCAGTATACCTGTAAGGATGCTATTCAGGTCCTCACCAGGTTTCTTGATGTATTTCACATTACGGCTCTCATAGAGTTCTATTGCCTTGAGAATGTCACATGACTCCCATTCGTAAGACACTGATACCGGTACGATGTTAAGCTCGTCTATGGCAGCAATTTTGTCCTCAGCCTTACTCATACAGAACATCTTTATGATTCCCTGGTCTGTCTGGTCGTTACCATCCTTTGTCCGACCGTTACGCTGTGCTATCCATACGGATTCCTTTTCCTCCGTTATAACGCTGCGGATATATTCCGACAGGTGGATAGAACTCTTGTAGAAATCCTTAATGCTATTGCCTGGACGTTCTACACGGAACATCTTATTCGCTTTACCGATATCTATCACCAAGGGGTTCATCATGAGGTTGGCCCCGAATGTTATCTGTGAGCTCTCAAGTCCCTGCTTTGCCAGTATGTACTGCAACAGTGATGCATCGAGCATAATGTCACGATGGTTGCTTACGAAGAGGTATGGAACACCTTTCTTGAGGTTTTCATGTCCCCCGTATGTAAATTCCGTGATACTATTCTTTATAATCTGCTCGTTGACATAGTACATCACACCCCATTGGAAGTCATTGATGGTCTTGAAGCTAAGCAGTAGATTCCTAACCTCATCAATTGTCTTCTCTGGGAACACATACGATGCCAACAGCTGCAGTGCCGGACTCTCTGCAATACGTTGCATTGCTGCCGGTATCTCCTCGTCTCTATACGGACGTATGTCATTAAATTTTTGGTCCATAGTATTTTCTGTCTATTTTTCCATTAAATGTTCTTTTCACTGTATCGATTTGTTCATATAGCATTGGTACCTTGTACGGCTCCAGCTTAGTACTGAGATAACGTGCCAGCTCTTTTTTATCAAGCCTTTCTCCATCAGCCATAACAACAAGGAGCTTCAGTGCATGACCGGTAATACGGTGCTCCACCGAGATACATACGCAGTCGTTGACATGAGGCCATGACAATGCCGCATCCTCCACCTCCGTAGGAGCCACCTTGAAGCCCCCAACATTAATGACATCGTCCTTACGGCCAGAGAGGTGTAACATACCCTTCTCATCCAGTCGGCCTATGTCATTAGTATATAATGTTCCATCCCTTAGCACCTTCGCAGTACGTTCCAGTTCACCAACATAACCTGTCATCAGCGTCTTGCCCTTGCAGGCTATTAGTCCGTCGCCGGTAATTACTATCTCCGAGTGCCTCATTGGTTTACCCAAGCATCCCATGATGCATTGTCCGTCATTATAATTGTAAGTGCTGATGATACCTGTCTCCGTAGAAGCATAGGTATTGTATAGTCGGCTATGCGGCAGCAGACGGCATAATGCCTGCATATCGGTCTGTGATATTGCGGCAGCTCCTGTCTCTATGAAATCTATTTTGTGAGATAATGCCGTGAGTTGTCTTTCGCCAAACTGTATCAGTATCCTTATACTTGCTGGAACCAGGAATGTAGCCATCTTATCTGACGGATAGCTGAAAGCTGCAAAGAAACTGTTTATATCCTTGAATCCGTCAACAAAAATCATGGTACCTCCAAGAAGCACTATAGGATAGACTTTCGACAGGCTACCGATATGATTCATAGGTCCGGTAATGACACATACCGTTTCATGAGTGAATCCAAGTCCGTCAATGAGATTCTCTGCATTGGCTACAACTGCCTGGTGACTGATGACAACACCTTTCGACTGTCCTGTAGTACCTGTCGTATAGAGAATATCCGCTGACCCTTCCGGTACCCGCTGTGACTCCAGTGCCGTCGCAATCCTATCAAACATCACCTTAGGCATCTCACGCTCCATAGGGGCCACCACTCGTCCTATGCGATGGTAGGCAAAATATGTGACGAGATAGTCTATCGTTGGAAGGGCACGCAGACATACCACTTGACCTTCAGCCTTCTTCTGTATTTGATGACGAGTGACAGGGGACTGGTGACTGGAGAGAGCATGCGCACGCTGCTCCACCCTCTCATGCAGTTCCGCCCATGTGCTACGGTCTTCGCCACAGACAATGGCATCTTTCGTTGGATATAGGCGAGCATTCTGCTCTATGTAGTCTTCCAGAATCATAATGATTTCTGCTCTGTCAATTTTCTTTCCACAAGTGCCACGATGCTGTCTATTGATTTCAAATTGCGCGGAGTGGCATCAGCAGACTCCAAACGTATGTCGAACTCATCAGCCAACATCATCATTATCGTTGTGACGCCTAAGGAATCCAACTCGCTGAACAGGAAGTCGGAATCGAAATCAACAAGGGGCAAAGCCTCCTCGAGCATTATTCTGATTTTATCTTTCATTGCTTATCAAATAATCTTGGCAGGAAATCAACAAGGTATTTACGCCAGTTCTCCCACGTATGTCCACCATCTGTTTCGCGATAGACATACTTATATCCTCCATCTATAAGTTTCAGGCGGAAGTCATCATTCAACTTCTTAACGAAATCGTCCGATCCCAACGCAATGTAATATAATGCCGGAGGTGTTGCGAACTGCTTTTTCAGCTTTTCATCCAGATTATCATATATCGACAGGTCACCATCATTTATACCTGTCGTAAACCTGCTAATCTTCTCTGCCGTCTTACCTACCTTTTCACCTTTCTTACTTTTCTTTGCCATTGATAGTATAGAAGCTACGCTCCCGATTCCCTGTGCTATTTTCTCTGCATTATCAATCCGTTTGTCATTAAGGGCATTAGTTGTCTGAGCTGAGAACAAGCCTACATAGTCGAACACATCCGGATTATTAACGGAGATATATAAAGTATGGAGACCGCCCAATGAGAATCCTGCTATTGCACGATGGTGTTTGTCCTTAATGGTATTGTAGTGTGCATCAACGTATGTAACGATATCCGGCACAAAGGCTTTCTCGGTCTTACCCAACATTGACTCAACGCTATTTCCCGTCGCCGGTTCGTCAGAATAAGGGTCTTCACCAGGTGTTGCTGCCCTATCTGCAAGGCCATTAGGCATCACCACTATCATTGGAACGCATCGTCCCTGAGAAATAAGATTGTCAAGAATCTCTGCAGCCTTGCCGAGACGGAGCCACGATTTCTCGTCACCTCCTGAGCCATGAAGTAAATAGAGGACAGGCATAGGTTCACCATTAGGGTCATAGGAAGGAGGAGTATATATTATCATCCTGCGGCGGGGACTCCAGCTTATTGACGAGTCATACCATACCGCCTGTATATTCCCATGTGGCACGTCATGGGGCATGTAGTCGTCAGCAATCCCGCCTTCTACCACAAAGCGGTTCAGATAGTTATTGATATCACGTACCGTATCAGGATTATGAGGGTCAACGATTCGTTTACCGTCAACCTCAAAATAATAGGTGTATATTTCCGATTCCAACGGCTTTGTGGTATATGTCCATACACCATTACGCTTATACATCTGAAACGCACCGTCTTTTCCCCACACCCCTGCGGGTGTTTTTATGGGCAGAGGCTTTGGGACAAAGCTACCTTTCAGTAGTACCTCCTCCGCATGTTTTGCCTTTAATTTAAACGTCACCGTTTTATCACTATTGATTATCGGTGACGCACTCTTTTTCTGGGCATACAGTCCTGTGAACATAAGCCCTGCGGCTAATAATGAAATTATCTTTTTCATGACATTACTTTTTCACCCCTAATACTATTGCCACAGAATGTACCAATGGCAAAGGTTTCTTTCCGAGACGTTCCATAAACGAATTGAACAGTGGCGTGGACTCGTCATGGAGTCCCACTAAGACCGTCGTGGCCTTACCACTTGTAATAAGCATTTCTGCATCGCGTAATGCCCACTCTAAGGATTTTTCGCCATGTGAATATGTGATATTATATCCGTGGCAACCTGTTCTGATTGCTATGTCGCTGCCAATGGTATTATGTGTACTTTGCATGAACCATGTTGGCTTGAGCATTACCTCACCCTCCTCTTCTAATTGCTGAAGTAGATGCTCTCCATTTTCGAGACAGCCCCGTGCCGTTGCCGTAATAATAGCATCGGGAGTTTCTATACCAGCGTCCTCCAAAGCCTTGACAGAAGAAAGATATGAGCTCTTCATTATCTTACCCATACGGCGTGCCTCAAGTGGCTTCACATATTGTCTTATGTCAGCGAGCTGTTCAATAGTACTTATTTCAAAGCGGGAGAGGGTGATGGCTTGAGGGGTTTTAGGATTCTTAGGGACCTTAGAATCTTTAGGGACGGTTGAGAGGATTAGTGATGAGTCATTGCCACCAAAACCAAAGGAATTACATAACACATTTCTCATGTCTCTCCCCTGCTCACCCATTGTCGGCGTTATACCATCAGCCATCTGATGTTTCCATCCGAGATTCGTAGGAATGAAATGGTGCAGCATGGCAAGTAAACATATCACTGTCTCGATGGAGCCAGATGCACTTGTGGTATGGCCTGTAAATGACTTTGTACTTGACACTGGCGGCATTGTCTCTCCGAAGATACGCTTAAGGGCGGCACTCTCAGAAAGGTCATTATTAGGAGTCCCCGTACCATGAGCATTGACATAGTCGATATCCCCAGGCTGGAGAGAAGACATCTCAATAGCTTCACGCATAGCGAGGTATGCACCATCACCATTTTCTGACGATGCTGTCTGATGGTAGGCATCGCAAGCATTGCCATAGCCTGTGAGGTAAGCATGAATCGCAGCGTTACGCTTCGCTGCATGCTCTGCCGTTTCCATTACTATAAAGGCTGCTCCCTCACCTAAGTTCAGTCCTGCTCTGGTCGCATCAAAGGGACGACACTGCTCATGGTCAAGAATCATCAGGGAGTTGAAGCCATTGAGGTGGAACCGCGACAAAGCCTCGCTGCCCCCAGCCACGACGACGTCCGCCTGTCCACATTCTAATAATCGGGCACCTAATATAATGGCATTAGCAGCCGATGAGCATGCCGTGGAGATTGTTGTGCTATCAGTGAAGATACCAAACGCTGCCGCAATATCCTCCGTAGAACAGCCGCACTCATGTGATTTGATACATGCTAAATGTTCATCGCTATCTGCAAAAGTACCATACCACTGTTCTGTAATATCCATCCCACCCACCGTTGTTCCTGAGATAAGTAATACCCGCTCATTGCCTGCCTCAGATATGCAAGCCTCATCAACGGCCTGTCTGACGGCAAGCATACCCAACAATGTGGTACGGCTGATTGCGTTATCTGTAGGAATACCAAGCTTCGCTTTCATCTCGGCATTAGACAGCTTCACCTCACCCACAGGTAACTCATTGTGTAATGATGACAGGTAGTGTATCTCCCCTATACCCGTTTTGCCATCAATGAGCGATTGCAGCACCGATGCTTTATCGTTACCAATAGCAGATACTATTCCTTCGCCTGTTATTGCTATATTCATATACCCGTGGACTGTGGGATGCTTATGGTAGATTTATTTCTTACGATTTTTACTGACATAGTCAGCAATGGTCTGGACGCTCTTGAATATGGCCTTTCCTTCCGCCGGTGATGCCAACTTGATTCCATAATCTTTCTCAAGCATCACAATGAGCTCAAGAGCATCAATAGAATCCAGTCCGAGTCCCTCACCGAAGAGTGCTGCCTCATTCTCTATCTCTTCTGGCAGCATATCCTCTAAATTAAGAGCCTTTATAATCTTTTCTTTCAGTTCGTTTATTAATTCTTCCATTACTGTTATATTATTATCTTACAAAAAAGTCTATATTAATACCGCTGTATCAGTTGTAATTCAGCTTCATAATTATTGTCGTCAAGATAATCGAGCCATCCGCACAGCACTCTCTTTGTGGCACAGTCTGCAAAGGAGGCAGAGACTATCTTTTCTGCTATTGCGTCATTACGACTATCCAATATATAGAATGATGTCTCGCTATGGTAATTGTGACGAATAGCAATCTCACCAGTAACTATATTCGGCAGGGTATAGATAAATATAGATGGACTGGGGAAATAGGCGTCATCTTTAATTGTCTCCAGATACGCATTATCGGCCTGTACAGATGATGAATGATTGAAAAGAATGACAGCCGTATCTTCTGTACCTGCCACATCATGACTTAGCAGTAGTTCACTGGCAACGAATCCCAGACGGCTGAGGGCATCCATCTTATAGAATTTTGGATAGTTGCCAACATGGTTGCGATAGAGTTCCACGAGTAATGCCCTACCCTGTTCCTTGTGCGGCAGAGCTTTTCCATCGACGATCACCTGCGTAGGATTGATATACACCATATGAGTCTTCCGCATAAGTACCTCGTTCCTTACCACGCCCTTACCAGTAGCTTTTTCTCGCTCCACACCGACAAGCACAGCACCATTACACCCTCCAAAGCCGGAGATCATCTTAATGAAGCCCTGCTTTTCCGTTGGCATGTTCTCATGGGTAACGACTATCTTTCCAGATACGCCACGCTCCTCAAAGCCTTTCGTTGCAAGGATTGTATTGTCTTTTATAGCATGGAGCGATATTACCGTCTCAAGAATTCCTGCTGCACCCAACGTATGACCGAAGAAACCCTTCAGTCCATTGACGGGAACATTATTCAACCCAGCTCTTTCAATCGCCTTCGACTCCATCTGGTCGTTGAACATCGTTGCCGTACCATGAGCATTGATAAAGGCTATCTGGGACGTATCACACTCCTCCATGACAGAAGCAAGGACCTGTCTGGAACCTTCTCCATCCTTTGATGGGGATGTAATATGGAAAGCATCATTACGTATTGCTCCTGCCGTGACATAGTATTGACCACCCCCCTCAACACTCGACCCTGGACCCTTGACGGTTTTAAACACCACCGTTGCTGCAGCCTCACCAAGGCTCAATCCCGTACGTTCTATATCAAACGGACGACAAGGTTCCGCAGACAGTGCTTTCAAGGAGTGGAAGCCTGATACGGTAAACTTGTTCTGAATATCTGCACCACATACTATCGCATAGTCATAGACCCCACTATTCAACAGGCGTAAAGCCAAGACTATCGCAGAAACACCTGAGATACAGGCATTGCTAACTACAATGGGCTGGGTTGTAACACCCAGACGTGCTGCTATGCGTTGTGCTGCTATACTTGGTGAACGAGTATCAATATTAGCTTTTGTTGTACTGAGGATGAATACCACACGGTCGCTTGTCACCTCAACACCAGCTTCCATAACAGCTCTCTCAGCTGAGTTGTAAGCCAATGACTCAAAACGCGTCAGACCCTCTACTACCATTCCAGCGTTTTGCTCATCGGTAAACAACGCTGCCGAAAACGGCTCAGGAATCCCCCACTTGCCATTATAACGGCAAAGGGCAGAACAGCCTGCCTTCACAGCTTGATAGTTCTGCTGTGTGGTAGTACCCAACGGTGTTATTACATTATCTGTAATCCAGGAAATCATTTCCAGAATTCAAAAAAGTTATACCATTGCTTAGGATACAAACGCATCATTCGTTCCAACTCTTTCACATACGCCTCAGCAAGGCTGTTGAGTTGTTCTTGACGTGAGAGGGAACGGTCGTAAGTAAGTGGCGTAATAAATATCTTATACCTAACGGTGCCTGTCTTCATGACATTGACAGCCAACACGTCGAGTCCGCGCATTGTAGCTACACGGAACGGTCCCTGAGGAAAATACGCATCGGCTCCTAAAAACGGCATGATAATAGTCTTTGACGAGCCAAGCAGCCTGTCAGCAGGCATGCTGACTATCTCACCGTTTTGCAGTGCCTCGTCAATAATGAAGATATGACTCATATCATCATTTACGGGAATCATTTTGATATTAGTGTCTGCAAAGCGTGTAATTCTTCCTTGCATTATTGACTCCTTCTCTCCAAAGAACACCAGCGCATTGAATGGTTTGTCTTTGGCCACCAGCGTGTATCCTGCAATCTCATAGTTGCCCACATGTGAACTCAGCTGGATAAAGCCATCCGATTGTTTAGCAAGATGTTCAAAATGCTCATATCCTTCCATCTCTACATGGAAATGCTTACCAGCAAACATTGCGAAACGATCAATAACAACTTGACTGAACAGGCAATGGTTGATATATGTGGCCCACATTGCACGCATAATACCGTAGTGATGGCACTGGCGGAAATAATGATATATCAGCTTCCCATTGAAAACGAGGCAGAATGGAATGATTAGAATCGCTGTAATGGCGTAGATTACCCTTACATCAACCCAACGCAACAAGCCAACAAGCCATTTATGCATCAGTCCATTACCAAAAGTTGTTCCGTTCCAGGCTTTGTCCATACTTAGGTAGTCAAGTAGTCATGGAGGACAAGGAGGGCAAGAACTCCTTGAACTCCCTTTTCTCCTTTCAACACGTTGCTCTCTTCACCACGAGGATAGAGTGTCCCTGTCCCAGATGATCATGAATCTGCTCTACCTGCAGTCCTGCTTTTTCGATGCATGCTGTAAGATCCTCCGTATTATACATCTTTGAATTGCCATTGGCAATAGCTGTGAAATACAAGCTGGTCATGGTGAGGCAGAATGCGGCAGGTTCGAAGCGCTGGCGATCCCATAATGTCTCCATAATATAGATACGAGTATCTTCTGTCATCACCTCCTTGGCACGAAGCAATATCGCAACAATCTCTTCCATACTGAAACAATCAAGGAACTGACTCATCCAAATGGCATCAAGGGTGGAAGAGGAGCATGAGTCGAGAGACGAAAACTTGGGGAAATGCTGCGTCGGGTCAAGGAGGTTGATACCATATCCACTGATGCGCTCGGCACCATCCTTTCCTTTGATGTTTCGCTTCATCATCTCTATCTGCTGCGGCAGATCGAGTACTGTCACCTTTACATCTTTATTATAACCCACACACTGTAAGGCCCACTTCCCCGTATTGCCACCGACATCATACAGTGAGCGCACATGGTGCTTGTCGAAGATTATCTGTAAAGCCTCAGGGAAAGATGAGTCGCTATAGAAATGGTCAAATCCGAACCAGCTCTTCTGTACCTGCTCTGGAAGTTGTGATAAGCCCTCATATACAGTTGGCCATGGTCCAAAATGCTTCAGTCCCTCTGGCTTACCATTTTCCAGCGACTCTTCGAGTTTGAACCACCCTTCATAATTCACATCGTGATTGAAGTCAATGTTGACCCTTGTAGCAGGGTCGTTGATAAGGAACCATCCTGTCTTTGACAAAGAATATCGTTCTGTATCGGTGTCAACAAGGATAATGCCAATGGTCAAGGCAGCCTCCAGCAGACATTTCACCGCATAGTCAGAGAGTTGTGTTCTATCACATATCTCCTGCCGCGTCATGCCGTCTAAGGAATCACGTATCATATCAAGTATTCCTCGTTTAAGCATGATACGTGCCACTTGGAAGACCACTGGACCCCATGCAATAAATTCAGCTTGTCGCTGTGCCTCGCGTGCCGAAAGTTGTTCTTCCGTATATCTTTTCTTTAAATCAGGGAATAGGTTGTATTTCATACGACTTTATTGAGGTAGTCAGGTAATCTCCTTATAAAATTATCACTTGCGTGTCGTGTGCTTGGGCACGTGCTGTCTGCTCATCGGGAGCATAGTGGATATGAAGATTAGGAGGCAGCGGCTGGCATGCTGTGGCGAGTGCCACATCATCAGCATCAAAGGCATAGGAGTGTATTTCAAGTTCAGGACGTACAAGTGCAAAGAGCAGTGGCACCTGTCCTCGTTGAGCGTTGATGATAGATACGGCTGAGGGAGGAACTCCTTGTTCTCCTTGTACTCCTTGAACTCCTTGTATCAGTGTCATATAGTCGTTATTTTGCCGCAACATCCGTCGTGTCTCGCGTTCTACCGCGATGCCTTTATATGTGTATTTGTATATGATATAGTCATGGAAATAGTGTGCCGTTTCTATGCGTTTTCGCATCTGCTGGAAATGCTCCAGGTATGCATGATGGAAGTGCTGTGCTATGTGCTGGATGTGTTGAGAGCCTTTGTTCTCCTTGTACTCCTTGAACTCCTTGTACTGTAGCCTTTTACCGATTTCCACCTCTATTCGTCCCCGTGATGCGAGACCGGAATCCTTTGGCATGACATTCCCTGCGCCATGGATATAGACCGGTAATATGTCGGCACCTATCTCCTGTGCTATGGCGAATGCACCCTTATGGAAACGGGTGATTCTTTCCAGGTTTCGTTTCCCTTCCGGGAATATAACCACATTATATCCCTGCTGTACTGCACGCGATATATCTGCAGTCAGAGTCTCCATTGGCTGGTCGAGGTTTATGAACCCAATCAGTTTGAATAGTGGGTGTACAATAGGATTATGCCACACTTTCCCACTTATCAGTATCTGTATACGTGGACTCAGTGATAATAGATATACCGGATCGAGTATGGACTGATGATTACAAATGATGATGCTACCACGTTGGAAATCTTCGTTATGAGGATTTGATATTACGGTTTTGACTCCCCATATATGTGTTACATTAGCATACATCGACTTATACACCATCTGATGTAGCCATCTGCCATGCGATTCTTTGCGCCATGGTATATACCTTAGTATCAGTCCGGCAATACATCCATAGAGTATTTCGGTAAGATATACTACAGCAGAGTATGATGTCCTTATTATCTGTTCTATGGTTACTGGTGTATGTCGTGGTTTGTTCTCTGTCTTCACCAACCAGTTGAATATCATCGGCGGCACTATCCATGCCATTAAGACTACTGTGAACATACCGACTATTGTCACTTCTGCAAGCGAGTGTAAGGCAGGATGCTTTGCCACTATCAGTGAACCCATACCGATGAACATAATCAGCGCGGATATAATGATACTATTTCTATATGACGGTAATAGTTTCTTCCGGTATGCATATTCATTAATCAGTCCGTCTGTCATGAAAATGGTATAGTCATCACCCTGGCCGAAAATAAACGTTGCAAGAATTACGTTGACGATGTTAAACTGCATGCCAAAGAGATACATTATACCGAGAATCCATATCCATCCTACTGCCATCGGGAGAAACGCCAACAGACTCAGTTCTAAGCGTCCGAAAGATATCCATAGGAATATGAATACTATAAGTCCGCATGCAAATCCAATATAGTTGAAGTCATTGGACAAGGCATTGGCAACAGCGCTGTTCATTCCTACGAAATCAAAGGAATAGTGAGATTGGGTATTGGGTGATGGGTATTGATTGATTAGACTCTCGACTCTTGATACTCGACTCTCGCCAAGCTCACCTCCTGCACGGGAGGGGTTGGGAGTGAGTCCCCCCACTTCTATAATATCGACTACAGAATACTTGCCTGTGCTATTGTTGAATGAGCGGTTGAAAAGTGCCGCAACGAGCGGAGAGAAATATTCAAATGGATGGGCGGAATATTGTGCTGATATTATCTCTGTGAATCCTGAGAACGCCTCTTCACTAAACTCATATTGTGGAGCGTATAGTTTTAGGGCTTCCTGTACTTCATCACGGTGCTTATCCCAGAAATCATTCCATTTCTTTATTCTTTGTTGCTGTGTCTGTTGTGAACATATGAATGCAGACACATCGGAATAGTTCTCTATCTGTTTCACCTGTCTAAGGCTATCGAGCAGAGAAGCCACATGTTCACGTTCTTGCAGAGCCTCATCCCAGGTGTCTCCTTCTGTAACCAAGTAAACGTTTGACGTATCCTTCACACCTGCAGAAACATGCAGGTCTGCCATCAGTCGTTCTTGTGTCGGTGTGAGATAGTTGACATGATGCATATTAGCATCGAAGGAAGTATTGAGGCTGAAGACTCCGAATACTACGGTCAGGAGGAGTATGAGCCAGAACATCCATGCCTTTACCCGAATACTCTTTGTTGACAGCCGTCCGAAGAGTAGTCGCTCTTCATGCTCCTTATCTTTTCGTCTTACCAGATGTGGCAGGAATATCAGTACAAATAGTATTGTACCGATGAGCATGAAGGCTGCAAATAAGCCCAAATCACGCAATGCCGGTGCATCAAGTGGTATAAGTGCCGCAAATGCACCTACGGTAGTGATGTTACCGATGAGCAATGGGGCTATCATATCCTTCAACACTTCGCGCGTGGTACCACCATGGTCGGTGTGTGCTATGAAATGTAGCGGATAGTTTACTGCTATACCGATGATTATAGATCCTATGCCAAGCACTATAATCGACACATTGGTGCGCGCCACTGCGATGAATGCCATTGCAAAAAGCCATCCAAAGATAATACTTAAGCCAATGAGTAACAAGTTCTTACCACTTCGGAAAGCAAAGATGAGCAATAGCAGTATCAGTACTACTGCTATGGCAATGGCCCACTGGCTGTCGGCTTTTATCTGACTTGAGTTATCAACAGCAATTACCGGTGAACCCGTGATGGCAATATCAACCTTCGGGAATACCTTCATTGTCTGTTGCGAGATACTATCTACAAAGCTTACCAGCAGGGCGTTGTTTGCCGATTCCATTGAGCCGTATGCTGATGTCATCATCACAACAGCATACTGCTTATCCGCAGTGAAGATGTAGCCATTGTCCATTTCGAATGGCATTGATGCTTGACGTACCTGCATGCGTTGCATAACAGGTGTAAACAAACCCAACGGGTCATTACTGATGTTGGTTGCAAAATACCCTGTTGCCGGCATCAGTATCATCTGCACATCGTTTGCCAGCTGCTCTTTAATCTTTTCAGGACTGGATATTATCTGCTCCATGCGTACATAGTCGGAGTCACAGAGCATCAATGGTATGTTATGATATGCAAAATCCGTTATGCCGGCAATCTTATCAAAGTCCACCTGTGATGTCAGGTCTTTGATATGCCTCCGGCCTTCACTCCTTTGAATATTGCCTACGAAGGTATCTACAGCTTCCGCCAGTACATCTGTATCGGTAGTGACACCCTTCTTCATCTTGAACATTGCCACGATGCTTTTTCCGCCAGATATATCCTGATATAAGGTTATTGCTTTCTGCTGATTTTCATCCATCGGCAGGAAGTCGTATATATCCTCATTATACTTTAATGAAGACACCATAACCAACAGTATGGCGACAAAAGCTAACAACCCGGCCATACAGAGACGGCGGTGTCGTTGCAGGAAGTCGAATATTTTAAGGAAGAATTGCAATTCTCTTGAGAATTAACGTTGTTGACTGTTATAATCTATCAATTCCTTGAGCCACACCAAGAAGCGCGTTTTCCACTGTATGGCCTCGTTTGTTGTTTTCTCGGGTGTAGCACCGAAGCCATGTCCACCAGTGCGATAATGCTCATAATGGTGTGGTATTTGGTGCACAGTGAGTGCTGAGTCCATCAGTTCGGCATTATGATAGTGTACTATCGGATCATCGTCACAATTCATTATGAATACAGGTGGGCAATTCGCAGGAACACGGTTCTCTAACGACAAAGAATCCTTCATCGCACGCGAAGGCCTCTCACCCAATAGGCCTCGCCGCGACCGTTTGTGGGTACACGGATGTGTCATTGATATGACGGGGTACATCGGAGCTACGAAGAAAGGACAAGCGTTAGTTCCTGCCAATTGTTCTCCTGCATGCATCACCAGATGTCCTCCAGCAGAGAATCCCATACATCCTATCCTGTCAGTCCGTACCCCATACTCTATGGATTTGGCACGTACCTCATTCAAAGCACGTCGCAGATCATTGAAGCCAGCTGGAAAAATACGTCCTCCTGTTCTCATATGGAAAGCAAAAGCCCCCCATCCTCCATGACTATATTCCAGTACGAATGCAGCGATGCCATTATCACACAACCATCGTGCCACACCGTGACCTTCTGTTTTCTTGTCCAACCAGAAATAGCTTCCACCGGGACACACGATAACTCCCGTACCTGTTGGATTCTCTGTAGGAACATATGCTGTCAGCTTATAGGCAAAGACATTCTTTCCTCCAAAGAAGATGAAAAAGGAGAGTAGTAAGATGAAAAAGGAGAAGTGAGAAAATTGCTTCATATCTGTTGATTATTGACAAGCTTTCGCAAATCAGTGAAGAAAGAATGCTCGAGTGCCGCTATCTGCTGAAGCAAATCGCCCAGGTCATCAAAGGTGTAATGTTCATTTTTTCGCTTTTTGATTATTCGTGACCCTTTAAAAGCAAAATTACGCCACATATCACCGATTTCTGTGATGCGCGTGGCGTACTGGTTGAATTCCTCTATTCCTGTTATCGTTGCCGCTTCTTGTAGGAAGGCTCCATACAGGAAGCGGAATCCCGCTCCTCCAGTACCTATCTCTTCGAGCATTCGTATTACCTGTGCCAGATTGAGGACTGCCCCGTGATGCCCCATGTTTCGTTCCCAATATCGTATGCGTTTAGCCATCAGGCTAATGCCACGTGTCCCAAACCACGGAACATAGAATGGTTGCGAGGTCATCTCCTTACATGTCTTATTTATGGACCTCAGTATAAGTGGACGAAGGTCTGGCATATGTTCTGGTACCGACTCTATCCAGTACATTTGTCCCATGAGAGGATAAGTGCCTCCTTTTGCAAACCTTATACGTATAAGGTCTTTACGGCTCACTGTCACCTTACGGACGGCATTGGAATCGAGTACGGAATATTCCCCGCTATCCTCGTCCTTTCCTACTACGCAGATGTTATGTCCGTTGAAATGGAAACGGTATTCTATCGGAGCATAAGGAAGGTAATACATTCCCACGACACATCCTACCGGTTCTTTTTTATGTAACAGTATATCGTCCAACTGCTGCATTGCTTTTTCCTTATTTAAGAACCGTCTGGTACGTGTCTTTATCCCAAGCATCCTTGTAATGCGCCTGAATAATATTCCAGGAAACGAGCGGAAGGAGGTGACGGGCATACCACTCATCTTGACAAACGGCAAATGTGAAAACCACAAACCACTTGCCAGTCCGAAGATCATCGGCTCAGAGAGACTGATACCATGATACCTCAACAATGCAGCAATAGCTCCATTCTCGCAGTGTGCAGCTGACTGATGACTAATATTAAGCTCCATTGGCTATTCTGGAATACTGGTAAGTTCCTCCACCGTAATACGCAGTGCGTCTGCGTATATGCTCAGAGTCTCCTCATCTAACTTATCGAAGTTCTTCGGTTCTAAATGCTTACGAATCTTTCGTTTTGATATTCCCGTATAGTCTGAAAGAAGACTAAGAGGCATGAGGTTTTTCTTAGCATGATATGCCAGCGGACTAACCTCACCACGACGTATCTGCTCAAGGATGACTTGACATTCCTCCTTCACATCACTCCATGCCGCATCAAGAGCATCGTCTTTGGCTTCCCAACCATCGCTGACGACAGCTTTATACTGTCCTTGCTCGTCAATGGCATAGTTGATGTCGCGTACTAATGTGCCCTTGTAATAATTCAGGTCCTGCGGAACGTCCTTTTCTTTCATTCTATAAACGGTAAACTATCTCAACATACCGTGAGCATGCAATACGCATACGAGAAGCGCGCACTTTCCGGTATCATCATCAGAATCTTCTGTCCACGTTCCAACTTACCTGAATAAAGCAGTTCCTCAAGCATTGCAAAAGCAGAAGCCGAGCCAATATTACCAACGTATGGTAGGTTAATGAACCACTTCTCGTCGGAGATATGAAGGCCCCGTTGTTCTATACCCTGTTTAATCTGCTCCTTGAAGAACATCGATGACAGATGTGGCAGGAACCAGTTGACTTCATCGAAGGTGAAATGGTGCTTCTCCATGAGTGTAACGACGAAATCAACACCCAACTTCACAATATTATCCTGCAATACCCTTGTGTCCTGTTTCAATGCAAAGAGCGAGCGCGTCAGCCACTCCTTTTCAGGGAATGATGCCCAGCCTGTGAACTTCCCATTTTCATCTTTCTCACCACCAGCATACATACACGTCTCTGTAATGTTTGCAAACGATGTGATCTCTATCCAATCAATCCGCAACGATATCTGATTCAGGTCAGGTTTACTCTGTACTAACAGTGCATATGCGCCATCAGACAACATCCATCTTAGGAAATCCTTTTGAAAGGCAAGTATGGGTTGACATTCCAACTGTGCCAGGTGATCAGACTCTTCTTGGAAATAAGACGCACGCATCCATGATGAAGACCATTCAGAGGCTGCCGCTACAGCATTTGCCTCTGGGTTGAGATGTACAGACATAGCAGCATACTTCAATGCATCAATACCAGCACAACACGAACCGGCAAAGGACACGACCTCCATATTCTTACTTTCACCAAGTTCCCCATGCACCATTACGGCATGTGACGGTAGTAACTGCTCTGGAGATGCTGTTCCGCATGCTAACACATTAATATCCTCTATCGAGAACTTTTCATCACATAGTCCACGGATGGCATTAGCAGCCATCTGGACGTTAGTATGGGTGAAGTGTCCCTCTTTGTCTATTGCATAATATCGTTGTTTGATACCATTACGCCGGAGAATAAGGCTTCTTGCTTTGGAAGGTTTTCCTCCCACCATACCCAAATACTCCTCCATTTCGTCATTGCTGACGGGTTCGTTTGGTAAGAATTTAGATAACTTTGTTATATATGCGTTCATCATTGATGATATATTTATTTATCTGAGTTGAGTCTGCAATCATTCTGTCGTACCCTTCTGATATTCCTGAATGGATATGTCAGATAGAAAAAGAACTGTGCTAATGGTGACATCACAAAAAGAACAAATGTTAGATAATAAGAAAAGAGGACTACACAAACTCTACGTCGTGGATTCCCCATGTCACCTTTCTTTTTTATGAACCTTGCCCAGTGACCAAAGATGCAATGTCCTGTTTTCTCTATGAATGCTATTGACGGCTTATAGACAACTGATCTTACAGACATCAGTCTGAGAGGCAGTTGAGACATAGCTTCCTGCTGAAGTGACTTTAATATAGTGTCTCCGAATCGTGCTGCTTCTGACATCTCCTTATCGGCTATGCCTGATGCAGGCAACAGCGTGGTTGATTGTTTTCGTCCTCGAATCAGCCATCGTACCACCGTGATTGCACTGATGAGATTCGGATGAGCATCCTGTAATACGATATGTCCGATAAGACGGGCATTGGCATCCTTGATATACTCTCGTATACTACGCAATGTCATTACCCACATATTTCTACAGACATTTACGAAGACCACATCACGCCCTTGCAGATATGTCTTCACCTGTTCATCGATGAAAAACGACTGCAATGGTAGTGATGGAGCGAGGAACCATGACTGTCCTACAACCAGCACAAGGTCTGCATCTACAACATCTGAGAAATCAATTGGTGCAATTCCAGATGGAGGCTGTCCCAGTCGAGATTCTGGAAATGCATCAAAGAAAGCACGCGTGGTCCAGGGAAAAGGATATTCGTGTTGTGGTATGATACGTTTATATATTACGTTGCAAGCCTTCTCTAACGGTGCGCAGATATGCTTAGCCGCTATGAGAGCCTGTCCACTTTGCGTAAAATAGAACGCTACAACCTTGAATTTCTTTTGAATCATTGGGGCTTATTCTTCTGCGTCTTTCACCTGGGAGAACATCTCATCAGTTGTCAGAATCTCCGAACAAGTTACCAGACTACTGGCCAGCACACCCAGCATACCATGCGCGGTGATGCTTTGTCCCGTTAAAAGTAAGTTAGGTATTCGGGTTTTACATGAGACACTACCGACTCCAAGTGCATTCACCTCCTTTGCCACTCCATACATGGCGCCATCCGGTATTCCGGTATAGTCAAGATATGTCAGTGGTGTTGACGTATAATATGCTTCAATATTATTACGCAGCCCAGGCACTTCTTTTTCCAATGCGTCAATGACACGTTCAGCCTTCATCTGCTTAAACTGTTCATAGTCATCGCCTCGACGTCCAATAGGCTTACCCACCCATTTGCGTGTCTCTTCAAAGCTCATATATGTCAGTATCTCCCCTGTTTGAGCATACACAGGATTTTCCTCATGACAAAAATGCATGTAGAGCAGGCTCTTTGGCCACTCATCCATAGTATAGGTTTCACATCCCCACGTGCTATCACCACGATACACATAGAGATTGCTGTCCATGTATTTCACACTATTGGGCTTGAATTTCAGATACACAGTAAAAGCACCTGTCGTATTTCTGACATTTTTCAGTCTATTGCGATAGGCAGGACGTAGAAGATGGCTATCTATAAGGTCCACTGTACGTGTAGGATGTATTGCACTAACAATAAGGTCTGCAGCATAGCACTCTCCACTGTCTGTGATAACTGCTGTTGCGCGTGTACTATCACACTCTATTTTACTTACCTTACTGTGTGTCAACACCTTTCCACCTAAATTATAAATCGTTTTCGCCAAAGAGTCGGCAATGGTACTACTACCACCTACTATTCGGAACGCACTCTGGTTATAGAAATCGGATATTAACGCATGCGATGAGAATGGAGTACGGTCTTTTTCACCTGCATACAGTATCTGAATACCTGCCAAGACCTGTCGCAGCAGCGGATTTTCAACCACACTATCTATAACCTCATTAACACTCCTCATCTGATATTCAGCATTTATGTTGACATCAACATTCCTGTTCAAGGAATGCATCGCTGATGATGATGCTACAAGGTTTATCAAGTCGTAATATCTTTCCAACTCATCACAGGAGTTTGGAACTTGTTTGGCGAGGGTGGTAATAAAATTATCTCTTCCATTGGCAAATGCATAACGTTCGCCTTGAAAAGATATCACATCATACCCCATCGGGTTTAAGCGTGACAGTTTAATATCCTTGTCCACACCAAGATAATGGAGTACAGTATGCAAGGTCTGGCGATCATCAGCGCTACCGATATAATGCATACCAGTATCAAAGACTGCATCACCCCTACGGAAGCATTGCAGGCATCCGCCTATCTGAGCACCTTGCTCCAAAACGGTTACCTCATAACCATTCTTTGCCAAGATTACTCCACAAGAGAGACCACCTAACCCACTACCTATAATCACACATTTTTTCATGCTTTCTTTTTCATATAGATATCGTGCATCTTCCTTGTCACGACACGATAATCGCCCAGTTGTGACAATTCTTCACGTGAGATGCGGGGCATCACCTCCATTTTCATGTCTCCTGGACGAAGCATACGGGCTTTCTTTGGTAATACTTCGCCTAAGCCGTCTATGAATATTGGGACAATGTCAAGGTTGTGCTGCTCTGCAATATAGAACGCGCCACGATGGAACCGTCTTATACGACAGTCTTCTGACCGCGTACCCTCAGGAAATACTACTACTGAATAGCCTTTGGCAAGCATTGTCTTTATTTTCTTGTTCATCTGTTCCGTCTCACTAACAGGAAAATAGTCTGCATATCTGATTACTAACCCGTAAAACGGATTCCTCCATACCCAATCTTTAGTTAGTATTATCAGACGTGGAGTCAACATCATGATTGCCATCAAATCAAGATGAGACTGATGGTTACATATTATGACTGCAGGCTTCTCAAATGTTTCTCCTGTAGGATTGTGAAATGAGAATGTAGAACCTGGAACATGATTAATCACATATCGCGCTTTCCGCTGGAGAATACGATGATACCGTAACTTATGCTCATCACTTGCGCCTCCCAATGTCAGAATGAAAAAACCACGTACAGTCATATCCAATGCAAATCCAAGGAAATAGCAGAGGGCAAATAGGGTGTATATTGTCTGACGGAGTAAGTAGAATATTTTATTCATTTGAGCAAGTTCATTATCTTACGCGCTATCAGTCGTGGGTAACCATAGACGACAGCAAGTACACATAATATAGTATTAAGAATACTGATACGTGTGAAGTCATAGACAGGACGGAAATGGCTAACCCTTTCCTCCTCTGGCGGGTAATAGACACGTACAGGTACAGATGTGATATTTACGCCTGCCCATGCAGCATATACGAGCAGTTCCAGCTCCGCCTCATACCGTGACGTTATCATGCCTAACCCGCACAGTGAAGACAATGTATACAGGCGATAGCCGCTCTGTGTATCAGGCAGGTTTATGCTTGTCTGCAGGCGAAACCAGAAATTAGAGAATTTATTGGCAAAGGTATTCTGGCGCGGCATATTCTCTTCTGTGAGATTTCGACACCCCACTATAATACCTTTTTGATTTGTTGCCAAGGCCTCCTGCAATGTCGGAATATCATCCGCGAAATGCTGACCGTCAGCATCTATAGTTATTGCGTGGGTAAATCCCATCCTTTTTGCCTCACGGAATCCTGCTACCAATGCATGTCCCTTACCACGGTTCTTTTCGTATGATACTATTGTAATGGGCAATGATTGTTTTTGTAGTACCACTTCCGTATCATCAGTGCTACCATCATTTACCACGATGATATCTTGTATATACTTACTGACATCACTGATAACCTTTACCACTGTCCCAACATTATTATATGTTGGCACTACAACACATATTCGTATATTATCTGAGATTACCGACATCAGTTTTCTAATATATCGTATATTAACGACATTCTTACGAGTTGGGCATCTTCGTCCTCCACGCTGACGCTGACACTCAATGTGCTGTTATTGACAGACATCTTACGGAATAAGAATGTCGGTGTTGCCGTTGGATCAACAGGGTGTCGAAACTTGATGTTGACAGCAGTGTTCAGCTTTATGTGCTTCTTTAACCTCTGTTCAAGCAGCTCTCCTGCCATCTGCACCAGACAAACTCCTGGTGTAATCGGATTATTGGGGAAATGTGCCTTATAAATATAATGGCCTGTATTGAGTTTCACCTTGCGAGTAAAATCAGACGTAGGAATAATGTTGGCAGCATCATTCTTCTGCTCTGCCATCCTCTCGCCTCCCCGTTCATCGATTATCTCATAGAATTCATTTATCAGTTTCATAAGGCGCCTTTATGTGGGGTAAATGTATAACTAATTTTATACTTGCTATTAGTGACAATTATATCACCATCTGCTTGTCTTTTGAGCGTACGCTTTTTACAAGTAACATCCGTTGGCTTATCAATATTTGACAAGATGAATGTGAAATCACGATTAAGGACTTTCCGGATATACCATTTATTCATAGGGCCTATTACGTTCAACACTTTTGCCCTACCATTAGAATAAGTAAAATCAAACGCCTTCACTCCCATTTCATTGACAACAGTTCCGACAACAGAGCCGTCAGTTGCAGTATCCATAATACACAGTCCCGTAATATCGCGTCCCCTTACCTGCATCAGAAGGCCATACTCTGTCTCTGCTGCGCCTGTCGCTATGCATAGCGACAGAGCGATACTAATCAATACAAAACATCTTATCATTGATAGGCTGGTTAGTCTTTATATTGTTGAGATTAACAGTTGTAACGTCTCCTGTTTTCTCCTGCATTTTAACACTGCTTACCATTGTCAGCTCAGGATTGAAGTAAATCTCTATGACCTGATAGATTTGTTTCAACTCCTTTTTCTTAGGATACAATTTGGCAAAGTAACTGTTCCCTGATTTATACATCTCAACCGTGAAATCGGCAGAACTCTTCAGGCTACCTCCAGTTATTGTACTGAGAATTATTGATGTTATCTGTCGGAACATCTTGTTTCGTTGCACATCAATCTTCTGCGACGACTTGGAAGACTTTATATGCACCTTATCTCCATTGAGGATAAAAGTGTAGTCATACGGTGACGTATACTGCCAACGTAGTTTGTTCGTACGTTTATAATACATCACTCCTGACGACTGCATTTTCTTACTCAGCAGTTTCATGCTCTTTGTCTGGGTGAATCCACACTGCATGGTTCTAAGCGCTGCCGTTGATTTGTTGACCTTATCAACAATTTGTTGTTGTTGAGCTGCACTGAGCTTCGTCTGTGCAAAGACCGACATTGACAGTACCAATGTCATCAGAATAAATAAAACTCTTTTCATTGCTTCTTTGTATTCTTTACACCATTGAGGACTCCCCTCCCTATGTGGGAGGGCTGGGGAGAGGCTCCTACTTCGCTATAAGAACGCAACCGGTTAATATAAAGAAGACACCAACCCATCGTATCAATGGTATCTGCTCATGAAAAAAGATGATGGCCGCAAACATACCCATGACATAGCTGATACTGACCATAGGGTACGCCATGCTGAATGGAAAATTCTTAATGATATACATCCATAATACGGAACCTAATCCATAGCAAATGCCACAACTGATAAACTGCCAGTTGATGAATAGTCGTCCGAAATAAGCCCACGACCAAGAAAAATCACCAGCTTTGGTCAGGCCGAACTTCATCAATACCTGACCACCGGACAGCAGCATACACTGCAATAAGGATATCGGCAGTAACTTTAACAGCATGTCGTTTCACCTGTCAAACTTCACAATACCTTTCTTTCCACTTCTCATAGAAAGGAGGATTCAACAATACCAAGTCGTAGTTCAGATCCATAAAGACCTGCATAGAGTGTCCTGTTGCCATAACCTCACCTGTAGCAGTATCACGAATCTCGTAATCAAAGATTATCTTTGCAGCCTCCGTAGGGCGATATATTATCGTCATCTCAGGAATCATACCATAGCGTAGAGGCTTATGATACTGAAATCTCAGATCCACTATCGGCGCATAATACCCGTTGTCCTCTATCAGCTGATAACCTAACTCATACTCTTTGCCGAATGCTTCTCGGGCATCTTCAAAATATTTAGCATATGCTCCATGCCACACAACACGCATGGCATCAATCTCACTAAATCGGATTTTAAATGAATATGTCGTCTGGAGATTCTTCATCACTAAACATCCTAAGCCAAATCAGCTATTATGTCAGTCTTTGCTACCTTCATGCGAGCTGTAGCTATCGTCTCTTTTCCAACTGTGACAGTAACCTCAGCTAATAAGAGATTAAACACATCTTCGATTACATGGATATTAGTATGCACCATCTCACCACTGACAGGCTGGCGTATAATCACGGCATCACGCACGTCACCAATATAGCCCAGTTTAATGGGCTCACCATGCAGCAGATCCACACACCCCATTCTTGCGGCACACGATTGCGCCATATTCTCTATAATACCTGCGGCCGACAGCTGTCCATCATCAAGTAGTATATTGTCGTCCTTGACCACAAACTCCGTCAGAGCATCTATTTCATCACAGCTCAACACCCTATCAACCATCATGAATGGCGGACGCTGGGGTATCAGTTGCTTTATGGGTGTGCTACTGAAATCCATCTTTAGCTTAAGCTATCTTAGATTCGATATAATCGTAGAACTGTGTCAATGTCTTAACGGCTGTCATCTCTGACGGATTAGTGATCTTGAAGCCGAAGTTCTTCTCTACGATTACTACTATGTCAACATAATCAAGGCTGTCAATACCCATATCTTCCTTCAGACGAGACTCTGGATAGATATTTTCCTCTTCAATCTCCAAATCGTCAACGAGGAATGCTTTTACTTTCTCTTCAATTTCTGTACGTGTCATAATAAATGTTTATTTAAATGTTTATAATTTATGAATTTACTTATTGTTATCAGACTTTCAACTGTTGGATACAGCCTCCAGCCACAAATCCGAATAGTTGAACCATTGCAATGGATATATTTCCATTAGGCGTTCTATTTCTGCGCAGTAGGCATCTGCCAGTTGCTGTCGTTGCTGTTTTGGAGCAGCGGTCCTATCGTAGTATAACGGTGTGAAATATGCTGTGTAAGAACCATCTCGCTCTTTCATAGCCGAAGCCATAAAGACCGTTAGTCCACGATTCACAGCCATTGAGAACGGACCTCTTGCCAATTTCACCTTATATCCATGAATCGTTGATATTATCAGTTTCTTATCGTTTACGAATCGGTCAGCAAAAACACTGACGATTTCCCCGTTGTCAAGAGCCCGTATGATATCATCGCTATGTGAGCCTTCTGTAGCCACTGGTATCATTTTTATATCCTTGTTTCCAAAGGCTGACTGCCTGTATCTCATCACAACTTCTTTCTCTCCGCCAAATACGAGCACATTACATGGTTTGTTATTATTATAGGAATAACCTAATATCTCACTACAGCCAATATGCGCACTAAGTTGTATCATCGCTTCAGGTTTTTGCGTTACCTCATCATATTCCTTCAACCCATGATATTTAATCCTGAACTGGTGACCAGCATACATTGCAAACTTATCTACTACTGTTTCCCCAAAGATACTGTGATTTCGATATAATGCTTTTATTGAACGCCAACGGCTCCATCGCAGCCTATCATGGTAATATGAAAATGTATAGCCAGCACCACGACTGAAAAGCACTGCCACAGGAACGAAAAACACATAAGCGATAATATAGAAGGGACGGATTCCGAAATGGCGCAACGACCACACAAGAGCTTTAAACAACCCTGCATTGCCGTATGTCTTTCCTTCTTGTTGCTTTGTCATTGTGCAGATACTAACTAAAAGTCCATGATATTTTTGTGTTCCTTATTACTGTTATTCTGTTTTTTAGGAATTACAGTACTTGAAACTTTCATATGTAAATCATGGTGGTATTCAGACAGATTAACCGAAAAGTCATAGTTAATCGCATCTTTCTCTACGATTTCCAATGGTTCATCTGTATTTGCGCCCTTTATCTTTATTGCTACAGTCTTTTTACGCAACGCTTCCAACTCATTTTCTGAATATGCAACCAGTTCGTATGTTTCTCCTGGGGCAATAACACAAGGAACGGAACATACTGGAATATAGTTCCCTTCATCATTTATAATTGCTATTGCTATCTGGCGTATAAAAAAATGCGATTCATTCTCTACAATAACCTTGTCTCTTACATCGTGCAATTTCCCGCCAAACTCCTTAATAATGATGAATGGGTCATCTTTCTTAATTTTGAGAAGCATATCCTGTCGAAGTTGCATTCTCTCCTGCTTAGTAAGCTTTTTTGTTTGGGATGTTTGTGCATTAGATGAACACACAAATACAAACAAAAACATTAATAAAAATAACTTCTTCATATTATTACAATTTTTTGATTACAAGAGCAGAGTTGGTTCCTCCGAAACCGAAGGAGTTGCTGAGGACTGTATTGACTGGAGTATCAACCGTCTTAGTGGCAAGCTTTAATGGAGCTGAGTAATCATCTGGGTTTTCGAGGTTTATGTTCGGTGCCACAAAATTATTGTGCATCATAATAATCGAATAAACTATCTCGCTGGCACCAGCCATCCAGCACTCGTGCCCCGTCATTGATTTTGTACTTGATATCCATGCACGCTTACCGTTGAAGATACGGTCAAGAGCTATTGCCTCACACATATCTCCCTGATGTGTTGATGTGGCATGAGCATTAATATAATCAATATCATCGGCCACTACACCAGCATCCTTCATCGCTCTTGTCATAGCGATATAGCTACCCTCATCACTCGGCTGGCTAATGCCACCACCATTGCTTGAGAAGCCATATCCACATACCTCTGCAAGGATAGTTGCGCCACGCGCCACAGCATGGTCGTAGTCTTCTACTACTAACGCTGCTGCACCACCTGACGGTATAAGTCCATCACGATCACGGTCGAAAGGACGACTGGCCTTTGTAGGATCATCCATGCGGACAGAGAATGTGTTCAATGCGTCAAATGATGACATTGAGTATTTATTCACCTCCTGTGCTCCACCGCAGAGAACCACATCCTGCAAGCCCTGCTTGATGAGCAGATAGCCCAGACCTATTGAGTGGCTACCGCTGGCACATGCTGCACTGACGGAGAAATTCACTCCACGCAGATGGAAGATGGTACTCATATTCATATTCACGGTAGAGTTCATTCCTTGGAATATCAGACCTGAGCCAATCAATGCGGAATCATGCTTCTCTGCCATTATCTCAGCAGCTTGTACAACGGCAAGTGCTGATGAGTCGTTACCGAAAATGACACCAATCTCATTGTCCAGAAGATACTGCTCATCAATCTTCGACATCTCAAAAGCCTCTTTACTTGCCATGAAGGCATATTCAGCCTCTTCTGACAAACCGACACGGGTACGACGATCAAGGATACCCTTCAATACAGGGCGTTCAACCATACCCGTGAGTCCTGAGCGGAAGCCATATTCCAATCGGTCCTGATCAATGCCGATTCCTGACTTTCCAGCATATAATGACTCTTTTACTTCATTTACATTCTTACCCAGGCACGACCAAATGCCCATACCTGTTATTACAACTCTTCTCATTATGAATTATGAATTTTCAATTACCAATTAAGTATACAGTCCTCCGTTGATGGAGATTACCTCGCCTGTAATATACGATGCAGCATCCGACAGAAGGAATCTGACGAGTGCAGCCACCTCTTCCGGCTTGCCAAAACGGTTCATCGGCACCAGCTTCTTCAGCTCATCCACATCAAGGTCCTTTGTCATATCAGTGTCGATAAATCCTGGAGCAACAGCATTAA
Source organism: Prevotella sp. (assembly GCA_017617725.1). Classification (GTDB taxonomy): domain Bacteria; phylum Bacteroidota; class Bacteroidia; order Bacteroidales; family Bacteroidaceae; genus Prevotella. Next base: position 47,691 of record JAFZVR010000024.1, read on the forward strand.
CCGTTACCTGACGTGCTGCCGTCTCTTGAGCCAGAGCCTTCGTGGCACCTATCAGAGCAGCCTTTGCCGCACTGTAGTTTGTCTGTCCAGGCAATCCTTTCAGTCCTGATAGCGATGCCATATTAACTATCCTGCCGCCATGCTTACGTTGCATCATCTTCGGCAGAAGTTTTGACGTAACATAATAGAAACCATTCAGAGAAATATTGATGACAGCATGCCAGTCTTCCTCAGGCATCATAAACATCATATTGTCGCGTCTGATACCGGCATTGTTCACCAGATAGGCGATATAGTCATCTGGATGTGCCTCCTGCCAACGATCTATCGCAGCATCTACCTGCGACTTATCACCAACATTAAACTGCAACAGTTCTGCCTGACCGCCACAGCCCTCAATATCCTCCTTCACAGCCTTGGCTGCCTCCTCATTACTCTGGTAGTTGATGATTACAGGTATTTCGTCCTTTGCCAGCTCCTTACATACAGCTCTGCCAAGTCCTCTGGAACCACCGGTTACAAGTGCATACTTCATGATTTCTATATTATGATTTTACTAATTCAAGACAGTGTTTCGGGATGTAGGTCGTACAGATAAAACCAACACCCTCTATATTTACTCCAACACGCGTCTGCCCCTTCAGTCTCACGACATGGCCGATGAACCCCTCAAAATTGCCATCGGTCACTCGCACCAGATCATTGTGCTTGAAATGGAACGTGTCGTTTAGGTATATCTTGTCCTCCGTATCAGCTTCGAGCCACTTACGGAACGACCTCATCTGATAGTCAGGAATGATTATTGGCTTCCTGCCATTCTCTATGTCTTTTCCCTCAGCATCCTTATATGGTTGATAGTAATGATGAAAAAAAGTCAACGGTGGAACTCCGATATAATTACGCAACACCTGCTGCGTAGTCCTTACGAATAAGGCGTTGGGGAGGATACTTACAAATTTTTTCACCTTTTTTCCTCTAACCATACGCTCCTGCATCCATTGAGGACAGAATACCTCCACTATGCCGTCTTTGTCTGACAGATACTCCAGAGCCTTCATTTCCTGCCCATAAGCCGCCCTCATAAGGAACCAGACACAATCAGGGGACACCCCGCCAATAATATTTGACGTAGGAACGCAATGACAGGATGCGTCATTGCCTGTAGATAAGGCCCCTACAGGGGCTTTTTGCTGTCCATTATCCAATGCGACAGGCTCTTATTTATCCTTTTTTGCAACTTCCTGCGAGGTACTGTTAACGTCTTTTTAACAATTCCCGCGATAAAGCAGGTGCAAAGGTACTCTTATTTTTAGAGTAAACAAAGAAATTTAGTCTTTTTTCACGAAACATCAGCAGTGGAGACCTCAACTTTATGTAACTTTGCCAACAAAATGAGAAATATGATTCAGACACTGCAATCGCTACGTTTCATCTTTGTAATGATGATTTTCATGTCGCACTTCTCGTACCATGAGATACAACCTTTCGATGCAGGAGGAGACTGTGGTGTCGCCTTTTTCTTCGTACTAAGTGGTTTTGTGGTTTCATTGGGATATGGCAGGCAAGTGCGTGAAGGTACATTCTCTTATGGCAGCTTCCTTCTTCGACGTCTAAAAAAATTTTACCCACTGCACCTGTTATGCTTACTCTTTATCTTTGTTGTTCGACATTCTGCGTTGGAATGGAAAACAATACTAAATGCGCTTCTGCTACAAAGCTGGATACCTGTTCCAGACTATTATTTCTCTTACAATGGTGTATCGTGGTTTCTGTCCTCTATCCTGTTCTGCTATCTTGTGTTTCCGTGGGCTTATAAACATGTGACACGAGCGTGGCTTACAGCGATACTGGGAGCCTATATCGTAGTGGTCATAATGACTCCCTACGACAAAGTCAACGCCATCCTCTATGTCAATCCACTGATACGTTTCGTAGATTTTTATCTTGGAATGGTGCTATGTCGTATTTATGAACGTGGCACATTCTGCCAAACAGGCCGTTGGGAACTGCTGCTCATTGCTGCCGTGATAATGACTTTGGCAATCTACCCACTTTGTGATGCCAAATTACGCAATGCACCACTGTATTGGATTGTGATAATCCCACTCATTCTGACCTTCGCCCGCAGTCAGGGATTTGTCTCGCAATTGTTGCAGACGAAACCCATGTTGTTTCTCGGTTCACTAACTATGCCGCTGTTCATGACACATCAAATACTGCTGGGCATACTTCCACGAAAATTACCAGAAATGCCTACGATACTTATGGTGGCTGTATGTGTCCTGATAGCGTTGGTTGTCAGTTGGTGTATTCAGATAATATTTTCACGCTTATTCCGTTTATAGTATTATGGAAAAGAAAATCGGACAAATAATTGACTTGCCCAAGCATATTGACCCACGAGGCAACCTGACAGTTGCAGAACAGATGAAGAATATACCATTCGACATTGCCCGTGTATATTGGACATACGACATTCCATCAGGAGAACGACGTGGCGGTCATGCCCATCGCACCTGCGAAGAGCTTATTATTGCAGTCAGTGGCTCATTCGATGTAACCCTCGATGACGGCAAAGGAAACAAGGAAGTGCATCATCTGAACCATCCTTATCAGGGTCTGTATGTCGGCACAAATGTATGGCGCACCTTAGAAGACTTCTCCAGTGGCGCTGTATGCTTAGTACTCGCATCCGAATTGTTTGATGACAACGAGTATATCTATGACTACGAGGAATTCATGGAAATAGCACATAGTAAATAGTAAAATTGTCAAATAGTAAAATAGTCTACTTCCTCAATGTTTGAGATAATACGATACACACCTGAGCACGCTGACGAATGGAATCGCTTTGTTGCAGAGTCGAAGAACGGTACGTTCCTCTTCAACCGCAACTATATGGACTATCACTCCGACAGGTTTGAAGACCATTCGCTGATGTTTTACTATGACGGAAAACTCTATGCCATTATGCCTGCCAATCAGACAGGAACCACATTCCAGTCACACGCAGGACTGACATACGGAGGTCTGGTTATGAATAGCAAGACAACAGCTGCAATGACGGTGACACTCTTTCAAGAGTTCAACAGATACCTGAAGGAACAAGGTTTCAAGCAAGTGTTGTATAAATGTGTACCTTGGATATACCATAAGATGGCAGCAGAGGAAGACCTCTACGCCATAGCCCGCACATGTGATGCCCGTCTTGTTGACCGCGACTTAGGCTCCGTCATCTTCCAACGTAATACTATACGATGGGAACGTGTGCGCCGAAGGGCTCTGAAACGTGCACAGGAGGCAGGTATTACCGTTGAACGAAGCAATGACTACGCTGGATTCTGGCAAGTGCTTAACGACAACCTGAAGCTGAAATACAATTCCAAGCCAGTACATACTCTTGCAGAGATAGAGCTGCTCCATTCGCGTTTTCCTGAGAATATAGTGCTCTATATTGCGAAGAAAAGTGACGAAATCCTTGCAGGAATAGTGATATATGTATCCTCTCAGGTAGCACGAGCCCAGTATAGCTCAGCTACTCCAGAAGGAAAGCAATTGGGTGCCATAGATATTATCTACGACCGTATCATTAATAACGACTATCGTCATCTGCCCTACTTTGAATTTGGCACGTCGGCACTCGGCAACACCAATATCATCAATGAGTCGCTCGTATTCCAAAAGGAAGGTTTCGGCGGACGCGGTGTTTGTTTTGACAGATATGAGTGGAGTCCCACCCTATCCTTCTCAGAGGAAGTCCTAAACGACTAAACGACCAAACATGATAGAGTATTTGAGTTTGAAAAAAATCACGGCTATGCATTCCGATGAGATACAGGAAGCTGTATATCGGGTGGTTGCCAGCGGATGGTATCTGCTGGGACAGGCTGTCAAACAATTTGAACAAGAATATGCGGCCTATATAGGCACCAGACACTGTATCAGCTGTGCCAACGGGTTGGATGCCCTCACACTGATTCTGCGTGCCTATATGGAAATGGGTATTATGAAACCCGGCGATGAAGTCATAGTACCAGCCAACACATATATTGCTACCATTCTGTCTATAACGGAGAATCGTCTCAAACCAATCCTCGTTGAACCATGTATCGACACACTACAGATTGATGATAGCCGTATAGAAGAGGTTCTAACAACAAGGACACGCGCCATTATGCTTGTCAACTTATATGGGAAGAAAGCATATACGGAGCGTATCGGCAAATTATGCCAACAACATCATCTCCTACTTTTTGAAGACTGTGCACAGTCTCACGGCATTAGTGTGGAAGGAGATGCTCAAGCACACAGTTTCTATCCGGGTAAGAATCTTGGGGCATTGGGTGATGCTGGTGCTGTGACGACAGATGACGATAAGCTGGCAGATGTTATCCGAGCCCTTGCCAACTACGGAAGTTCCCGCAAGTACGTATTTCCATATCGTGGCCGCAACAGCCGTATGGATGAGATACAGGCAGCTGTCCTTTCTGTAAAGTTGAAATACCTCGATGAAGACAATGCCCACCGTAAGGATATTGCCGCCTACTATCATGAGCATATTCAACATCCGGACATTTATCTTCCCAATGGCATCACATCAGACTGCGTCTACCATATCTTTCCCGTCTTATGCGAACGTCGCGATGAACTGATGGCATATATGAAAGAAAAAGGAGTCGAAACGGTTATCCACTATCCCATCCCACCACATAGGCAGGAATGCTACAAAGAATGGCATGAATACTCGTTACCCGTTACTGAACTTATTCATCAGCGCGAGCTCAGCCTCCCCTGCAATCCAGCAATGACACAAAAAGAGGTGGAATATGTATGTTCTGTAATCAATACCTTTCCCTCTAACTCTTAACTTAGAGTAATTTGTAAATTCGTAAAATCGTAAAATCATAAAATCCCTATGTCCCCACGCGAAACAAGAAACGAACGGCTGGCTGAGAAAATGATCATGCATCTGAATAGCCGCCATTATGATGCATATTATTGTCACAACACGGAAGAACTGCTTGCGAAAGTAAAAGAGCTGATACCAGAAGGCAGTAGCATTTCATGGGGTGGTTCCGCAAGTATTCGTGATACTGGCGTTACAACCTTGCTCAAAAACGGCAACTATCTGGTTTTCGACCGCGATGATGTGAATACCAATGAAGACAAGGTGCGCATCTATCGCAAGGCGTTTGAATGTGATTGGTATCTGGGTAGTGTAAACGCAATAAGCGAAGACGGTGTCATCATCAACATCGACGGCAACGGCAACCGCGTAGCTGCTATGACATGGGGACCAAAACACGTATTGTTGATTGTCGGTATGAACAAAGTATGTCAGGATGTAGATGCTGCCATCAAACGAGCACGCTCTGAAGCGGCTCCTGTCAATATGGCACGCTTTGACTTGAACACTCCCTGCCAACATGACGGCACCTGCCACGATTGCAAATCACCAGATTCCATCTGCAACTACGTCATGATTCAGCGCATGAGTCATCCGGCAGGACGACATGTCGTCATTCTTGTGGACGAAATCCTTGGTTACTAATTTTTTTATTACCTTCGCAGCCTAACAGGGACGACTAATTCCCCAAACGACCAAACGACTAATTCCCCAAACGACCAAACGACTAATTCCCCAAACGACTAAATATGATTGTCTGTATAGCAGAGAAACCAAGCGTAGGACGAGACATAGCACGAATTCTCGGAGCCACCCACGACCATAAGACATATATGGAAGGCAACGGCTATCAAGTGACCTGGACATTTGGTCACTTATGTGAGCTTAAGATGCCTGAAGACTACACTCCCATGTGGAAAGCATGGAGCCTGTCGTCGCTTCCTATGATTCCCCCACGCTTCGGCATCCGCTTGAAAGACGATCAAGGCATACGTACACAGTTTGCTACGATTGAGAAACTGATGCAGGCCGCCGATGAGATAGTCAACTGCGGTGATGCCGGTCAGGAGGGAGAGCTCATACAGCGATGGGTGATGCAAAAGGCTAAAGCCACATGCCCTGTGAAACGCCTGTGGATATCGTCTATGACTGATGAAGCCATTCGTGAGGGGTTCCAGAAACTCAAAGACCAGTCGAACTACCAGCCGTTATACCTCGCAGGACTCTCACGAGCTATTGGCGACTGGCTACTCGGCATCAATGCCACACGTCTATATAGTATCAAATACGGACAACCTGGCAAGCCCTTGAGCGTAGGTCGCGTACAGACGCCGACACTCGCCCTGATTGTAAACCGTCAGAAAGAGATTGACAACTTCAAACCAGAGCCTTACTGGGTATTGGCAACCGTCTATCGCGACACTACCTTCACGGCCACAACAGGCAAGTTCACCAGTAAGGAGGAAGGAGAGAAAGCCTTCGCGCAGATTGAAGGAAAGCCATTCATCATCACCGATGTCCAAAAGAAAAACGGCACAGAGGCACCCAAGCCACTCTTCGACCTCACCTCGCTTCAGGTGGAATGCAACCGTAAGTTCGGATATTCGGCAGAGATGACACTCAAT
>JAFZVR010000025.1 GCA_017617725.1 Prevotella sp.
CGTCTCCAAATAAGGCAATGGGACTGGCGTTGGACAATATCAATATCACGGCATCGTTTGGTGATGTGGTGATTGATCCAGACCCAATAGACCCAGACCGTCCTCCTTTTGTGTCCTCAGGCATCTTCCTGCGTGGTGAGGTGACAGGTTGGAGTGCTATCACCGATTGGGAGTTCTCTGATGAAGGCGAGGGTAACTATGTCCTCTATGACAAGGAGCTCTCCGGAGCTTTCAAGGTGGCTGATGCCAGCTGGAGTTCTGCATGCAACTACGGCACTAACGGCACAGCTATTATGATGGATATGCCATATAGCCTTGTTTCAGGAACGAATGATAATATATCGTGCGGTGGCAATACCTATCTATGTAAACGTATTGTTCTGACCATCAGTGATGGTAATGCTGCTCTGTTGCTCGAGAGCGATGATGATGACACTAACCTGACATCAGTATATGTCATTGGCGACAATAACGGATGGAACTATATGGATAAGAGTGGTGAGCTGAAACTCGATGAGGATGATGGGTTGTTTAAAGGTCAGGTGACGCTTTCAGCCTCTGCTGACGGCATGAGCCATTGGCGTATCTATCAGCGATTAGGCATGAGTGGTCCTTGGGGTGCTCCGAATGGCGAGCCTACAACAGATAATGTTACTTCTGGTACATTGGAGAAGGGTAGTACTGCCAGTATCTCTACGGAGCCAGGTACCTACGATTTCACATTCAGCCTTGTAACGGGTGAATTCTCGCTTAGCAAGCTCACGACAGTAATAGAATCCGTAACGCTAATGCCAGAGGATGTTATTCTCGTACCTACACTGCCTGAGAAGGTTAAGGTGCTGTCATTGAATAACAGTCTGATTCATTATAACGATCAGGCGGCGATGTTCAATGATATTGCTGCAGCGATGGGTAAGGATGCACAATGGACTAAGCATACTCTATTGGGTAAGTCGTTGAATACCCATTGGGAAGAGGGCGACGGTCTTGCTGCTGACGGTAACCCAAGTGCAAAGATGCTTATTCGTACTGAGGCATGGTCGCACATCATTCTTCAGGAACAGAGTGCGTTGCCAAGAACAGATGTAGAGACATTCCTTGCTTCTGTTAAGCGTTGGGTGGAGTACATCCGCGAATACTGTCCTAACCCCAATGCCATCATTATCATTCCAATGAACTGGGCATATAGTGGTGACTGGACGAATTTCACCGACTTCAATAATAAGTTCTATACCAACTACCAGAGAGTAGCACGTGAGACTGGTGTCACCGTCTGTCCTGTAGGCGTGGCTTACCAGAATGTATATAATGAGAAAGGTGCTGACGGTATTGCCCCTTGGTTCCAGGATGACCGCCATCCTACTGATATGTCAACCTATATGGCTGCATGTATGGAATATGGTCTTATCTTCGGTGAGGACCCTGCTACCATCAGCTATCATCCGTCAAGTGTCAGCGATGCTGACGCAACAGCAATGCGAGGCTATGCTTCACAGGCTCTCTTAGGATTCACCAACTATGTTGATCATACGGCAGCAAAGGTACGCTATACTGCTGTGACACTCGACCAGTTTGGTATGGAGATAGAGGCACCTGCAGACCTTGTCTATGCTCTGACTGAAGGCGCTGGTACACTTGATGATGACCATGTCTTTACAAGCAATGGCACAGAAGGTGTTTTCACTGTCAGTGCACAAAACGATAAGTTCTCAACAACAGCTTCTGTCACGGTAGCACATGCAGAGACAGAGGTACAGATATTACCAGCTATTGACATGAATGAAGAGAAGCTGACAGCTACTGAGGATTTCGATGCCATTGGCACTGATGCTGAAGCAGCATTGCCAGAGGGATGGCGCATCGACCGTCAGACATCTGCTCCGCGTATTGTTGGCAGTTATGATGCAGCACAGGACAATACGATGTGTTCCGGTGGTGTGAATCTGCCTTCAAATGCAAAGAATGGATTGTGGAACTTCGGACAGGATGACAGCAGTGACCGCGCTGTCGGTGGTATTTCCACTGGTGTGGCTAATGGTACACGTTGCGTGAATCTCTATGCTCATTTCATGAATAGCGGACATAAGAATATCGAGAACCTGCATATCAGCTATGATGTGGAGAAATACCGTAAGGGTAGCAATCCTGCAGGCTTTACGGTTCAGATGTATTATTCCATTGATGGACGTAACTGGACATCGGCAGGTGCCGATTTCTGCACTACATTTGAACCTGATGCAGCAACAGAGGGCTATGATGAAGTTCCTGGCGAGGTAATACCCGTTGAGGCTGTACTCGATGCCGTCATGCAACCTGGTGTTGATTTCTATCTTGCTTGGAATATCGGTGTGACAAGTGGAACTACATGTAACAATGCAATGGCACTGGCTATTGACAATTTCCAGGTAACAGGCAGTCTGCCTGAGATTCCTACTGCAAAGCATTATATCTATGCCATAGATGAAACAGGATGGGATGCTCTGGGATTGTATGCCTGGGGTGACAGTGAGCTCTTCGGGTCATGGCCAGGTGAGATGTGGGTCGATGAGAAGACTATCGATGATGAAGTATATAAGGTCTTCCTACTTGACACTGAGGGAGGTTCTTACAATCTCATCTTCAACAACTGGAATAACGGACTTCAGTTGCCAGACTATGCCATTACAGCTGATCGTGACTATTATCTGCGCGTCACAGCAAGTGGTGTTACTGAACTGTCATCAGATCCTACGGATATCAATACAATTCATAATTCACCATTAATAAAGCATAATGCTGTCTATAACATGGCTGGCCAGCGTGTAAGCAGCAACTATAAAGGTATCGTAATACAAAATGGGAAAAAGATTGTTATTAGATAAACAAAGGTAAGTTAGACTTAACTACCAAGGGGCGGATTATTCTGAGAAGAATATCCGCCCCGATTTCGTATTTCGTACCTTACATTTCGATTATTTCAGAGATATCACTTCATCACACCGTGTAGTTACAGTGGGGCGGTGTGTGATAAAGAGCATGGTTTTCTCCGGATAGGTATTAAAGAGGCGGTCATAGAGCTCGCGTTCTGTAGGCTCATCGAGGGAACTGCTTATCTCATCTAACAGGAGGATAGAGCCGGAATGGAGGAGTCCACGTGCTATGGCTACTCGTTGTGCCTGTCCCTCGCTGAGTCCGCTGCCTCGTTCTCCAAGTGTTGTATCAAGACCTTCCGGGAGGTCGAAAACGAATTCGGCACATGCGGTACGCAATACCGTTGTGAGTTCATCATCTGTAGCTTCCGGCTTTGCTAAGAGGAGGTTATAGCGTATAGTGCCACTCATCAGTGTGTTACCCTGTGGAACAAAGGACAGTGTGTCGTTTATTTCCACGGTGCCGCTCGTCGGCTTTATGAAGCCCAGAATCAGACGGAAGATAGTTGTCTTTCCAATTCCTGTTTCCCCCAGGATAGCCGTCTTACTTCCTTTCGGGAAGTCATGTGTGAAATGGCTTAGCACCTCTCTGTCACCTTTGGCATAGCTGAACGATACGTCATTGAAAGTAATGGGTGTTGGGTGTTGGGCATTAATGGTTAGTTGCTCCTTTGTCTCCTTTGTCTCCTTGACCTCCTTAATACTTTCGAGTCTGTCGATGCTCGCTGTGGTATGGATCAATGATGGTATCATATTCACCATTTGCAGCAACGGATACTGTATCATACCAACAAGCTGTAGGAATGATGTCATCACACCAAAGGTGATGGCTCCTGTGCGCAGTTGCAGACCTCCCCATACGAATGCCAGCAGGTAGCCCAATCCAAAGGCACAGCCTATCGCCAACCTTATTACTATGGTGAAGCGTGAGCGTCGTATGACATTCCCTCGTAGGCGTTGCTGCATGGAGTTGAGCCTGTCTGTCACCCATTGCTCACTGCCTAAGGCGCGTAGCACAGCGTTATGCTCCATTCCTTCCTGTACGTGCATCTGTATGCGGCTCTCGTCCTCACGGATGGTGTGGGTCATCTCTCTCAGCTTACGGGCGACGAGTTTTCCAAATATAATAGCCAGTGGTGTGATAAGGAGCAGTGCCCATGCCAGTCGTGCATCGAACCAGCGCATCAACAGAAAGGCGCCGCAGAACTGTATTACGGTAACTAACAGCTGCGGAATAGTATCAGAGGTGGCACTACATACCACCTCTATATCTTTTGCCAATCGTGAAGTGACATCACCGGAATGCAACTCCTTCTCATCGTATAGCTGTATCTGGAAGAGGCAGCTGAACATACGTAGGCGTAGCGCATTTGTCTGACGGGTGTTTGCAAGGGTCGACATGTAGCTGTACACCTGTCTTAGTATGACTCCACCGACTACTGTAAGTACCAGCCACAGAATCATCCTCAGGATATCGTCTGGTGAGCCAGTACGGATAGTATCATCGATGAACAGTTTACTAAGCCACACCATCAGCAGTCCGAGCCATACCTGTCCGATACCAGTAATGATGCGTATCAGCGTGTTCCAGCGAATGCCTCGCGAATTATGCCATAGCCATGTGATGTAAGACATGTGGATGTTGGGGTTGCTCTTTACTCCTTACTTTCAGCGTCGATAGCTTTTATTTTCTGCTTAGTGAGCTCAAGATCATCTTTGAGTTTCTGTACCTTGCGATTCATCTCATCAATAAGGCTGTTGCCTTTCTTAGAGCTGACGCTGAGGAATCCGATGTTGTTCTCATAGGTGTTTATCTCTTGCTTCAACTGTTCATAGCGACGCATCAGTCGTGAGCGCTCGTTATCCATAGCATCGATGCCACGTTCTGCCACCTGCTTCAGGTTGTTCTTGAAGCGGTCCAGACGACGGCGTGCTATAGAGATGTTGAGCTCTTTATAGAGCTTGTCCAGAATCTCGTGGTATTCCTTGAAGAGCTTATCCTTCTCTTTATAAGGTACATGTCCTACAGCATTGTATTCGTCAATAAGGGTCTGTACCTTCTCCTGCAGTCCTTCGCCTTGCTCTTTAAGCAACTCTTTGAGCTGCTCTATGATACTCTGTTTCTTTTCCAGATTAGCATGCTCTTCATTGCGTGTGCCTGCTGTGGCAGCATTACGAGCCTCAAAGAATTTGTTGCATGCGGCGAGGAAATCATTCCATAGCTGGTCACCAAGTTTCTTTGGTACCATACCGATGGTCTTCCACTCTTTCTGCAGATTTATGAGTTTGTCGCTTGTAGATTTCCATTCCGTGCTGTCAGCAAGAGCCTGTGCCTTCTCCACGAGAGCCTTTTTCTTTGCAGCATTCTCAGCGAAGCGCTCTTTTAGTTGCTTGAAATATTCGCCTTTACGGTTGAAGAAATCATCGCAGGCAGCGCGGAAGCGCTCGAATATCTTCACATTCATCTTTTGTGGTGCGAAGCCGATACCTTTCCACTCTTGCTGTATGGCAATAATCTCCTTGGTGTGCTTCTCCCAGTCGGCAGAGCCTTTATTCTCTTCTTTGGCAATAGCCTCCACCTTCTCGCAGAGAGCGGTTTTCTTGGTGAGATTTTCTTCCTCGCGTGCCCGAATGTCCTCGAAATGCTTCTGGTGACGTTTGTTAATCACAGTACTAGCCTCTTTGAAGCGTGTCCATATCTCTTCGCGAAGGTCTTTTGCAACAGGTCCTATCTCGCGATACTGCTGATGAAGATCCTGTAATTGATGGAAAGCACTGATAACATCCTCTTCATCGGCGAGTTTCTCTGCTATCTCGCAGAGCTTTGTCTTTGCCTCAAGGTTCTTTTTGAAGTCTTCATCACGTGCGATACTGTTCAGACGCAGCAAGTCATAGAACTGCTCTACATAAAGCTGGTAGTTGCGCCACAGCTCATTGGCCTTCTCTGCCGGTACAGCTTTTATCTCTTTCCACTGCTGTTGCAATGTCTTGAATTCCTGGTATGTCTTGTTAGCCTCCTCTGGTGAGGTCACCATGGCCTTTATCTTCTCAATGATATTGAGCTTTGTCTTCAGATTCTCCTGTTTTTCCTGCTCCTGTTCAGCGAATGCTTTCTGGCGTTTTTCTCTGATGATGGTCATCTCAGCTTTGAAAGTATTCTCCTCTTCGTCAGGCAATATCTGGTATTTCTCCGGATCGCCACCATTGTCGAGATATTCTTTCATTTGTGCTTCACGCTCAGCGAAATGCAGTTTGTAGAAAATAGTCTTGAGCTGTTCCACCTCCGATTTCTCAGGTGTGGCATCGCTCTGTGCAATTTCCTTTAGTCGCTCCAGAATTTCCTGTTTGCTGTCATAAGAAGCCTTCTTCACTTCTTCTGCAGTCTCTGTTACAGCTTCTACTTCAGGCTTTGTCTCCTCAGCAACAGTTTCTGCTATAGCTTCCACTGTGGCTTCCTCTGGCTTAACCTCTTCAGTAGCTGGTTCAACGACTGTTTCTTCCTGTTTCACTTCTTCGGTGGCAGTCTCCTCAATAGTTACCTCCTGCTTTACTTCTTCTGCAGCTGGTTCTACTACTGTTTCGTTCTGCTTCACTTCTGCTTGCTGTTCACTCATTTCGAGTGTTTTTTCTTGAGAGTCCATCATGTTAATGACTTTTAGTTACGTACATTGACACAGATAATGTGTCCACATTAATTATTTAGGTTACAATTTGCAAACTTAGGTAAAATAATTATAACTGCCTAATTTTTACTTGAAAAAATGCTGTATGGCGTTAATAACGGTGTCTTGCATCTCTTGAGACATCTCTGTATGAATCGGTAATGACAATACAGACGATGCAAGATCTCCTGATACTGTCAGCTCTCCTGCCGCCCGTGTGATGTCAATAAAGGCATCCTGTTCCTGTAGGGGCAGTGGGTAGTAAATCATACTGGGTATACCTTGTTGTGCGAGATAGTCTTTCAGCTCATTGCGTTTACCATTCTTTATATTGAGTGTGTACTGATGGTAAACGTGAGTGCTCTTTTCCAGTTCTTTCGGAGTGGCAAACAGTTTCTCCTCCGGGTCGAAGGCTTTCAGCTGTGTGGTGTAATACTGCGCAGCTTCATAGCGTGCAGTACCATATTCATCAAGGTGCTTTAGTTTCACGTCGAGTACAGCAGCCTGAATGGAATCAAGACGTGAATTGCAGCCAATCACCTTATGGTAGTATCTCACCTGTTCGCCGTGATTGACTATCATCTTGATTTTTTCTGCCAGTTCGTCATCATTGCAGAAGATGGCTCCTCCGTCACCGTAACAGCCGAGGTTCTTGGATGGATAGAATGATGTGCATCCGATGGTACCCATCGTGCCTGTTTTTTCCTTATGTCCGTCACTGAACGTATATTCGGCCCCGATAGCCTGAGCATTATCCTCAATCACATAGAGGTTGTGTTTCTTGGCAAACTCCAGGATAGGTTCCATGTCGCAGCTTTGTCCAAACAGATGTACCGGTATGATGGCTTTTGTCTTTGGAGACACAGCATTCTTGATATTCTCCACTGTCAAATTGAATGTGTCATAGTCCACATCAACCATCACAGGTGTCAGACCAAGCAGTCCTATCACCTCTGCAGAGGCAATGAAAGTAAAAGCAGGTACTATCACCTCGTCTCCAGGCTTGAGACCCAATGCCATCAGAGCAATCTGTAAAGCATCCGTACCGTTGGCACATGTAATCACGTGGCATCCGCCCAGATACTGACTCAGGTGCTCCGCAAAGCCCTTCACTGCCGGTCCGTTGATGAATGCGGTATTATCAATGACATTCTGTATTCCTGCATCAACCTCTTCTTTTATCTTCGAGTACTGACCCTTTAGGTCAACCATCTGGATTTTCATGATATCGTGTTTTTTATTATTCAATTTTCGCATTCGCTCAACTTCTTACGACTCTGCAAGTGGATGATAGTCACCAACGAGTCCTACTGGTGTGGCCTTACTGATTTCATCTATAATCTTTATCGATGGCATTGCCTCACTGATACGGAAACCATTACCATTAAGTATTTTACGATAGTTCTCTGTATGTAAATCGGCAAAGCCATCGCTGAACTCAAACTCGCTTCCGTCACACATCAGAGTACGATATGTCTTCTTACCTTCCTGGACGGCTTTTTCCGGCAGGCACTCTGCATTGGTGCTGAGGAAATAACGTACGCGTGCTTTCTTAAATCTAAGATATCCAGCCACGCGGTCATATTTCTTAATATGTACGATATTCTCCTGCACAGGACCGAATATCCACTGTAGCATATCATAGAAATGTATTCCTATGTCTGCAGCCACACCTCCGCTTTTTTTGTCATTGCCCTTCCATGAGGCGTAATACCATTTGCCGCGCGAAGTGATGTATGTGAGGTCTATGTCATAAACCTTGTCAGTTGGTCCTTCATCGATTTTCTTCTTCAAGGCTATGATACTCTCATGCAGTCGCAGTTGTAGGATAGTGTATGCATGGTGTCCCGTCTCCTCTTCAACCTTCATCAGTTCTTCCAGTGCACTGGGTGTCAGCACTACCGGTTTTTCGCATATTACGTCTGCTCCCATCTGTAGTCCATAGCGTATAAAGGCATCGTGGGTATGGTTAGGAGTACAGATAGACAGCCAGTCAATATTGTCGGGTGTACCTTTCACAGAATTACAGAAATCCTCGAAATCCTCCTGTTCCATAAAAAATGCACAGTCAGGGAATGAGCTGTCGAGTCTTCCCACGTTATCACTTTTGTCGAATGCCACTACTAAGTTGTTGTCTGTGTCTGCGATGGCTTTAAGGTGACGTGGAGCAATATATCCCGCAGCTCCAATCAATGCGAAATTTGCCATTATCTTTGTTAAATCAAGCGTTTATAGCGTAGCAACAGCCATGTGCCAACACTGACGAATACGGATATGGCAAGTGCCAGGATGAATCCCCACGGGCTTTCTTCCATGCCGTTAATGAGGTTCATTCCGAAGAGTGAGGCGATGAGCGTTGGGAACATCATGATGATGCTCACCGATGTTAGCGTACGCATTATAGTATTCATGTTGTTGTTGATGACGCTGGTATATGTGTCCATCGTTGACTCAAGGATGTTCGAATAGATACTCGTTGTCTCGCGGGCCTGTGACATCTCAATGTTGACGTCTTCAATCAGGTCGGCATCGAGTTCATCCACCTGCAGCTTGAATTTCAGTTTCTGTAGCAGGTTCTCATTACCACGAATAGAGGTGATGAAATACGTCAGCGAGTCCTGAAGACGTGACAGCCCGATAAGGCTCTCGTTGTTCACCTCCTGATCGAGGTTTCGTTTAGCTTTGTCAATGAGTGTGCTTATCTGCTTCAGTCGTTTCAGGTACCATACGGCACTTGACAGGAACAGGCGGAAGATCATATCCACATAGTCCACGAAACCCTCACCGCGTTTCTGCTGATAGCTCACGAAGTCTATCATCATGTTAGTCTCGAAATTACACACCGTGATTGTCACGTCACGTTTGTGGATGATACCCAATGGCACGGTGGTATATGGTGTGCGTGAGCGTATTTCCTTGACGTACGGGATACGTAGGATTATGAGCATCCAGCCGTCATCGTATTCGTAACGGGCACGCTCATCGGTATCGCTGATGTCCGAAAGGAAATAGTCGGGTATGTTGAATTTCTCTTCCAGCTCCTGGCTGTCTTCTTC
>JAFZVR010000026.1 GCA_017617725.1 Prevotella sp.
AGCTTCGCAAACTTGTGGTCACCAGCAGGTGAATGGTGTGATGAGTCAA
The DNA here is from genome assembly GCA_017617725.1 of Prevotella sp. Classification (GTDB taxonomy): domain Bacteria; phylum Bacteroidota; class Bacteroidia; order Bacteroidales; family Bacteroidaceae; genus Prevotella. The sequence goes on from JAFZVR010000026.1 coordinate 50, forward strand.
TCTTTGAGGTAAACTATACCGACGGTCCACTTTGCATTCGTTCCTATCCTGATGGTAATGACCCATATAGCACAAGTCTTGGCTTTATCGGTGGTACATTCCAGTGCCAGGCATTAGGTCCTGACGGTGGTATCTCCACAGATCCTGATGTAGCAAACAACGGTTGGGGAACATTCGTACCACGTCGTTCATGCCTCGATTTGTATGCTACCAATGATGAGCGTCGAGATGTTACCCTCCTTGATGGCGAGCCAGGTAACCCAAGTGCACGTTATCAGAATCAAAACCTCTTCCTAAACAAGTATGTTCCACGTTACTCTCACGTAGCTGAAGGAACAGGCGGTTCCGACCAGTGTCGTTGGAACGACAATCTGCGCGTTTACCGTTATGCGGAGACTCTGCTCAATGCTGCAGAACTCATCGTCCGCACCAATGGTGACCTTGCTGAGGCAAAATCCTATATCACAAAAGTACGTAAGCGTGCCGGTCTCGTTTCTGAGGTAGAGCCTACACTTGACAATATCCTCACAGAGCGTCGTCTGGAGTTCCTCGGCGAAGGAAAACGCTACTTCGACCTTGTTCGCATGGAAGATGTTGCCGGTGTAAGCCAGAAAGCTTCCGCACTGCTTAAGATTGAGACAGAACCTGTCAATGAGAAGGGTGACCGCGGACGTATTGGCAACTGGACTCCTAATAAGAAGTACATCCCTATCAGCTCTAAGGAACTTTCCAGTGCTCAGGGTTCTTTGAAACAGAACGATGCATACTTCAATTAATCCATGCATATATCCAAAAACAAAAATAGAAAAGTTATGAATAAAATATTTAAATATACGGGTATTGCCTTGCTGGGCATGTTGGCGTTTACCGCCTGTTCTCCCGATGATTATGCAGGTCCTAATGGTGACCGCGTGCCAGTTGCTGCAGACTATGCTGACAACGTGATAATCAATGTGGTACAGGAAGAAAATACCGCTTACTTCACTTTCAAGTCTGCAAAAGGTGTCTCTCCTGTATGGATTATTGACGGTTCACAGTATAGTGGTGACTTTACTGCAAAAAAGTATCAGCGTAAGGCTGGTGACTACACCGTTGAGTTGAAGGTAAAGAATGCTAATGGTATCTCTGATGATGCTCTTACATTCTCATACCATATTGACAAGACGCGCATGAACGGCTTCGGAGGCTTCGACGTAGATAGTCCTTACAACCTGTTCAAGGGTGCTACGGTTACGCAAGTTGCAGGTTTTTATGCACCAGGATGGGAACCGATTGCTGACCCAACCGTTATTCATGGCGCAGGCAACGACTTTACCGTACAGTTGCCAGTTGCTACTACTGATCGCTGGCAGGCACAGGTGCCGTTTGAGACCAACATCAGCACAACAGCTGCTGAGGGTGTCACCTACGACTTCTCTTGTATCCTGACTTCTAACAAGGACTTCAATGTAATGGTTAAGTTCACCAATCCGAACGACGACAACGACTTCTACTTTGCTGAGGAGCAGGCTGTCAAGGCCGGCGAACCTATCTGCTTCTACATGACAGAGATGCCAAGTCGCAACATTGAGAACCTGAAGCTGTTCTTCGACTTCGGTGGTTGTCCTGATGCAACGGAAGTTTCTGTTGAAAACCTCGTATTCATCGAACACTCCAAGAACGATATCGTTGCTCCTGAGAAGGGCGATCCGGAACCAGTATGGCGCGAGGCTGAGAACCTGTGGGATACGGCCAATCCGCAATTGGCAAGCTGCTACTATGCACCAGGATGGGCACAGATTGCTGATCCTACCGTAGTGGTTGACGGTGGTACAATTTCCATCTCCCTGCCTTCTGCTACATTCGAACGCTGGCAGGCTCAGGTGCCGTTTACAACAGACCTCGGCATCTCTGATACCAACCAGGAGTACGACTTCCTTGCTGTCGTAGAGTCTAATGCTACGTTCAAGGCTATGTTCAAGTTGACACAAGATGGTGACGACAACAACTTCTTGTTTGCCAAGGAACAGGAACTGAAAGAAGGTGCTGAGACTCGTTTCTTTGTTACCAAGTGCAAGCTCGGTAATCCGGCTGAGAAGATGAAACTCTTCTTCGACTTCGGCGGTAACCCGAACAACACAGAGATTAAGATTACAAAGATTATCCTCCAGACTCACAAAGAGTAAAATCAGTTAAGTTATCGTATAATGCAGGCAAGTGCCGTAGCAAACGGCTATCGGCACTTGCTATTTATCAATTAATAAGAGATTATGTTATCCGCAAAACACCTATCCCTGCTACTTTGTTCTGTAATCTTTGCATTTTATGCATGTGGCAGCGATGATGACAGTGTCGACGACGGACATGGTTCTGACACCCCACAGACAGAGGTAAAATTCAATATCACTCAGGAACAGATTAATGCCTCATACAATGGTGGCACATATGGAAATATCACAGTGTCAACAACAGGCTCTTCGCTATCTGCCTCCTCTGACAACAAGGACTGGATTACGGTATCTTTAACCAACCAGAGTGTTCGTGTGGGAGTACTGACTATCACCGTGGCGCCAAATACTGGCGAAGCAAGACAAGGTTCTGTTTCTATCATCTCTGGCAGTGCGTCAAAAAAGATTACCGTTATTCAAGAGGCTACTCCTGCAGAGGAGACTGACCCAGAGGAGATGACAGTGCAGTCAAGCTTTATTCCCAGTGGCTACACTATGGTATGGAATGATGAGTTCAATACAGGCGATGCGCCCTCTTCAGCCGAATGGTGGTATGAGGAAGGACGTGGCAGCAATGGTTGGGGAAACAACGAGGAACAATATTATGTCAAGGCAAGTAGCGGCTCCAAGGTTGGCTTCTGCAAAAACGGCTACATGAATATTGTAGCACGTAAGAACGGCACACGTATTGAGTCTATCCGAATGAACACCAATGATAGTTGGCAGTATGGCTATTTTGAAGCGCGTCTGAAACTACCTACGGGCAAAGGCACATGGCCTGCATTCTGGATGATGCCGAAAAACTTCATTTCGTGGCCAGCTGATGGAGAGATTGACATAATGGAGGAAGTCGGTTACAACCCTAACGTCGTACTATCTACTATCCATTGTAACAAATATAACAATGGTGGCACATCCATAGAATCCGGTAAACGGAATGTTCCAACATCTCAGACGGAATACCACATATATGCTTGCGAGTGGACGGCTGAATATCTTCGTTTCTTCGTTGATGGTTCAACTATTCTCACTTATTACAACGACGGAACAGGCAAGGATGCCTGGCCTTTCGATGCACCGTTCTATGTTAAACTTAACCTGGCATGGGGAGGAAACTGGGGCGGACTACATGGTACAGACGAATCCGCTCTTCCTGCGACATATAAGATAGACTATGTCCGTGTATACCAGAAAAAGTGATTGTGAATAAACTGACAATAATCATATTATCTCTTACACTTACTTTAGGGCTCCATGCCACGGAGCCCCAAAGTAAGTTTGTACATGTACAGGGGGTAAACCTCATACAACCTAATGGCCAGAAACTGTTCATCGTAGGTACGAATCTTGGTAACTGGTTGAATCCTGAGGGTTATATGTTTGGCCTTAAACGCACCAACAGTGCATGGATGATAGACGAGATGCTCTGTGAGATGGTGGGACCGGATTTCACGGCAGAGTTCTGGCAGGGCTTCAAAGATAACTACATAACACGCAGTGATATAGAATTTATTGCACGCACAGGTGCAAATACCATCCGTCTGCCATTCAATTATAAGCTATTTACGGATGAAGACTATATGGGTCTCACGGCAAAGCAAGACGGCTTCGCCCGCATAGACTCTGTCATAGACTGGTGTAGGGACAACGATATCTATCTGGTTCTTGACATGCATGACTGCCCAGGCGGTCAGACAGGTGACAACATAGACAATGGTCATGGCTATCCATGGCTGTTTGAAAGCGAATACAGTCAGCAACTATTCTGCAAGGTATGGCAGGATATTGCGAACAGATATAAGAATGAGCCAGTCATATTGGGCTATGAACTGATGAACGAGCCTATAGCCCCATATTTTGACAATAAAGAAGACCTCAATGCCAAGTTAGAGCCGCTATACAAACGTGCGGTAACTGCTATCCGCAAAGTCGATACCAACCATATCATACTGCTGGGCGGAGCTCAATGGAACAGTATGTTTACCATGCTCCATGACTGGACATTCGATAATAAAATAATGTACACGTGTCACAGATACGGTGGCGATGCTACAACGGACGCAATACGCTCATTCATTGATTTTCGTGACAAAACAGGACTGCCAATGTATATGGGTGAGATAGGTCATAATACCGATGAATGGCAGGCTGATTTCGTGAAGGTGATGAAAGAGAATAATATAGGCTACACTTTCTGGCCTTACAAGAAACTCGACGGATCATGCATGATGGCTATCACACGTCCTGCAGAGTGGGACAGCATCATCGTGAAATTCTCTGAAACGCCACGCGGTACCTACAAGGAATTTCGTGAGGCACGTCCCGACCAACAGAAAGCGCGTGCTCTCCTATTGCAGTTCTTGGAGAACAGCAAGAAAGAGAACTGTTCACCTCAGAAAGGCTATATAAAGTCCATGGGATTAAAATACTAAGGTGCGAGAAGCAAGAATTATTACAAACAACTGTCCATTATGATAAAGAAACTATTAGCCATATTTCTCGTTACTACCTCAGCGATGACAGCTGTGGCTCAGTCGGTACCAGTATATCTCGATGAGACTAAGCCGATAGAACTGCGGGTGGAAGATGCGCTGTCACGAATGACGCTTGACGAGAAGATTGCCGTTATACACGCACAATCAAAATTCTCATCACCAGGTGTGAAGCGTCTGGGACTTCCTGACTTCTGGACTGATGACGGACCTCATGGTGTTCGCCCGGATGTGCTCTGGGACAAGTGGGAACAGGCGGGACAGACCAATGACTCATGTGTGGCTTTTCCTGCATTAACCTGTCTGGCGGCATCATGGAACCCGCAGATGGCACGACTCTATGGAGTAAGTCTTGGAGAAGAGGGCCGTTATCGCGGAAAAGACATGATTCTGGCTCCTGGTGTGAACATCAACCGTACACCGTTGAATGGACGCAACTTTGAGTATATGGGTGAAGACCCTTATCTCACCAGCCGGATAGCAGTGCCTTATATCCAAGGACTGCAGAGTACGGGTGTTTCGGCATGTGTCAAACACTATGCCCTAAATAACGATGAGGAAAATCGTTTCTTTGTAAATGTGGTCGTTAGCGACCGCGCCCTGCACGAGATCTATCTTCCTGCTTTCAAAGCAGCAGTCAAGGAAGGTGGCACGTGGGCTGTTATGGGTGCATATAACAAATATAAGACCCAGCACTTGTGTCATAATGCCATCATGTTGAACAAAATTCTGAAAGGAGACTGGCAGTTTGATGGTGTAGTAGTCAGCGACTGGGGCGGGGCACACAACACCGAAGAGGCTATCACCAATGGTTTGGATATGGAATTCGGCTCATGGACCAATGGATTGACCGACGGCTCCTCGAATGCATACAATAACTATTTTTTGTCAGAACCATATAAAAAACTCATCAAGGAGGGAAAATATACTGAGAAGGAACTGAATGACAAGGTACGCCGCGTACTACGTCTGTTCTTCCGTACAACCATGAACCGCAACCGCGCGCAAGGCTTCCTCTGTTCTGAGAGTCACTATGAGGCTGCCCGCAGAATTGCCGACGACGGTATCGTTCTGCTGAAGAATAGTGCATCCAAAGGTACTGAGCCTCTACTGCCATTGAACGCAAAGAATGTCAAGCGTATTCTTGTTGTTGGTGAGAACGCCATCAAGATGATGACGGTTGGCGGTGGTTCTTCATCACTGAAAGTGCAAAAGGAAATCTTGCCAATTGACGGCATCATCTCTAAACTCTCATCTCTAAACTCTCAATTCACCGTTGACTATGCCCGTGGCTATGTGGGTGATACCGTACAGAGTTATAATGGTGTGACTGTCGGACGTAGTATCATCGAAGACCGCTCTCCAGAGGTATTGCGTCAGGAGGCTGTAGAAAAGGCGAAAGGGGCCGAATACGTGATTGTCTTCGGAGGACTGAACAAGTCTGACTTCCAGGACTGCGAAGGTCACGACCGCAAGGAGTATACTCTACCCTATCAACAAAATGAACTCATCGAGGCTTTGGCAGCTGTCAACAACAACATAATCTATGTGAATATCTCTGGTAATGCTGTAGAGCTGCCTTGGAAAGATAAGGTGCCAGCCATCATACAGGGATGGTACCTGGGGTCTGAGACAGGAGAGGCAATTGCCGATGTACTCTTCGGAGATGTCAACCCAAGCGGCAAACTGCCTTTCACATGGTATGCGAAATTAGACGACTGCGGTGCGCATGCACTGAAGACTTATCCTGGCACGTGGCGAGAGAACGGGGATATTTTCGATGAAGAGTATAAAGAAGATATCTACGTCGGTTACCGCTGGACAGACAAACAGAAGATCCGCCCGACATTTGCCTTCGGTCATGGACTGAGCTACACTACTTTCAAGCTCAATAATGCTACAGCTGATAAAAAGACTATAAGTATTGATGAAAACATCACATTCACTGTCAGCGTTACTAACACCGGCAAACGGGCAGGAGCGGAAGTAGTACAGCTCTATATATCTGACCTGAAGTCATCACTGCCTCGTCCTGTGAAAGAACTCAAGGGTTTCCAGAAGGTATTCCTGGAGCCAGGTGAGAGCAAAGATGTGACGATTACCATCAATAAGGATGCCCTCAGTTTCTACGATGATAGCCAACAATGTTGGAAGGCTGAGGGAGGCGATTTTGAGGCCCTTATCGGTACGGCATCAGACAATCTGCCACTGAAAGTAAAATTTGCATTGAAATAGTCTATAGTAACATATCACGTTATTACGATATAACGGAACTATGATATAATAATTCAACGGCATAACAAATATGAAGAAAGCCATCCTAGTTTTAACCGTCCTACTCACAGGGCTCTCCGTGTTTGGTCAGCAACAAATCGAGATTGTAAATGACTGCAACGGAAGCAAGTTGACTATTGACGGTAAACCATTCTTTTTGAAAGGGATGAACTGGGATTATTTTCCCGTTGGTACGAACTATGCATATAGCTTGTGGCAGCAATCCGACGATGTGATACAAGCCGCATTAGAAAACGAGATGCCATTATTGAAAAAAATGGGCGTCAATGCCATCAGGCAATATACGACAATCCCTCCTCGCTGGATACAGTATATTTACGAGAAGTATGGCATCTATACTATGATAAACCATTCTTTCGGTCGCTATGGACTGATTGTAAACGGTATTGACTACAGCCAAACTGACTATTGCAAGAATGACATAAGAGAGGAGCTGCTAAAGGAAGCCATCGATTTTGTGAACACATATAAGAACACTCCAGGTGTTCTGATATACCTGCTTGGTAACGAGAACAATTATGGATTATTCTGGGATGGAGCAGAGACGGAAGACGTACCCGTCGAAGACAGGCACTCCACCTCTGTAGCACGGTGCATGTATGAATTGTTCAATGAAGCTACACAAAGAATCAAGGCAATCGACCACACTCGTCCTGTAGCTATCTGTAATGGTGACCTCCTGTTTCTTGATATTATTGTCAACACATGCAAAGATATTGATATCCTCGGAGTAAACAGCTATCGTGGTGAGTCGTTTGACTATTTGTTCAAGGATGTGAAAGAAAAATACGGGAAGCCCATTCTGTTCACAGAATTCGGAGCAGATGCCTATAATGCCGTCACAAAGCAGGAAGCTCAGAAAGAGCAGGCTGAGATATTACTGAGCAACTGGGAGGAGATTTACCTCAATGCCGCAGGTTTGGGACTGTATAACAACTGCTTAGGAGGGTTCACTTTCCAATTTAGCGACGGATGGTGGAAATATGATCAGAAATCTAATCTTGATGTTCACGATACCAGTGCATCATGGGCAAATGGTGGTTATAAGTTCGACTATATAAAAGGAAAGAACAACATGAATGAAGAGTGGTTCGGTATCTGTGCAAAAGGAAAGCCTGACAATTTGGGGCTATATAAATTATATCCACGCATTGCATATGAGGTATTGAGCAACATTCATGGAATAGACCCTTATTTGTCTACCCCATCATTAATACAGCAACACTTCGATACTGTTAGGACAAGAATAAATAATAGGTAATAAAGTTTAAGGATAAAAGATTATGAGTAACGAGATGAAATCGATGACGAACACAGATTATTTTCAAATAAAGAACGTAGACAATATGGAGCCGTTCTTCATGAATGTGGTGAGCGGTACTGATCTATGGACATTTATGTCCAGCAACGGAGGTATCACTGCGGGACGCCGTAGCGCAGACTGGGCACTCTTCCCCTACGATACTGATGATAAAATAACGGCATCTTCCGAGAATACGGGTAGCAAGACCCTCATCCGTCGTGCTGATGATACCCGATGCTGGGAACCTTTTTCTGTTCGTAGCGAAGGACTGTTCAATCTGGAAAGGAACCTGTATAAAAGTCGTATAGGTAACAGCGTCATCTATGAGGAACTCAACCATGATTGGAAACTGAGCTTCAGGTGGCAATGGACTCCAGGAGATCGCTTTGGATTCCAACGGGAGGTAACCATTGAGAACCATGGAACAGAAACCGTCAACCTGGAAGTACTTGACGGCATCCAAAACGTGATGCCTTGTGGCGTACCACGCACATTACAGCAGGCCTCCAGTAATCTGGTAAATGCATATAAACAGACACAATTGGAGCCTCAGACAGGTATGGGATTGTTCTGCTTAAGTGCCATCATTATCGACAGAGCAGAACCCAGCGAAGCACTGCGCTGTAATATCGTTTGGCAAACAGGCCTGGAAAAACCAACACACCTGCTTTCTGCTGCACAGATTCCTGCTTTCCGAAAAGGCAAAGCCATACAAGAAGAAACTCTGGTAAAAGGAGAGTGTGGTGCCTATCTGCTGGGCACATCTATCGCACTGGCTGCAGGAGAAAAGAAATCGTGGACCATTATTGCCGATGTCATGAAAGACCAAACAGAGGTGGTAGCTCTCAGGGAGCAACTTCTGGAGACTTCGGATATGAAAGCACTCCTTGATAAGGATCTTGAGGATGCCACTGCACATCTTGTTCAGCTCGTTGCTATGGCTGATGGTATACAAACCACAGCAGACAAGGCGCGTACTGCCCGCCATTTCTCCAATACAATGTTCAATATTATGCGCGGCGGCATACCACTCGATAAGCCAACACCAGAGAATCCACTGCCGCTGGGCTTCAGTCGCAGACACGGAGATCCTACGCGTCCTTGGAATAAATTCAACATCAATACTACAGACCCTGTTACAGGAAAACCTGTTTTGGACTATGAAGGCAACTGGAGGGATATCTTCCAGAACTGGGAGGCTTTAGCCATTTCCTATCCGACATTATTGGAGGCAATGACAGATAAGTTCCTTAGTTGTACTACAGCCGATGGCTATAACCCCTATCGCGTTACTAAGGCAGGCTTTGACTGGGAGACAGAAGACCCAACAGATCCGTGGTCATATATTGGCTACTGGGGCGACCATCAGATCATCTATCTTCTACGCTTAATGGAAGCAGAGGAGGCTCATGTGCCTGGACAATTGTCTGCCCGTCTCAACAAACCAGCCTACCCCTTTGCTAATGTTCCATATCGTATTAAACCGTATCAGGAAATATTGCGGAATCCTAAAGACACCATACGTTTTGATGCCTCCCTCAGTGACAGGCTCAAGAAGGAAATGGCTGTAAAAGGAGTGGATGCAGCCCTACTGAAAGGATCCGACGGAACCACTGTGAAGGCCTCATTACTGGAGAAAATACTGGTATCGTTGTTGGCAAAGCTCTCCAATTTCATACCGAATGGTGGTATATGGATGAATACTCAGCGTCCGGAATGGAACGATGCCAACAATGCCCTTGTGGGAGGCGGACTATCAGTAGTGACACTCTGCTATCTGCATCGCGCATTAGTCTTCTACCGTAATATCGTCGCTGCTTCGCAGACTGAAGAGTTTACTCTTTCACATGAGGTCAGCACATGGATGAAAGATACTGAAGCTGCTTTTGCCATTGCCGCCCAGCACCTGACATCCAACACCCAAGAAGTGATGGATGCACTTGGGGAAGCCTCAACAGCATATAGACAGAAGATATATAATCAGTCCTTCCATGAAGGAACAGTGAAAGTACAGCGCAAGGACGTACTTGCATTCCTTTCTGCCGTACTTGGTCCAGTAGAGGAGAGTATCCGTGCAAACCGTAGGAGCGACGGCCTATACCATTCATACAATATCATGGAACTGTCCGATGGTCGTTTCGCAGGCATCCGCACATTGTCTGAGATGCTTGAAGGACAGGTGGCAGTACTCAGCTCTGGCGTACTCACATCTGCTGAGGCTCTTGCTGTATTGGATGCCCTTCGCAATAGCCGTCTATGGAGAGAGGACCAGCAGAGCTACATGCTGTATCCTAACAAAGACCTGCCAGGTTTCCTGGAGAAAAACTGTTTACCGAAAGATGCCCTTGAGCGCTCATCATTGTTAAAGACAATGGTTCAAGAAGGCGACAAACGCTTGGTAAGCCAGGATGTATGTGGTGTGCTGCATTTTAACGGAATATTCCGTAATGCTGGAGACCTTGAAACAGCAATGAAAGCCATCGGCGTGGCAGAGAGTGAGCAGAAGACCCTCTTAGATTTGTTTGAAGAAACCTTCGATCACAAAGCATTTACCGGTCGTAGTGGTACCTTCTACGCTTATGAGGGTCTGGGTAGTATCTATTGGCACATGGTGTCCAAACTGCTTGTTGCCACACAAGAGTGCTATTTTGAGGCTTTGGATACTGATGCTCCTGAGACAGAGGCCCTTGCAAAGCATTACCATGCCATTCTGGAAGGAACAGGCATTCACAAGAGTGCCCGTGAATACGGTGCTTTCTCTACGGATGCCTATTCACATACGCCTTGGGGAAAAGGGGCACGTCAGCCTGGTATGACCGGTCAGGTGAAGGAAGACATCCTCAGTCGCTTTGGCGAACTGGGAGTACGTGTATGCAACGGTAAGGTGTCATTCCATCCGACTCTCTTGAAAGACGACGAATTCCTTCCCGATGGCACATTATCATTCTCATACTGCGGTGCTTTGGTAACCTATCACAAAGGTGGTAACGGAATGATATTGTCTGAGGCGGACAGTGCCCGTCTGTTTGCACGTCAGATGGAGAAATTGGATATAACGGTATAACGTAATAACGAACGTTTTCGTTAAATCAGAAGAGCAAAGTGCTTGCATTTTGCCTTGGCGAGAAAAAGTCGGATGAAATTCAAACCTAAATATATGAAAACAAAAACATTATTAATGATGGCCCTTGTACTGCAAGCATGCGCCCACAAAGATATCTGTGTCTGGGAAACCTCTTCCGAGGGTGAGCAGCTTGTGCAGAAGACAGAATTTGTCCCTGCGGAGAAAAAAGTTGTTATTGAAATAAATAGCACAGAGGAACGTCAGACACTCACAGGTATCGGCGGTTCCTTTACGGAAGCCACCTCATCACTGCTGGCACAAATGAGCAAAGAAAAACGACAGGAGGTGATTGATGCCTACTTCGGTCCTGACGGTGCCCGCTACTCTCTCACACGTACCCATGTTGGTTCTTGTGACTTCTCCAGAGGACACTATTGCTATGACGAGGTTAAGGGAGATACTCTTTTAGAACACTTTAGCATTAAGGTTGACGAGGAAACACTATTGCCACTGATTAAGGATGCGCAAAAAACCTCACATGACGGATTTCGTATCGTGGCGTCACCATGGACGGCACCATTCTGGATGAAGGACAACCAGGAATATGTGGGTGGTGCACTGCTACCTGAATATCAGAAGGTGTATGCTGATTACCTCGTAAAATATTTAGAGGCCTATAAGGCAAAAGGTGTTGATATATGGGGACTTACTCCGGTCAATGAGCCTTACGGTAACGGCAACAACTGGGAAAGTATGTATTTCGACCCACCATATGAAGCAGCCTTTGTCCGTGACTATCTGGGACCGGCATTTGAGAAGGCCGGCTTTGGAAATACTCAGATTCTGGGCTATGATCAGAACCGTAATGGCATTCCTGAATGGGTAAATGCGATGTACGCTGACGAGGCTACAGCAAAATACTTCGGTGGACTGGCTGTTCACTGGTACGAAAGTACTGTAGAGTGGCAACCAGATATGCTCACCTATGCCCACGACAAAGCTCCAGGTAAGCTAATTATCGAAACTGAAGGCTGCTGCGATGCTGAGGTTCCACACTGGAAAGACGACGCATGGTACTGGAAATGTGAAGGAACAGACTGGGGATGGGACTGGGCACCCGAAGAACAGAAATACCTGCATCCTAAGTATGTGCCTGTATTCCGCTACGCCCGTGACATCATCGGCTGTCTGAACAACTGGGTAAACGGATGGATAGACTGGAACATGGTTTTAGACCGCCAAGGTGGACCAAACTGGGCTAATAACTGGTGTCTGGCTCCTGTAATCGTTGATCCAAAAGCTGATGAGGTGTATTTTACGCCTATGTACTATGCTTTATCACATTTCAGCCGCTTCCTCCGTCCTGAAGCCAAGGTATTGGGCGTGAAATGCGAGAGCAAAGATGTAATGGCTACCGCAGTCCGTAATCCCAACGGAAAAATAGTTGTCGTAGTAATGAACCAAGGAAAAATTCCTATGGGTCTCGACTTGGCTATTGACGGCAAGCACTATAACCTCTCCATTACTAAAGAAGCAATTCAAACAATTATTATAAAATGAAACAAACTGCTATAACATCTACAGCCAAACTAAGCTGGGGACAGAAACTGGCATACGGATCAGGAAGTCTTACCAACAACCTTCTGCCAGCCGCACTGGGCGTATTCATGTACTTCCTTGTTACCGGCTTTGGCATGGATCCTTTCCTGGCAGGATTGCTGGGCGGTATCCCACGTTTCTTTGACGCACTCACCGACCCCATCATGGGCTATATCACTGATAATAGCCGTACTGGCTGGGGACGTCGCCGTCCATATATCTTCATCGGTGCCATAGTGACTGGTATTCTCTTTATACTCCTATGGCAGATGAGTCCAGAGAACGGACAGACATTCAATTTCTGGTACTTCCTCGTTATGTCGCTACTGTATATAACGGGTAATACAATCTTTAGCACACCGTTCATCGGTCTTGGATACGAAATGTCAGATGACTACAACGAGCGTACTCGTCTGATGGGTATCACCAATACCATCGGTCAGATAGCATGGATGATCGTGCCATGGTTCTGGGCACTCATCTCAAATCCGGACTATATCTTTGCTACACAGGTAGAAGGTGTCCGCAAGCTCTCTATCGTCGTAGCAGCACTGTGTATCCTCACTGGTATTATGCCGGCCATCTTCTGTAAAGAGCCCCCGCTTGCCGAGGATACGAAAGACCGTCCGGGCATTACAATGTCAGGAATATGGAACGTAGTGAAAGATGTCTTCAAGAATCTGGGACAGGTATTCCAAAACAAGCCGTTCCTGCGGCTGTGTGTTGCCACCTTCCTGGTGTACAACGGTTTCCAGATTGTGGCATCGTTTGCCAACTTTATCATCGTTTACTATATGTTCAACGGTGACTACTCGCTGGCTAACAACTGGCTTACATGGGAATGGATGCCCACATTGTTCCGCTCCGCATCTGCATGGTTTGCCACTGTACAGGCCTTCATCACAGCTTTCCTTGTCATTCCCGTCGTGACGTGGATGGCAGGAAAATGGGGCAAAAAGCAGGCTTTCATCATCTCCACGGTAATCTCCATTGTCGGTTATGTTCTGAAATGGTGGGGCTTCAGCCCGTCAAACCCCTGGCTTATGTTCCTGCCGCTGCCACTTATGTCATTTGGAATGGGCGGTTTGTTCACCCTTATGATGAGTATGACGGCTGATGTTTGCGACTTAGACGAGCTCCACAATGGTCTTCCTCGTAAAGAAAGTCAGTATGGTGCTATCTATTGGTGGATGGTAAAAATGGGACAGTCGTTGGCATTAGTGCTGGGTGGAGCCATTCTCAAGTGGGTGGCATTCGACCAGAATGTAGCAATCCAAACTACCGAAACCCTTACCCAGCTGCGACTGGCAGATATCATTGTGCCCGCAGGATCAGCCTTTATTGCTATCTTTGTGATGATTGGCTATAATCTCACCGAGGGTAAAATGGCAGAAATCAAGGCTGAGCTACAAAAAAGAAGGAATAAATGAAATAAGCACAAAATGGCAAAGTTCGATAAGCTCGATAAAATCTCCATAGTACTACTGTCGCTACAGTTCCTACTATCCATGCTTCTGCTGATATACGTCAGCACAGAGGGTATTATGGAACTGTCACTGACAGGAGTGCCGTTGCAACAATGGCTGTTTGGGACTAACCAGTCCCTAACAGCTATTCTCGGATCAATCTATTGGGTTTATCTCTTAGCTTTCATTGCTCTCTTTTTGCTTGTGTCATCCGTCATGTTGCTCTATGACTACTTTTCTTCTGCACATAAGGGTATGAATTAATATTTTTCACGACATTTTTTGTGTGATAATAAAATTTTCGTACTTTTGTAGCGCTACAAACAGAGCTAACCTTTAAAATGCGTACGCTACTATTAGGTATTATAACCTTAATAAGTTTTCAATCAATATCAGCACAGAATCCACAACTGGATTCTCTTTATCGTGTACTCGATGATGCTATCTCTCAGTCTCCCAGTTACATAGCTGCACATCAGCAAAACATCAGACGGATACAGGCAGACCTTATAAAATCAAAGAAACTGTCTCAGAGATACGACCTCTCCTATCGTTTGTATGAGGCATACCTTTCTTTCCGTAGCGACTCCGCACTATACTATCTTGATAATTGCGCTGCAATAGCAAAACAGGCAGGTCGTACAAATGATGTGGCACTATGCAAAGCAAAGAAAGCATTCCTTTGTTCAACTATAGGACTCTTCAATGAGACATTGGAGATTCTCTCTTCTATTCCTCAGGAGAACCTTAACAAGTCAGGGATGGAAGTCTATTACAGAGCCTACTCCCATGTTTACACACAATTGGGATACTACACAAAACTTGACGATCTACGTAAGGAATACCTGCATAAGGCCGCTGGCTATGATAGTCTCCTGAATGAGATTATCACTCCTCAATCTGAGCATTATATGCAGATACTGGAGGAGATGGCCATAAACAGCAATGACCATGCACAGTCTATGATGGTCAATAACGAGTGGATTGAACAGATAAAGGAAGATTCTCGTGAATATGCCATCGCTGCATTCTATCGGTATCTGGAGATGATGGCAGCACAGGACTCCATACAGATGATGCAATGGCTCGTACGCTCGGCTATTGCCGATGTAAGAAATGCTGTCATGGATCAAGGCTCCATGTGGGAGCTGGCAAACCAACTGCTTAAAGCCGGTAGTATCGCACATGCCTATAGGTATATAGATTTTGCCAGTGAATGTGCCGAGCGCTTCGGTACTCGTCTGCGTAGCTGGCAGATATCTCCTATTGTGTCTAATGTGAGTCGTGTTTATCAGGAGGAGAACAAACGACAGAGTGCCCTTATGTGGATGCTCATCGGTGTCATCAGCTTACTTGCCATCTCTGTCTTCGGCTCCCTATTATTTGTCAGTCGGCAGCGTAATCGACTAAAGAATATGAATCTGCGCCTTCAGGAATCTATGCAACAGTTGTCGAAGTCAAGTGCTCAACAGGCAGATCTTAACACCCAACTGAAGGAACTTAACAGCCAGTTGGCAGAATCAAATCATGTGAAGGAGGAGTATGTTGGACGATTCATGCAACAGTGTTCTATCTATATCGACAAGATGGATGAGATGCGCCGCAGAGTCAGTCGTATGGCTAAGAACCACGAGTATGAGCAGTTGGCTCAGCTCACACGACATGCAGAATTCAAGGAAAAGGAACTGGATGAGTTCTATGCCCTTTTCGACACTGCCTTCCTCCAGCTCTTCCCTGATTTCGTGGAGAAATTCAATGCGTTGCTCAAACCAGAGGAACGTATCACACTGGAAGAAGGAGCGAAACTGACAACAACACTGCGTGTCTTTGCCCTGATACGTCTTGGTATAGAAGACAGCAGTAAAATTGCAGAATTCCTACACTACTCCGTCAATACCATCTACAACTACAGGGCACGTGTCAAAAATGGTGCTATAAGAGATCGTGAGCACTTTGAGGATAATGTTAAGGCTCTTTAGAGTGTCATCTTATTGCTCGAACCGCTGGATAAACTCCGTTAGATTATCCCCTGTAGGTAGGTCAAGTTTCTTACGCAGACGGTAGCGTGCTGTCTCAATACTTCTCACGGAAGTATTCATCAACGAAGCCATCTCCTTACTGCTCAGACCCATCCGCAGGTAAGCACAAAGCTTACGGTCGTTCTTTTTCAAGTCCGGGAATTTCTCCAATATCTTTACCATGAAGTTATCATAGACGAGATTGAAATTCTCCTCAAACTTCTCCCAGTTGGCATCGTCATTCATATTCGTCTGTATGTCACGACGGATGTCATTGATTTTCTTTGTAATCTTTGCCTTCGCATCCTCCCGTCGTACGCTCTCACTAAGTTCCACCAGACTCTCATCAAGTACTTGTAGCATGTCGTTCTTCCTGACGAGATTCATTGTAGAGTCAGCAAGTTCGCTTGAACGCTGCTTAAGGTCATGCTCCAACTGTTCGTTTTGCAGTTTCACCAACTCTTTCTCCTGCTTTGTCTGCTCCAGCGTAAACAATGCCTGCTGCTCCTTAAGCTGTCGCTCCTTTTCTGCCTTGATGCGGCGGAGCTCTTTTTCGGACCTGCGCTTCAGATATTTAATAAGGTAATATATAAACACACCTATCAAAGCTAAGTAAATAAGGCCTGATAGCCACGTTTCATACCATGCTGGAAGAATCTTTATCTTTAATGACGATTCCTTTGTCTGACCATTGATTGTATCTGTAGCTTTTACAATGAATGTGTATGTACCCCTTGGCAGCTGTGTGTACTCCTTATATGTATTAGTAGAAGGGATACTCCACTCCCTGTCATAGCCTTCTAAATAACAAGAATAGATGACACTCTTAGCCCCTCGGTATTCTGGCATCACAAACTCAATTCTTATTGAGTTCTGACTCTTTTGAACCTTGATGGCATTTTTTGTGTCTTTCGGGTATTTCGCATATAGAAGAGTGTCTTTACGGATTGTACCTGTCACACTACGGATAATTAACGGATAGTCATAA
>JAFZVR010000027.1 GCA_017617725.1 Prevotella sp.
GATATTTACTTTCCGTTTCTTTATCGAATATACCAAGGAAGTACAGGTTGATTTTGAATCCGGCATGCTTTTCAATATGGGACAACTGTTGAGCGTACCCTTCATATTGCTTGGAATATGGAGTATGTGGAGGGGAAGCCTAACGGCAGGAGGGGAACATTGAAGGTTGAGAGTTGAGAAATAAAAAATGGAGGATGTTTCCTCCATTTTTATTTTCCCTTTACTATTTTCTTGATGTCGTTTAGTTTGTTCAGGGCCTCAACTGGTGTGAGGTTATCAATATCAAGGTTAAGTATCTCGTCACGTACCTGGCATAGTACCGGATCATCGAGTTGGAAGAAACTCAGCTGCATTCCTTCACGACTGTTTTCTATCTTCTCAGCTGTCGGTTTACCGACTGTTCCCACCTGTGCATTATCATTCTCCAGCTGGTGCAGTATAACGTTTGCACGTTTCACTATGGAGCGCGGCATACCTGCTATCTCAGCCACATGAATACCGAAGGAATGTTCTGATCCCCCACGTTCCAGTTTACGTAAGAATATCACCTTTCCATCGACCTCCTTTACACTCACATTATAGTTTTTGATACGTGAGAAGTTTTTCTCCATTTCATTGAGTTCATGGTAGTGCGTAGCAAAGAGCGTGCGGGCCTGTGCCCTTTTGTTCTCATGGAGGTATTCCACTATTGCCCAAGCGATACTAATACCATCGTATGTTGACGTGCCTCGTCCCAATTCATCGAAGAGTACAAGTGAGTGTGGTGTAACGTTATTAAGGATATTCGATGCCTCCGTCATCTCCACCATGAATGTTGATTCACCGAGTGAAATATTGTCTGACGCACCTACACGGGTGAATACTTTATCCACTAAGCCTATTTTAGCGCTCTCTGCGGGCACGAAACAACCAATCTGAGCCATCAGTACTATCAACGCCGTTTGACGCAACAGAGCCGATTTACCGGCCATATTAGGACCGGTTATGATTATTATCTGTTGCCGCTGACTATCAAGATAGACATCATTCGGGATATACTGTTCTCCTATCGGGAGCTGTTTTTCTATGACGGCGTGGCGTCCATTTTTGATATCCAGTTCTGTGGACGAATTTATCTGAGGGCGGATATATCGGTTCTCCTTAGCTACTTGTGCAAAAGACAGCAGGCAGTCGGTATTCGCCACAACATTAGCGTTGGTCTGTATCTGCGAGATATAGTGCTGTATCTCCGTGACGAGTTCAGCAAAGATGCGTTCTTCGAGACTGAGTATTCTCTCGTCAGCACCCATTATCTTCTCCTCGTATTCTTTTAGCTCCTGCGTGATATACCGCTCAGCCTGCGCCAATGTCTGTTTACGTATCCATTCCTGCGGTACGAGTTCCTTATAGGTATTGCGCACTTCCAAATAGTAGCCGAAGACATTATTGTATCCCACTTTCAGTGAGCTGATACCCGTCTTCGCGCTTTCTCTCTGTTGCAGCTCCAGCAGGTAGTCCTTACCACTACGTGAGATATGCCGCAGTTCATCGAGTTCAGCATTATACCCGTCAGCTATCACGTTTCCGCGATTTACCAACAGTGGTGGGTCAGGTTGAATTTCCTTTGTTATCCGTTCACGTAGTTCCTCGCATAGCTGTATTCGTTCTCCGACATGTTGTAATGCCTCATTGTCAGCATTCATACACGCCTCCTTCACATCCACCAATGCCTGTAATGCTATCTTTAGCTGTACCACCTCACGTGGGGACACCCTTCCTGCTGCTGTTCTGGATATGATACGTTCCAGGTCACCCACTTGCTGCAATCGTTCCGACAGCAGCTGACGAAGTTGTGGGTCACGGAAGAAATATTCCACTACATCAAGGCGTTCATTGATTGGTTTCTCATCTTTTAGTGGGAAGACCACCCACCGACGTAGCAGTCGTCCTCCCATCGGTGTCACAGTATTGTCAATGACGCTAAGCAGTGATGCTCCGTCATCCTGCATAGGTTGTAGCAGTTCCAGTGACCGAATTGTGAATTTATCCAGTCGCACATACCGTTCTTCTTCGATGCGCGATAGGGTAGTGATGTGATCGATATGGGTATGCTGTGTCAGGTCAAGATACTGTAAGATAGCACCGCTTGCAATGATACCGTTTCTGAGGTGCTCCACTCCGAATCCCTTCAGTGACTGTGTACCGAAATGTTTAAGGAGTTTCTGTTTTGCTGTTTGCTCCGTAAACACCCAGTCGTCGAGTTCGAATACTGTATGCCTATTGCCGAAGAATGTCTCGAATTCATGTCTGCGTGTTCTATCATACAGCACCTCTTTCGGTTGGAAGTTACCAATTAGTTTCTCGATATAGTCATATGTCCCTTCACCCGTAAGGAATTCTCCCGTTGAAATATCCAGGAAAGCCACCCCATATGCACCCTTTCCAAAGTGTACGGCACAAAGGAAATTATTCTCTTTGTAGTTAAGAACCGTATCGCTCAATGTCACACCGGGTGTCACCAGTTCTGTAACCCCGCGTTTGACGAGTTTCTTCGTCAACTTCGGGTCTTCCAGCTGGTCGCAGATAGCGACACGCCGACCTGCCCGTATCAGTTTTGGCAAATAAGTATCAAGGGCATGATGCGGGAAACCAGCCATCTCTGTCACATCGCCAGACCCTCCGTTATTACGCTTGGTGAGTGTGATACCCAATATTTTCGACGCCGTTACCGCATCGTCGCAATAGGTTTCATAGAAGTCACCGCAACGAAACAGCAATACAGCATCAGGGTACTTCTCTTTAAAGGAGAAGAACTGCTGCATCATTGGGGTCAGCCCCTTTTCTTTCTTTGCCATTTTTCCTATTTCAATACCTTCTTTCCGTTGATGATATAGATACCCTTACCTGGATTCTTTACCTTGATACCCTGCAGGTTGTAGATAGCATCCGCATCGACAGTTACCGTCTGTACGGTCTTGATACCTGTTGTCGCCTTTTCATAGGTAAAGGTAATCGTTGCTCCAGCAAGCTGTTTGTTCTTACCGTTGGCATCGTTATCAATGGTGCTTTCCTGTGTTTTATCGTATGCAGAAATCAGGCTGTTGTCGAAGGTCAACACAATTTTCTTAGTTGCACGGAAACCGTCTGTGGTGCTCGTTACGTTATTGGTTCCTGCTGTTCCGCCCGGGAATACCACAGGACTGGTGAGCACGCTTGTCTCTGCATCATCAATAAAGATACCTGTCATCGTGATGCTACGGTCTGCTAATTTTGATGTATTGTTGCTATGTCCGGAAATCGTGATACCTGTAATCACATAACCTTCATTCACTGTAAACACAATCTGGTCGTTGTTACCAGTACGGATCTTTCCTGCTGTATTTGTCAATTCTCCGTTGGCACCTGCCGTATAGCATGTTCCCGTTACTGTTCCTTTATCCTCAGAAGGGGTCTTCAGCGTTTCTTCACCTGTTGTTGGCGGATCTAACGGTGTGGCTTCGGGAGCCGTCGAGGTGACATTCGTCTGATACGTAGCACGATCGATTCCCAAATACTCAGCCAAAGAGTAGGAGAGGTGCGGCGGTTGGTTGTAAGAAGCATTCTGCCAAGCAACAGCCATACGGTACTGATGGTCTTCCAACAGACAAGGCACCTTGTAATCTGTTTCCTGCGGTGTAGAGAAAATCATCAGTTTCACCGTCGGACTAGACCAATCGGCTTCATATTGCCACATGATGAGTTCCTCGCGCCAGTCACCCAGGAAGTCTGCTTGCAGACAAGGTGTTGACTTCGTGGTATTACTTGTTTGCGGACTGCCATAGTCGGCAAACTCTTGTACGGTTGTGATATTTCCAGAAGTAGTATTGTAAGCA
>JAFZVR010000028.1 GCA_017617725.1 Prevotella sp.
AGCTTCTGCATTGTTATTTAGTAGCAAAAGTGATACGTTTCTGTCCCTGATAGCTGATTGACGGTTGCTTCTCTAAGAAGCTAATGATTAAATCTGCCGTTGTGCGATTTATGCTTTGCCCCTGGTCTTTACGTGGAGAGTCACAGATGCTTGCCACATAACTGCTTGTCACTACCTTATACAGTTTCTTCTTGTTCAGTTTCTTACCGTCTGGTGTCAGGAGCTGCAAGTCCTTGAGTACTGTGGTGTCATTCTTGTCAAAGAAAACCTTGCATTGAACACCGCTGACATACGGGAACGTCTTGGAATCATTGTTATAGCATGACATCAACATTACACGTAGTTCTTCGGCGGAAAGCTGCAATTCTACAGCATCATTGCCAAAGGGGTCGAGCATAAGGACATCATTCACTGTAAATGGTCCGACGTCGTGCTTGTCATAGCGTACGCCACCGGCATTCTCAATTGCCACCTCAGCATCTGCCTCAGCAACAAAAGCGTCACACATCATATATCCCAACTCCTCGTAAGTATTGAATGGTGTCGCCACCTGTGTCAATACTCGTTCAAAGGATGGGTTATTACTGAAAAAGTTTACCAATTCTGCCACAACCTTATTTTTTCCAGTATGATTGCGCACACTGATAGTCTCTGCCCGTTTGTCCACGACCTTACCATCATCAACGACAATGGTTATATGGGTTACATTCTTAAGCCGATTAACATTCTGAGTAACAAGTATGCTGTTATGCATCTCACCGCCATCAATCTGATAATGACTGTGACCGCCAATGATAAGGTCTAACCATGTCAATATTGACGTAGAGGCGACATCTTCTTCATAACCATTATGGGACAGGAGTATCGTAACATCACACTGTTGGCTGAGCCATTCATATTGAGCCGCAGCCTCCACAGGAGGTATGAAGCTGATACCAGTAAGGTTGGCTGGATGTGTATCAGGAATACCGTGGGTACCCAACTGTACAATACCAATGACACCTACTTTGACACCATTAACATCGAATACTTTATATGGAATAGTATGGATTCCCAGCGATGCCTCAGCAGAAATATTGGCACAGAGATAACTGAAATTTGACAGGTCAATAAGTTTTGCAAGACCATTGGCACGAGAGTCAAACTCATGATTACCAAGAGCTGTAGCATCAAAACCAACCTGATTCATTAGAGCAACCATAGGATAGGCAGGAATCTCGTACATATCATTCAGGGGGTCACCAGTACGGTTATCTCCTGCAGACAGCACTAACAATCCCGGATAGAGTGCACGAAGGCTGTCTGCAATATCTGCCAACTGCGGAAAAGCCGTTATTGCAGCATGCATATCATTAGCCGAGAGGATATGTACCTCCTTACGCTCTGCTACGACAGTGAGAGTAAAAGAGAAGGCTAACATAAAAATCAATAATCTCTGTCTCATAGTATTATATTATTTTAGGTAGTTTAAAGATAATATGCTGACCATCATGGAGCGGAGCGTCAAGGTCTATCTCATGACCATCGGCATCATATACTGCCAAGACATCTATCTGTGCCAAAGGCAGCTTCTTTACCACGAAATACCTCCAAAGGGCGTTCTTTACAATTGCTCCTTCGAATATTTCTATGGTCCGACGATTTACCTTAACCCGCATCGTTGCTTACTTTATTTTCATATATACTCCATCAAAGGATGCTCCCATGCCAAAACATCCGTAAGTATCAGGACCAGACGTTGTCCTCAGTACTACGAAACGCTTGAAGAAATAAGCACTGAATCCGTAGCCACACTCATTGACATTATCATAGTTGAAATAGTCATAGGTGTAGTCACCCAAGACTGCAGGACGGTCAGGAGCACTCTGTCCCTCTGCAATATTATGGCTCGCATTGGACACTTCAAAATGCACCTTGTGCTCACCAATATATTTGAAACATGCCGTTCCCCCCATCATAGACTCATAAGCACTATTCCATATCTGGTAGGAATACTCGGTACCAATATTATCTGCCTTTTCATAGTCCATATACTTCGGAACATCAACAGACGTACTGACCAACTTCATGTTCTTCATTTGGAATTCCTTGCCTGTCTTCGGATTGAACCAAGTACCTTCCTTTAAGGATGGCTTACCACCATCCTCCTCAATAATCATTGAGAGGCTACCTGTGATAGTGCCGTCGGCTTGGTACTCGTTCATAGCATACCCCCACTCCTCTGCATAGCCTACTATCAGAATAGGAGTAGGACTCTTTGCCTTGGTATAGAGAATTTCCCCCACAGCAATACCGTCTCCATTCACACAGAAACTAATTTCAACAGGAATCTTGTCACCCAATGTACCTTCAAAGCTATATTCTGCATCGACATCGGCATGTATAGCCAATACGGCCATACAGAGGGCTATAACGGTTGTAATACATTTTTTACTGCTCATACACATCAGGACCTATATTGCGTTTACTGATATTATTGTCATAAGGATTGGGAGAGAACTTCATGTCACTCATGTCAAACATATTCATCGTTCCAAGATTCTCCGTAGGATGATAAATCTCGCACCCCGTCATGTAAGCCTCTGTATCTATATGGAACAGAGGACTGTCACCATAGTTGGCAAAGAAACGACAGTCACTGAACGACAGGCCTTTGCTGCCGAAGCTCTCTATGAGGGTGTACTCCTTATTATTGAAGAAGTCGCATGATGAAAATCTGATAGCCATAGAACTGCGAACCTGCATGATACCATAGGTACAGTCGTGAATAAGACTGCTCATAGCACTGAAGTCTTGAGTCTCATAGAGGTCGAAGCCGTATGTGCCACAACCATAGAGGTCACAGTCTTTAACCATATTCTGTCGTCCGCCTCTTACACCAATGACACCACCAGAGCAATAGCCTCCCTCGGTATGTCCGATGGTAAGGTTATGTACTTCACAATGGTCACAATTGATGAAA
Source organism: Prevotella sp. (assembly GCA_017617725.1). GTDB lineage: Bacteria > Bacteroidota > Bacteroidia > Bacteroidales > Bacteroidaceae > Prevotella. The sequence continues at coordinate 2,963 of JAFZVR010000028.1, forward strand.
TACAGGCAATAAGAATAGCGGGGATCAACTTCTATGCTGGAGTTACCAGCTCCCTTTATGACAAGACCAGAGAAGTTAACGAGGGCTAACTGCTGACCATCAAACTCGCTCTCGCTGATGACCAGTGGCTCTTGTCCTATGAAAGCAGAAGCATCGACTGTCCAACGGCGTCCCGCCACACGACTGAATAGTTTCTCGTTTTCCAAGACACGTGACAGATTCAGGTGTACATCCTTTGCAATAACAATAGTACGGTTTGAGCCAAGGGCTGCCAGAAACTCACGCTCCGTATTAACGGTGAATATCTGGTCGCCATTAATCTCATCCTGTCCACGTCCATCGTCAGCCAGGCCACCAGGGAAGTCGGATATATTCAGCATGCTTGTCCTGTACTCATCAGGTGTCGCCTCTTCACTCTTCATCAACTGAATATTCGTTTGTTCGATGATATTGAGCTTGATGGTGTTATTGTTTGCAACAGGTTTATACCAAGACTGACGGCCGAAATAATCCCGCAAATCCTTTGACTGGAACCGCCATCCGTGACGAGCCAGTATCTCATTACGCATTAGCCGCAAATCAGGCTTTGAGAATCGAGCCAGATATTTGGTATTCATCAACATGCCAGTGAGAAGGTCACTAACGGGCTGTTGTTCCGCCCACCGCTCCTGACCAATACAGTCCTTCAGATTGTCGGGAGTAAGGGTCATTGTCCACGCCACATCATTCTTAGCATTGTAGAATGCAAGGAAATACATACCCTCTTGACGAATATACTGCACCTTAGCCGTCTCACTGATACGAAGGGCTATGGCCCCATCTCGTGAGGAAACAGAATATGCCTTGGAATCATCTGACCACAGCAATGATATACGGTAATTATTGCTATTAGCATCTACTCCCTCCAGTTCTACTGTTCTCTGGTTATAGCCAACGATTGCTGTATATAATACAGAACCGTCCCAGAACTTATCGCCATTCTTGATGGTCTGCGCCTGAAGACCAGAGACAACAAACAGACACGCGATAAAAAACAATACCTTTTTCATACACCTTATTGTATATTATTCCTTAACAAACCGACTACCATTCCATGTATAGCGCTTGGTAATCTTACCAGCAGGCAAGTAAAACTCATACTCTATTGTCTTGCCTTTACGTGGCAGTCTACGCAATGATGAATATTCACCGACAGGCATTTCCATATCGATACCAAGACTGTTTGCATCGACACAAGTCATCTTGTGGGTGTCGTTGTCATACTTTAAGTATGAGATGCCGGCATACTGGCCCTCAACTGGTTTACCATCTACAATGTTAACTACATTCTCTGCCACCAGCTTATGTTTGCCGTCGGCATAGTTCCAATAGCAGAACTCTACATAAAGACGTTCCTGGTCTGAAATATCCTCATTAAAGCCTATGTAGCCATTATCCACATCGACTATAAACGACTGGCCATCAAGCATGTTCATACCATTACGATACCACTCCCAACTCTGGCTTACCGCTCCAAGTGCTTCCCCAATATCTTCCTGTGACAGGATAGTGTTCATAAAGTCTTTTATATTAGGCTGACTACCACTGAATTTCACCGTCACGCCAGTAACATAGTCTTCAGATTCAGAGTCTTTCAAGATGGAGTTATCCGCTCTTGTTTGCTTATAGACAGGCTTCATACCATTCCATGTAAACTCATGAACATAACATTGGGGATAACCATATTCGTAGATAACCATATCCTTACCCTGTCGTGGCAGCTTATGCATCATCTGTCCATCGACCGTCCATCTGGCAAAACCTTTATACACATCCGTAACAGGAGTCATCATCTTGGTCTGCTGGTCGTAATCATAGAAGCACACGAAATCCAGGCATGGATCTGTAGGCTGACCCAGACAAACGGCGAATAGCTTATGACCGTTACTGCGGTTCCACACACACGCACTCATATACATACCGTCAGTACCATAGTCGCTCACTTCCACATAGCCATTTTGGGCATCATTGATAACCTTGTAACCTGTTTCCTTATCGAGCATCTTCTCACTGAGTCCCTGTTCCATAACACTACGTGCATCACCTACTACGTATGTGGGCCATGTCCTGTCAAAAGCCTCCAGCATTATGCCAAGACTGCCGTTCACAACATTCTTTATAGGCACGGTGGACCACTCCTTCTGAATCTGCTCAAGCGGACACGTTTCAAAATTCCTGCTGTTCTGAGCCTGTATGCCTGTGAGGACATATACGCTCATAGCTATAACAAAAAAATATTTCTTCATACCTTCTCTGTATTAGCAGGTTGTTTGGCTTTGGCTGCCAGCTCCTTCAGCTTATCTTTTCCCTTGAAGGCAAAGACCCAAATAAGGAAGCCTGCCAATGCTAACAGGAATATAGCCAGCAGAGGACGGTAGAACAGCCATGCCAGCGCAATAATGATGAGTGACCACACCACTCCTATGATAGTGCAGACCAGTCCAACACCCCATCCGAAGATACCGGCAATGAATGGCACTACCTTCAGTATTGTCTCTATAAATCCGAAGATTCCTCTTAAACCAGCAATCACCATTAATACACCTGCAATACGTAGTATCCATAGCCACATATTGTTAGCGGAATGTTCTGCATCGAAGATTTCATCAGCCGACTTCCTGCCCATCACAAGAGTCTGAAAAAGCTTGCCGTTCTTAGCCTTGAAAGGCTTGAAGGTATCACCGTCCACCTGTGATATAATAGTTACCTTAGCAGGTACTATCTTCTCAAATGTCACACGTACGTCGCCTATCTCTGGAGAGCTAGGTACAAGACCATAATACAGCACATTGCCTGCTTGATGGACATACTTAAGATCTAATTTGTTCTCTGCATTCTTCAAAATGCTGTCGTTGACAGCCTTGACAGAATCGGCAACAGCCTTGGCAGAATCAGTAAGGACGGCTGTCTGGGCTGGTTGCGGAGCCGGTTCCTTGGTGCCATAGAACCGTTCATAGGCAGCTTGGGCACTCTTGTCGAACTGCTTTAGCAGATCCTCACTGACAGTCAGTTCCATTGGCTCACGTGAGGAGATGTAATGAATAAGGCTCTCATTCAGCTTATATGCACCGAAGCTGACATCCTCTGCCCATTTCTCAGCATCTTCCACCGTTGTCAGTACCATGTTCTTCTTCTGATATTCCGGGTCCTTGAACTGCGCTGACTCTATAGGACTATCTACCCATTCCTTTGAATATGTGTAGGTAGTAGTCGTCACTTGCTTGCCGCCAAACTTATCTTCCGAATGTTCCTCGGAATGTTCCACCCACTGATAGTATTCCACCCTGCGCTGAAGTGAGATAGCCTTGACGCCAATGCCATACTGACTGTCAGTCAGCGAGTCCTCTGTTGTTGCCATCGCTGTGGCACATACCAATTCGCCGTCCAGCGAAGCATCTTTCTTTTCTGGATGTTCCATCTCAACATAGGCTTTTTCAGCCTCATTGAGCATCTTGTCTGTCTTTACAGCTCTGCCTTCATTCCACCACAGCAAGGCAGTGGCAATACAAAATAGTATGAAACCTGAGCCTATACTCCTGAACGAACGTCCCACGCGCGTTCCGTAACCTGTTGTCGTTACTTCCTGATATGCCATAATAGTTAGTTTGAAAACATTTATTCGTAATTACCACTGCAATTATACAAAGTTTTTTTTATATAAATTCAAAAAAGACTGATTTTTTTGAAGACAACAGCCATAACATCAATATAAGACATAAAAAAACCGCCCGAAAATCGGACGGTTTAATTATTGCTTATTTAAGTTGATTTCGTCAACTCAAAACGCGACTCGGAAAACTGAAAACAAGCTTTCGTCTGCTCTCGCTGCTTATTTGAGTTCAGCGAGGTACTTGATAGTACGAACCATCTGAGAAGTGTAAGAGTTCTCATTGTCGTACCATGCAACAACCTGTACGAGAGAGTTGCCATCACCAATCTTAGAAACCATTGTCTGGTTTGCATCGAAGAGTGAACCGAACTTCATACCGATGATGTCGCTGGAAACGAGTTTCTCCTCAGTGTAACCGAAGCTCTCGTTCTGAGCAGCCTTCATAGCAGCGTTGATATCCTCAACAGTTACCTCACCCTTAACAACAGCGTGCAGGATAGTGGTAGAACCTGTAGG
>JAFZVR010000029.1 GCA_017617725.1 Prevotella sp.
ATAGTTGTCTTCCAAATCCGCCGTCGTAGTGTAGTTGTCGTGCAAATTAGCACTGTCCGCACTCATCCTATTGGTAAGACTCTCAACCTCTTCGGAAACATCGCCCACCTCCTGACGCACCATATCCGCAGTGTCGTGGATCTGCCGAGCAATGACATCGGGATTCACACTGTCCGCATAATCGGCATACATCGCAGAAGGCACGGTCGTGAGCGGCATGGAATGCGCAGCAATTTGCACCCCGCCAACAGACATCGTCGTAGATACCGTCGCGGTCTTCCAATTGATGTTATCCCAATTATTGGAGGCACTGGTTCCACCACCAATAAGCAAAGAGATCAGACCGTTAGCGTTACTGGTTACGGTATGAGTCTCCATGTAGGTGTTTTGCCCGTCATTGACGGTCACCTGAACGGTGAGTTCCTGGTTCACCACCAAGTTGTTGTGGGCGTCGCGCACCACGGCTTGGTAGCTGATTCGGTCATTGTTTTGCGCGAATACTGTCATCACGCAGCATAGCACAGCAGCTATGATCAGGAGGATACGTTGTTTCATATTGTTTGTTCGTTTTTTTTCTTTCAACTTCTTCCCTCTTCCCTCTTCCCTATTCCGGCCATACGTTCTTCATCACGCAGCGCACACTGATGGCATCGTTAGGATTGCGGTTTATCCATATCGGATAATCGCAATAATATGGAATCTGTAAAGATGGCGCGGGCATTATCTCTACACTCGCAACACTCGTTGTATTAGCCACTGTCCACCAGTCGGTTTGCGTACCATACCCTTGGAAACGGGAAATAGCAGCACTGAACTCTCCCGCAGGATAAGCGGAAAATCCCGTGCTGTTGTCGTTATACGTCGTACTCATCCATTCCTCACGACTGCGTAAACTGGTGTTAGGGTTACTCATCAAAGAAACCATCTCTGCCTCTGTAGGAAGATGCCAGCTACCCGGACATATACCCTGCACATAGCCATCATTGTCAACAGAGCTAGCGTTCAAAGCTGAAAGCCAAGAATATAACAAACCGTATTTTTCAACATCAATACTGCTAGCTGGATGTAATGTGCTATTGTATGTCATCGCGCCTGACACGGGTGTACGCAGGTTTTGCTTGGTCCAGCAATGACCCGAAACGCCCACCGTATTGTAAGCTATATCATTACCCAAACGGTCGGCCACACTTTCCGGACAAACAATCAGGTAAAGCGTGCGCAGAAGATCGTAACGGTAAGGTCCGCCGTTCACTAAATAAACACTGGTGATGTAGGATTGGGTTTGCGCAGGCAAATTTAGACTGTTGCCCGTGTAAGGTTCGTTGTAAGTGACCACATCATAGACGGTATCCTTAACCAACTGCGCCTGAGCGATACCGTATGCAAATTCCAAATTACCGTTTTCGCTACCTAATTGTTGGAAAAAAGGTTGCCCGACAGCCGCATAAACATTATTTTGCGTGACACCGCCAGAGACTGTGGCATGCATCGTTTGCTGTTGCGCATTAACCTCAACAAAAATCCCTGCCAAAAGGGCTAAACATACAAATAATAATCTCTTTTTGAGATATTTTTTCTCAAATAAATGGCTAATTTTTTTCATGGCCCAAAAATACTACTGATGCGATAATTTTTTAAAATTTCTTATAACATATTGATTTGTATATACTTATAAGCGTTCTTTGACTTTTTGATTTGAAATGACAGTGTAACTTTGCGGGCTCAAACCGTAAAGTTATGAATAAGGGTCGCTATGTCTTTTCTCAAGTTTTAGACTTCCTGCCTCGTTTTCAATTTGACAGGCTGGTAATAAAGTATCGAGGCGATTGGCATTCTAAGGATTTGAATTGCTACAACCAACTTCTACACCTGCTATTCGGTCAACTTACTGGTTGCGACTCCATTCGGGACATCTGTTTGTGCCTGGGAGCACACGAGAACATCCTCTATCATCTTGGATTTCGCAATACAGTCAATCAGTCCTCACTCTCGCGCGCTAATGAAAAACGAGACTGCCGTATTTACGAAGAATTCGGGGCTCTTCTCATTGCCATGGTGCGCCCTCTTTACTCCAAAGAAGGAGTCTCGGAAGTCACCATAGACAATGTGCTGTATGCTTTGGACTCGACCACCATATCCACCAGTATCAAGCTGGCGGCTTGGGCACTCGGGAAATACAGCAAAGGTGCGGTCAAGATGCATACGTTACTCTCGTTGCGTGGCAGTATCCCTGCAAACATCCATGTCACTGACGGTAAATGGCATGACAGCAATGAGCTGGATTACCTTGATCCAGAGCCACTTGCCTTCTATATGATGGACAAGGCGTATGTTGACTTTGAAGCACTTTATCGGTTTCATAAAGCTGGTGCCTTTTGGATAAGCCGCCCGAAGGACAATATGAGGTATGAGGTAATTGACCATAGGTCGGACTTCGACACCAAAACGGGCATTCGGGCAGACTTCACCATACGACTCACCACTCCAAAGTCACGCAAACTCTATCCTGAACCCATACGCATGGTGGTCTACTACGACAAGGAGACGGACAACGAAGTCGTTTTTATAACCAACAACTTCGAAATCAGTGCCTTAGAAGTCGCCAATCTTTACCGTCACCGTTGGGACATTGAAGTTTTCTTCAAATGGATAAAGCAAAACATCGTCGTCAAGACACTGTGGGGATATTCCGAAAATGCCGTCAAGATCCATCTTTGGGTGGCGATAATCGCCTACTTGCTAATAGCAAGGGCTAAAGCAGCCTGCAACAGTCCATACTCAATCACAGAAGTTGCAACACTAATCAGAGTTTCCGCATTGGAGCGTACCCCTCTTCGCGAACTTATCACCAGACCTAACCCCTCTGTCATTCTCAATCAATCTGTCAAAGAACCTACACTTTTTGATAATTTATAACGTGATAAAATTTATTGCATCAGTACTAATTCATAATGCATAATGCATAATTATACCACCAACATTCATCGTTCCACCATCATCGACAAACCTTCATCGACCACACTTTATCGACCATTATTCATCATTCATCATTCTTCATTCTTCATTAAAAAAGGGAGTTGCCGCTCGCGCAACAACTCCCTTGGTATTGAGGTTTATTTACCTTTAGCGTAAGACAGTAACAACAACTTTCTTCGTGAGGACAGCGTCGTCAGTACGAACCGTCAAGATGTATGTACCTACTGAGAGGTTATTAACACCGAATTCGAAGTAGTAGTTATCGTTATCAATGTAGAGGTTACCATTATAGACTTGCTTACCGTTCAGGTTGCTCAAGGTAACAACAGCGTTACCAGAAACATTGTGAACGCGAGCCTTCAAGGTGGTCACAGTAGCAGGTGCCGGGTTCGGCCAAACTTCCATGTCAGGAGCAACAGTCTCGTCAACCGTCAACTCAGGAGCGAGGATAGGAGCATCGTTCGGAGTGATGACTGAAGGATCGATGACATCTTCGCCAGTGACGTCGATGGTGATGGAATCCATAGCCAACAGAGTAATGATAGCATCATTAGCGTTAGCGTTAGAACCACCAATGTACATCATTTGAGTGGTACCATCTTCGTTGGTATGAGTGTACGGGTGATAGAACTTGTTAGGATTGCTGGTAGCATAGAGTCTGAAGACAACCTTGTATTCACCTTGTCTGCGGAATCCAGAAATCTCTTGGGTCACAGGACGACCAGCGAGGAAGTGCATCCACAAGTCATCATAGACGTTAGAGTTAGAGAATCCCATATTGGTGTTCGGATAGTGGTTACCACCATACTCATTGAGGTTGACATAGATGCTAGGATCACCAACAGCATAGTTATAGTAAGCAATGTTGTTCTTAGCGGTATGATCATTAGCTTCCCAGAATACCTGGTTGGAAGTCACCCAAAGAGGAGATTGACCATGATAGTTGTAGGTTGAAGGAATGAGATACCA
>JAFZVR010000030.1 GCA_017617725.1 Prevotella sp.
ATGGCTCAGGAGGCTGTCAGACAAAGCGATAAGGTGATTATCACCAGTGATAATCCTCGTTTTGAAGACCCACAGGTAATCATAAATGATATGCTTGAGGGACTGAATACACAGCAACGCCGTAAGGTCATCACTATTGTCGACCGTCGCGAGGCAATCCGTGCTGCAGCGATGATGGCAGAAAAGGGTGATGTCATTCTCATTGCAGGTAAAGGTCATGAAGACTATCAGGAGATAGAGGGAGTCAAGCACCATTTCGATGACCATGAGGTAGTACGTGAAGTGATAGCTAACGCATAATAGTCAAATCGTCAAATCGTCAAATTAAATAATGCTGTACTATATTTTCCGTTTTCTCAGTCAGTTTGGCATCAGTGGTTCCCACATGTGGAGCTACATCTCGTTCCGTGCACTCCTTGCACTGATTGTAGCCTTGATTATTTCAATGTGGTTTGGTGAACGTTACATCAAATGGATGAAGCGTAAGAACATTGAAGAAACACAGCGTGACACAACGTTAGACCCCTTCGGGGTAGCAAAGAAGGGTGTGCCGTCTATGGGAGGCATCATTATCATCGTGGCAATACTTGTGCCGGCATTGCTTCTCGGGCGCATGCGTAATATCTATCTCATACTGATGATAATCACTACGGTATGGCTCGGTTTTCTTGGTTTCCTTGATGACTATATCAAGATATTCCGGAAGAATAAAGACGGTCTGAAGGGGAAATACAAGATCGTAGGACAGGTGTCTATCGGTCTTATTGTCGGTCTGGTATTATGGATGAGTCCTGATGCTGTCGTGCGCGAGAATATGGAGATACAGCACCAGGGTAATAAGATGGAGGTCGTGCATAAGTCAGAACCGGTGAAATCGCTGAAGACAACTATTCCGTTTGTCAAGAACCACAATCTGGACTATGCTCAGATATTCTCCTTCTTGGGTAAATATAAGAATGCTGCAGGATGGATACTCTTTGTGATGATGACTATACTTGTTGTGACAGCAGTGTCAAATGGTGCTAACCTTAACGACGGTCTCGATGGCATGTGTGCAGGCAACTCTGCCATAATAGGTGTGGCATTAGGCATATTGGCCTACGTCAGTGGTCACGTGGAATATGCCGCTTATTTTAATATAATGTATATACCTGGTTCTGAGGAACTGGTAATCTTCATCTGTGCCTTCGTCGGTGCGATGATTGGATTCCTGTGGTATAACTCGTATCCGGCACAGGTGTTTATGGGTGACACCGGAAGCCTGATGATAGGCGGTATCATCGGTGTATGTGCCGTTATAATACATAAGGAGTTGTTGGTGCCCATCCTCTGCGGCGTATTCCTTGTAGAGAGTCTAAGTGTTATTCTGCAGGCTACATATCCGCGCTATCATAAGAAGATATGTAAGCTGCGCCGTAAGCCAGTGGAGAATGTAAGGCCGTTCCGTGCAACACCTATCCATGACACCTTCCGTAAGACAGATGCTGATGTGGAGAAGGTGACGACGCGTTACCATGTTGACCGCATCATATTCTATAAATGGCCGCGACGACCATTCCATGAGGTGACAGTAACCAATCGTTTCTGGATTGTAACCATTATTTTAGCAGCGTTGTCCATAATAACACTGAAGATAAGATAAAAAGATGAAAAGAATAGTAGTATTAGGAGCAGGAGAAAGTGGTGCCGGAGCAGCTGTTCTAGCCAAGAAAGAAGGATTCGATGTGTTTGTATCAGATATGTCGGCAATAAAGGAGCATTATAAGAAGATGCTCGATGAACGCGGCATAGAATGGGAAGAGAAGCAGCATACCCCAGATAAAATCCTCAATGCCGACGAGGTGATAAAAAGTCCGGGAATCCCTGATAATGCTCCCATGGTGCAGCAGCTGATAGCCCAGGGCACGCCGATAATCAGTGAGATAGAATTCGCAAGTCGCTATACTGATTCCAAGATGATATGTATCACGGGTTCTAATGGTAAGACCACAACGACCTCCCTTATATATCATATCTTCAAGGAGGCGGGATACGATGCCGGTCTTGCTGGTAACATCGGTCATTCATTGGCCCTGCAGGTCGCGGAGGAACCACACGAATACTATATCATTGAGCTCAGCTCTTTCCAACTTGATAATATGTATGACTTCCGTGCCAACATAGCGATTCTGCTCAATATAACCCCAGACCACCTCGACCGTTACGATAACTGCATGCAGAATTATGTGGATTCAAAGATGCGTATCATCCAGAATCAGACCGCGGATGACTCATTCATCTATTGGAAGGACGATCCAATAATCAAACGAGAACTGGAGAAATATGACATCAAGGCTGTGCAATATCCGTTTTCCGAGCTGAAAGAGGTCGGTTCCATCGGATATATTGAAGAAGGACGCTACACCCTCGAACAGCCTACACCGTTCAATATGGAACAGGAAGAGCTGTCGCTAACAGGAAAACATAATATCTATAATTCTCTGGCTGCAGGCCTGGCGGCAAATATCAGTGGTATAAAGAAGGAAAATATCCGTCAGAGCCTTAGTAACTTCCCAGGCGTAGAACATCGTCTTGAGAAAGTATGTAAGGTTGGTGGAGTACAGTATATCAATGACTCCAAGGCCACTAATGTGGATGCCTGCTGGTATGCTCTTGAGAGTATGACAACACCGACGATACTTATCATTGGCGGTAAAGACAAGGGAAATGACTATGAGCCAATCAAAGAACTGGTAAAGACGAAGTGCAAAGCATTGGTATTTCTTGGTGCCGACAATGCCAAGTTACATAAAAACTTCGATGGAATGGGTGTTACCATCTGTGATACGCATTCTATGAAGGACTGTGTGAAAGCGTGCTACGAATTGGCAGAACCTGGCGATACCGTCCTCCTTAGCCCCTGCTGTGCATCATTCGACCTGTTCAAGAATATGGAGGATCGTGGTGAACAATTCAAGGAACTCGTAAGAAATCTATAATCAGAACACTAGGAAGACTAAGAACACTAGGAATACTAGGAGTGCTAGGAATACTAGGAATACTCAGAATAAACAATGAACAAAAGTCTCAGCAATATATTCAAGGGTGATAAGGTCATATGGATGATATTCTTCTTCCTCTGTATGGTCAGCATCATCGAGGTCTATTCGGCTTCGAGCTCGCTGTCGTATAAGGGTGGCGACTATTGGAACCCTATCATCCGTCACAGCTTATTCCTTGCATTTGGTACTCTCTTGATGGTTGTCATCCTGAATATTAAATGTAAATATTTCAAACTGGCAACACCCATACTGTTACTTTTTTCCTTTATAACACTGCTATGGGTACTTGTGGCCGGACAGACTACCAATGGTGCTAATCGCTGGATAAGTATTATTGGTTTCCAGTTCCAGCCCTCAGAGATAGCCAAGGGAGCACTCGTCCTCGCTGTGGCACAGATTCTCAGTGCAATGCAGACAGATCGTGGTGCTGACAGGAAGGCATTCAAATACATCCTTGTTGTCTGTGCGTTTCTTGTGGGCCCGATAATGCTTGAGAACCTTTCTACGGCAATGTTGATATGTGCCACTGTGGTATTGATGATGTTTATCGGACGTGTGCCGTTGGACCAAATCGGGAAATTACTTGGCACTGTACTCCTTGCTGTAGTCCTTATGGTGGCAGTGATTATGGCTGTCGGCCGTGATACTACACCTCCACCAACAGCGGAAACGGCTGAGCAAACACTCACAGAAGTGACAGTGGAGGAAAAGCCATCATCAGGATTCTTTGATAAGATGTTTCACCGTGCTGACACATGGAAGGCGCGTATTTTAAGATTTTTCAGTAGTGAAGAATTCTCGCCGGAGGAGTTTGACCTTGATAAGGATGCACAGATAGCACATGCCAATATCGCCATTGCCACCTCGAATGTGGTGGGTAAAGGACCGGGAAACAGCACTGAGCGCGATTTCTTGTCTCAGGCATTCTCCGACTTTATCTATGCCATTATCATCGAAGAAATGGGCATTATTGGTGCTACATGTGTTGCTTTGCTCTATATCTTTCTGCTCTTCCGTACAGGAAGGATTGCCAATCGTTGTGAGAATGCTTTTCCTGCATTCCTTGCCATGGGCATCGCATTACTGTTGGTCGTACAAGCATTGTTCAATATGCTTGTTGCCGTAGGCCTGGCACCCGTGACTGGTCAGCCGTTACCTCTCATCAGCCGTGGCGGTACTTCAACGATTATCAACTGTATATATATCGGTGTAATCCTAAGTATTAGCCGTTCTGCAAAGCGTAAGGACGGAAAAATGCAGGATGATGTTGAGTTGGTATCGACTTTTGCATAATCTAAAAGAAAAAAAAGACTCAAGATATTGAGGTGATGATATATTTTTTGAGTACTTTTGCACATTATTATATATAGGAAAACGATGAACGAGAAGCTAAGAGTCATCATCAGCGGAGGCGGAACAGGCGGACATATCTTTCCTGCCGTGTCTATCGCTAATTCCATCAAGGCGAAATGTCCTGATGCCGAGATATTATTCGTCGGTGCAGAGGGACGTATGGAGATGCAGCGCGTACCGGCAGCGGGCTATGAGATAAAAGGCCTTCCAATCTGTGGCTTCGACCGTAAAAACCTGCTGAAAAATATCTCTGTGCTCTTCAAGATATGGAAGAGCCAGAGGATGGCAAAACAGATTATCAAAGACTTCCGTCCGATGGTAGCTGTTGGTGTTGGCGGCTATGCCAGTGGTCCTACGCTCAATAAGGCTGCTTCGATGGGTATTCCATGTCTTATACAGGAGCAGAACAGCTATGCAGGCGTTACCAACAAGCTTCTTGCAAAGAAGGCTGCAAAGATTTGTGTTGCTTATGAGGGTATGGAGCGTTTCTTCCCGGCTAATAAGATTATCATGACCGGTAATCCCGTGCGACAGAATGTCCTTCAGTGCGAGATAACGCAGCAGGAGGCTCGACGTGCGATGGGAATGTCGCCCGACAAAAAGACGATACTCCTCGTCGGTGGTAGCCTCGGTGCACGTACCATCAATGAGAGTATCCTTCAGCATCTCGACATGGTAAAGGCTTCTGATATACAGTTTGTCTGGCAGACAGGAAAGTACTACTATGCTGCTATTATGGAGCAAATGCAGAAATACGGTCCATTGCCAAACCTTAAAGTGACAGATTTTATCGGTGATATGGGAGCGGCATACAAGGCTGCCGACCTCGTTATCAGTCGTGCCGGTGCAAGCAGTATCAGTGAGTTCTGTCTCATCGGTAAGCCCGTCATTCTGGTGCCCAGCCCTAATGTGGCGGAAGATCACCAGACAAAGAATGCAATGGCACTCGTCAACAAGGATGCTGCACTGTATGTGAAAGACTCAGAAGCGCCGGCAATCCTTCTCAAGACCGCACTTGCTACAATCAGTGACGAACAAAAACTGGCATCACTAAGCGAGAATATTCTGAAACTGGGTCTGAAAGACTCTGCCGACATTATCGCCGATGAAGTGATAAAACTCAGCAAGTCCGCCCATTAACCTCATAATGCCCATCAGGCCCAAAACAAAGAAAGAATAATGGAACTAAAAGATATCAAAGCCGTATATTTTATCGGTGCAGGGGGCATCGGTATGAGTGCTATAGCACGCTATTTCCTCCATCAGGGAATGGTGGTAGCAGGCTATGACAAGACGCCAACGGACCTGACACGCCAGCTGGAGAAGGAGGGTGCGCTAATACATTACGAAGAGAATGTAGAACTCATTCCGCGTGCGTGTCGCCAGGCAGAGAAGACTCTCGTGATATACACTCCTGCCATCCCTGCAGAACATAAAGAGCTTGTCTTCTTCAGACAAAACGGTTTTGAGATACAGAAACGCGCACAGGTGCTGGGGACACTGACACGCACCCACAAGGGACTATGTGTGGCAGGTACACATGGAAAGACCTCTACGTCAACGATGTGTGCACATATCATGCACCAGAGCAATGTTGACTGTAACGCCTTCCTCGGAGGAATATCAAAGAACTACGGTACAAACTATATACTGTCAAAATCGGACTATGTTGTTATAGAGGCCGATGAGTTTGACCGCTCTTTCCACTGGCTACGCCCGTGGATGACAGTCATCACAGCTACAGATCCCGACCACCTCGATATATATGGTACTAAGGATGCCTACTTGGAGAGTTTCCGACACTATACCACTCTCATCCAACCAGGCGGAGCACTTATTATCCACCGTGACCTGGAGATGAAGTCCGATGTACAGGAAGGTGTCCGTGTATTTGACTACAGCCTCAACGAGGGCGATTTCCATGCTGAGAATATCCGTATTGAAGGTGGTGAAATCACATTCGACTTCATCTCTCCTATAGAGAATGTTACGAATGTGCAACTCGGACAGCCCGTACCGATAAATATTGAGAATGGTGTGGCAGCAATGGCAATGGCACAGCTTAATGGTTGTAACGCTGAGGAGCTGCGCTACGGCATGAAGACCTACGAGGGTGTTGACCGACGCTTTGACTTCCGTCTGCGCAATGAGCGTCATGTGGTACTCTCCGACTATGCCCATCATCCGCAGGAGATATACCAGAGTGCCAAGAGCATGCGTGAGCTCTATAGTGACCGTAAGATTACAGCAATCTTCCAGCCGCACCTCTACACTCGTACTCGCGACTTCTATCGTGAGTTTGCCGAGGCCCTTAGCCAACTCGATGAGGTAATCCTCACGGAGATATATCCAGCACGTGAACTTCCGATTGAAGGTGTCACGTCACAGCTGATATATGATAACCTTGCACCTGGGGTTGAGAAGGCAATCATCCGAAAAGATGATGTACTCGACTATGTGCGCAGTCGCGATTTCGATGTTCTGATAATCCTTGGTGCCGGTGACCTTGATAACTATACTGATGCGATAGCAGAAGTGGTGAATAGTAAGTGATGAGAGGTAAGAGGAAAGTATGAAGTGTTAAGTGGCCTGCCGCGGCAGACGTTAAAGAAAAGACAATGACGATAAACTGGAAATCAATACTCTATGTAGCCTTAGACATCATACTCGGTGTCTACCTTGTTGCAGCCATGACCTCATTCAATAATCCGGATGAGAAAGCGGTAGTGTGTAATAAGGTTGATATTCGTATCGGGGGCGCACAGAGTGCCGGTTTCCTCTCTACCGTTGAGGTGAAAAACCTCATGCAGAAGAAAGGTCTCTATCCGCTCAATAAACCGATGGCATCAGTCAATCCACGTACCATCGAGGATTTACTCAAATGCAGTCCTTTCGTGCAGACAGCAGAATGCTACAAGACAAAGGATGGTCATGTGTGTATCACGATTACTCAGCGTCTGCCCATCGTACGTATCAAGAGCGATAGCGGTGCAGACTACTACCTCGATGATAATGGTGGTATCATGCCTAATTCAGCATATACCAGTGACCTCATCATTGCTACGGGACATATCAACAACTGGTTTGCCGGAAACTATATCACTCCGTTAACGAAGGCTATTATGGCATCACCGTTGTGGAACAATCAGGTGGAACAGATCAATGTATTGCCTGACCTTGGAATAGAGATAGTACCTCGCGTAGGAGAACACGTGGTATTCTTAGGCTATCTGCCACAATATAAGGATACGGCGAAACGACAGAAAGAGATAAAGAAGTTCGTGGAAAAGAAGTTTACCCGACTGGAGAAATTCTATCGCTATGGTCTGTCAAAAGCAGGCTGGAATAAATACTCATATATCAGTCTGGAGTTCGACAACCAGATTATCTGCAAGAAGAAATCGTAATCGCAACATAACGAAATAACGAAAAAATAAATAAGGATGGCAGTAAAAGAATTCATCGTAGCCATTGAATTAGGCTCATCGAAAATCACAGGTATCGCCGGCAAGAAGAACCTTGACGGTAGTATCTCGGTGCTTGCCGTTGTTAAGGAAGACGCCTCACAGTGCATCCGCAAGGGCGTAGTCTATAATATCGACAAGACAGCACAGTGCTTAACCAACATCATCACTAAGCTGAAAGCACAGCTTAAAAGTGAGATCTCTCATGTTTACGTAGGTGTCGGAGGACAGTCTATACGTAGTATACGCAACGAAATTGTTAAGGAACTGCCTGCGGAGACTATCATCACAACAGAGATGATCAATGAGCTGATGGATGGCAACCGCACTATGAGCTACCCAGAGCAGGAGATTCTTGATGCTGCAACACAGGAATATAAGGTTGATAACCAGTATCAACTCGATCCTGTAGGTATCAAGGCAAGCCGTCTGCAGGGTAACTTCCTGAATATACTCTGGCGTAAGCTCTTCTACAACAACCTCAACAACTGCTTCGACAAGGCAGGAATAGCTGTTGCAGAGATGTATCTTGCGCCACAGGCTCTTGCCGATGCTGTCCTTAACGAATCTGAGAAACGAGGAGGATGTGTCCTCGTTGACCTCGGTGCCGACACGACAACCGTCAGCGTATATCATAAGAATGTGCTGCGTCACCTCGCCGTTATCCCACTCGGTGGAAGCAATATCACCAAGGATATAGCCTCACTGCAGATGGAGGAACGCGATGCAGAGCGTATGAAGCTACGCTATGCGAGTGCTTTCACGGATAACAGTGAAATTGACAACGCCCTTAACTATCCGATCGATCAGGAACGCTCTGTGGAGAGTCGCAAGTTCGTGGAGATTGTAGAGGCCCGTCTGACGGAGATTATCGATAATGTATGGCATCAGGTGCCATCGGAATATGCAGACAAACTACTTGGCGGAATAATTTTGACGGGTGGCGGCTCTAATATGAAGAATATCGAGAAGGCGTTCCGTAATATCACGCATGTCGATAAGATTCGTATTGCCACATTCGTCAACCAGACAATTACATCGAGCCACGCTGATATCACAGTGCATAATGCTACGATGAACACGGTGCTTGGCCTCCTTGCCAAGGGCGATATCAACTGCGCAGGACCTGAGATAAATAACAACCGTGATATGTTTGACTCAGAACAGGTTACTGTTAAGCAGACAACAACAGCCGACCTCCATGACACTCCTCGTTCTGTGAGTGACATCAGTGGTAAGGGCGTCGTACTGACGCAGGCAGAGAAAGAACGTGCTGAGGAAGAGAAGCATCGTCGCGAAGAGGAAGAGCGTCAGAGACTCATTGAAGAGGAGGAACGTCGTCGTGCCGAGGAAGAGGAGCGTCGTAAGAACAGCTTATGGAACAAAGCATGGCGAGGAATGAAGAACTTCGGAAAAGCCATTATGGAGGCTGATGAAGAATAAAAGCTGACTAATTCCCCAAACGATTAAATAATAACCAATAAGAGAAAAGTTATGCCATTAGATATATTAGACTTCGGTGAACCCGAGAAGAATAGCATCATCAAAGTGATTGGTGTAGGCGGCGGTGGCGGCAATGCTGTTAACCACATGTACCGCGAAGGTATCCACGATGTATCATTCGTGTTGTGTAATACAGATAATCAGGCTCTCAACGACTCTCCTGTGCCTGTTCACATCCAGTTAGGTAAGGAGGGACTCGGTGCTGGTAATAAACCGGAACGCGCACGTCAGGCAGCTGAGGAGACCATTGAGGATGTCACAAAGATGCTCAATGACGGCACTAAGATGGCTTTCATTACCGCAGGTATGGGTGGTGGTACCGGTACTGGTGCCGCACCTGTCATTGCTCGTGTAAGCAAGGAACTCGGTATCCTTACTGTCGGTATCGTTACCATCCCGTTCCGTTTTGAAGGTGACCGTAAGATAGACCAGGCTCTCGATGGAGTAGAGGAGATGTCAAAGTATGTTGATGCCCTTCTCGTTATCAATAATGAACGTCTGCGTGAGATCTATCCTGACCTTACTGTCCTTGACGCCTTTGGCAAGGCCGACGATACCCTCTCTGTTGCTGCACGTTCCATAGCAGAGATTATCACTGTTCATGGTATTATCAATCTTGACTTCAATGATGTTAAGACAGTCCTGAAGGATGGTGGTGTTGCTATCATGTCCACGGGTTACGGTGAAGGTGAAGGTCGTGTAAAGCATGCTATCGAGGATGCTCTTAATTCTCCATTGCTCAATGAGAAAGACATCTATAACTCCAAGAAGATTCTTCTCTCCATCTCCTTCTCCAATGAGCGTGGTGAGAGCCAGACTCTTACTATGGATGAGATGAATGATGTCAATGACTTCATGGGGCGCTTCGGCAGTGAGTTCGAGCTCAAATGGGGTCTTGCCGTTGATCCGGAACTTGGCAAGAAGGTCAAGGTGACGATTCTTGCCACTGGCTTCGGAATAGAGGACGTAGATGGTATGAACAGTCACATGAAGAAGCATACCGAGGAAGAGGCTCAGCGTTTGGCTGAGGAGGAAGAGCGCGCAGCAGAACGTCAGGATCGCCGCAACCGCTTCTATGGCCGTGATGCTAATAATATGCAGTATAAGCGTCGTCCACAGATATTCCGTTTCCGTCCAGAAGACCTCGATAACGAAGATGTCATCTTAGCTGTTGAGAATACGCCGACATACAAGCGTACAAAGCAGATGCTCAAGGAAATTCAGGCTATCAGCTCCAATGAAGTGGCAAAGGAAGATGAGCCATCAGAAACAGTAGAAGGCGTCATCAGTTTTGTATAAGTAAAGTCTTTTAGGACCATATAATCAGCGAGGAGTGCATTGTGCTCCTCGCTTTTCTTGCTTCCTGTCTCTAATTTTTTATCAAAAAGTTAGTTTGTTTGCGGAAATTGTGTAATTTTGCATCCGAAAACAAGAAATTGCTGACAATTTAACCAAAACAATAGGGTATGAAAAAGATTAGAGCAGCCGTAGTAGGCTACGGCAACATTGGAAAGTATGCAATCGAAGCATTAGAGGCAGCACCCGATTTTGAAATTGCAGGTGTTGTACGTCGTCAGGGTAGCGCAAACAAGCCGGCAGAGCTTGCTGACTATGAGGTGGTGAAGGATATTCGTGAGCTTAAGAATGTCGATGTGGCAATCCTTGCTACACCAACTCGTTCATGCCCGGAATATGCCAAACAAATTCTCCCATTAGGCATAAATACTGTCGATTCCTTCGACATTCACACCAGTATACTTGATTATCGCACGGAGCTGATGCCAATCAATAAAGAAACTAATACTGTTAGTGTTATCGCTGCTGGTTGGGACCCAGGTTCTGACTCTATTGTGCGTACTCTTATGGAGAGTCTTGCGCCAAAAGGACTCAGCTACACTAATTTCGGCCCTGGTATGTCAATGGGTCATAGTGTGTGTGTACGTTCTAAGAAAGGTGTGAAAAATGCTCTTTCAATGACAATTCCTCTTGGTGAGGGCATTCACCGCCGTATGGTTTATGTAGAATTGGAGGATGGTGCCAGCCTCGAAGAGGTGACAAAGGCTATTAAGGCCGATCCTTATTTTGCTCATGATGAGACGCACGTTTTTGCTGTTCCTTCTGTTGATGCTGTACGTGACATGGGTCATGGTGTGCATCTGGTACGCAAGGGTGTCAGTGGCAAGACTCAGAACCAGCGTATGGAATTCTCTATGAGCATCAATAACCCGGCTCTGACAGCTCAGATTCTTGTCAATGTTGCACGTGCTACCAAGCGCCTGCAGCCAGGATGTTACACAATGGTGGAGATTCCTGTCATCGATATGCTGCCAGGTGAGCGCGAAGACTTGATACCTTGTTTAGTTTAAAGAGCACTGCGCTCTTTTTCAGATAACTCCGAGTACTCAGATTATTCCGAGTATTCGGTTTTTTTTGCGTCTACTCCCAGATTCCTGCAATCGTTTGCGCAACTTTTTGTTAAGAAATACTACGAAAACGTTTACGGTGTAATTGATACGGAATATCTTTGCACCATAATATATAAATATCTAATAACCTACAACGTTTAACGTATATCGTTAACGGAAAACAAAAAAACTACAAGTATATGCGACGCTTATTAACCTTTATTCTGACATTGATTTTTATTTCAACCGTAGCACATGGTGCTGCTGGTTGGCCTGCTAACTATGGTGGTGTAATGTTACAGGGATTCTATTGGGATTCCTTTGAAGAAACGCAGTGGATAAATCTTACAGCTCAGGCAGACGAGCTGTCAAAGTATTTCGACCTTATATGGGTACCCAATGCTGGTAACTGCCGTGAACAGGGAATGGGTTATAAGCCTGTCTATTGGTTCCAGAACTATAATAGCTCATTCGGAACCAAGGCAAAATTGCTCGAAATGATAAAAACCTATAAGGAGAAAAATGTTGGTATCCTCATGGATGTTGTCATCAATCATAAGTCACCTCTCGGACAGAATGACAGCTGGATAGACTTTGTCAATGAGAAGTTCTATCTTGATGGTGAGTTGCAGTCAATCACCTGGAGTGGTGCAGATATCTGCAGGAACGATGACGGTGGTGATACTGCCAATCACGGCTTTGAAGTAACTGGTGCCGATGATACTGGTGAGGACTTTTCTGGTGCACGCGACCTCGATCATACGAGTGAAAACGTACAAAAAAACTGTAAGCTCTACTGTCAGTACTTGCTCAAGGAGCTTGGTTTCGCAGGCTTCCGCCTCGATATGGTGAAAGGCTATGGCGGTCAGTTCACAAAGATATACAACGAAGCCAGCAACCCAGAGTTCTGTGTCGGTGAATATTGGGATTCTTATAGCAAAGTTGTTGATTGGATAAACTCAACTGGCAAAACCTCTGCAGCCTTCGACTTCCCGTTGAAATGGGAGATAAACAAGGCTTTTGCCGATGGTGACTGGGGAGCACTTAATGACCTTGGAAGTAAAGGTTTGTCAGGAGGTAATTATAGCCGTTACAGTGTGTCATTCATTGACAACCACGACACCGGTCGTGAACTTGACAAGAAGCTGAGGAGTAATGTCCTTGCAGCCAACGCGTTCATCCTCGCATTGCCTGGCACCCCGTGTATCTTCCTTAAGCACTGGATGGCATACAATGTAAGTATCGGCAACATGATTCTTGCTCGTAAGGCAGCAGGTGTTACCAATCAGAGCCCTATCATTGAACAGGGACAGCAGCCTGGTGGTTATGCTGTTAAGGTTCAAGGCTCAAAAGGAACGGTCCTTTGCATCAGTGGATATGTTGAGAACTACAATACTTCAGGCTTTACGCTCATAAGTTCAGGACAGAATTATGCTTATTTCGTTAGCAACAATGTCACGGTAGAAGGTCTGAACACTACTGACGAGGATCCGGGTGAGACCATCTTCGGAGATGCTTGCAATATATATGTGGTAGCAGATGAAGCACCATATCTCTATGCATGGAATGACGAGTATGAGCTCAATGGCACTTGGCCTGGAACACAGATGACAGAGACAGAAGTTGTCGATGGTCAGGAGTTCTATAAGGCTACTATCAAGAGCGACGGTCCTTATAACATCATCTTTAGTAATGGTAAAGGCGACCAGACAGCTGATATCACAGGACTGGAAGGTGACAATTACTTCACATATAACGGTTCCACAGGCTATGCTGTCTATGGTGAGGAGATTCCTACCAAGACCGTGATATATGTTGAGGCGGCACAGGCACCATATCTCTATGCATGGGATGGAAGTGGTACGCTCAATGGCGAATGGCCTGGAACAAAGATGACGGAGACCATCACAGCTCATGGTAAGACTTGGTGGGTTAAGGAGTTCGATGTAACACCTATTAATATCATCTTCAACGATGGTAATGGTAATCAGACCGAAGACATTAAAGGTGTAACAGGTTACAACTACTTCACCTATGACGGTAGTACTGGCTTTACCACAAGCATAAATACTGTATCTCTCGACTCTCGACTCTCGACTCTCGACCCGACAAAGTCGATGTACAACCTCGCCGGGCAGCGTGTCAGCAACACGTACAAGGGCATTGTTATCCAAAACGGCAAAAAATATATAATAAAATAACATTATTAATAACCGCACTCGCCACCTAATAGTAATTATACGCCCCTCCCGAATGGGAGGGGAGGGGGGGGGGTCCTAAAACCAATCAATTATGAAGAAAATTTTTACTCTTATTGTAGTTGCCATGATGGCAGTAACAACACAAGCAGCCGTTACAATCTATGTAAAGGCAGATGTTGCCCCATATCTTTGGGCATGGAACTCTCAGGGAAACATTTTTTCAGTAAGCTGGCCTGGTGTTACAATGACAGATTTTTCTTATGTCCAAGGTACTAAATTCTGGACATATACCTTTGGTGATGAGGTAGTAACTCCAATCAGTATCATCTTCAATGATGGCAATGGCAAACAGACAGGAAATATCACTGGTATTACAACTGACCATTATTTCACCTATGACGGTGCAACGTCTTACGAAGATGTCACAGAACAGTATGGCGGTGTTATACCTGATGCAGATATTGAGATGGTGACTCTCGCTGGTCCTTTCAATAGTTGGAATAGCACCTCAAATGTATTCACAGAGGTAAAGCATAATGCCAAGTACACCTACGAGTGGGACATTGAGGGTATAGACGATCCAACATTCAAGGTTGTTGTTAACGGTAGCGACTGGCTTGGCTTCTGGAGTTTCGGCGATTCACAGGAGCGTCTGATTGCACCTGAACTCTGGGTAATGGAAGGAGCTGATAGTGAAAACATGATGTTCGACACAACTATGATGCCAGGTGTTACGAAGGTACTGTTCACTGCAGAGTGGGTCGTTGGTAAGAAGGCTGACCAGAATTGGACCCTTACCATCACTGATGCTACCACTGGTATCAATGCCATTACTACAACTACAACCAAGAACAGCCAGCGTTACAACCTCGCTGGTCAGAAGGTTGGCAACAGCTACAAGGGCATCGTTATCCAAAATGGTAAGAAGTTCATTCAGAAATAAAGGGTAAGTAGTTTTACAAGTAGAAGGAGTGTCGGGTGTTCCGCAGTGGTGGATGTCTGGCACTCCCTTTTCATTGTAAAAATCACTTTTTAGTAAAAAAAACTTCGTTTTTGTATACGTCGTAAATAAAAAAATAGTACTTTTGATGCCGAAAACGTTTACGTTAAGCCAAAAGAGTAGAGTGAAACTTGTTTCGACTATGCCTTGGCGAGTAAAGGTCGAATGAAATTCAATCGTTTATGAAAAGATATAATACCATTAATATTAATAACTAAAAACAAAAACCTATGAAAAAAAGATTACTAACCTTATTGCTAATGGCACTGATGGTTTCGTTCAGTGCATTCGCTGATGATACGTGGACAATAGTTGGCGACAACACAGATGTTCTGGGGTCATCTTGGAATGTGGAAGACACCGGCAATGATATGACTTTTATCGGTGACAATGTATGGAGACTGGTGAAATCGGTAAATTTGGCTTCGGCTACAACATTGGAATATAAAGTTGCAAAAGACCATTCTTGGGATACCAATTATGGAAAGGATGAATTATTAAACGGAGATAACATCTCTGTTTCTTTGGAAGCAGGAACTTACGACCTCGTTTTTACATTTCACAGTGACACTCATGCTCTTAGCGCAAACTATAGTTATACGATTGTTGCGGGTGACGCTATAATTAATGGAAACGATGCGTGGACTACGACAGCAACAGCTAATGATATGATTAGGGTTAATTATGACCTTTACAAACTTACGGTTAAGGATGTGGAACTTACAGCAGGCGATTACGAGTATAAGGTAATCGCAAACCACGCATGGTCAGTATGGGAAGTTCCGTCATCTGGCAATCAGACTTTGACCATTTCTGAAGATGGCACTTATGATATCATCTAC
This sequence comes from Prevotella sp., assembly GCA_017617725.1. Classification (GTDB taxonomy): domain Bacteria; phylum Bacteroidota; class Bacteroidia; order Bacteroidales; family Bacteroidaceae; genus Prevotella. The sequence continues at coordinate 15,810 of JAFZVR010000030.1, forward strand.
ACTTTGGTTCCTAGTACCTCTACTCTCACCGCTGTAGCCTTGAAACAGAATACATACACCATTGTTGGTGATGCTCCCCTGGTAAGTGGTGATGCATGGACTCCATCTAATCATGCGAATGACATGACGAAGGATGCTGACAATGTTAAACAGTATACCCTACAGCTGACAGGTCGAAAAATACCTGCTGGAACATATTATTATAAGACGGTTTATAACGAAGCATGGTGGCCATGTGTGCCAAATAGTAACAACGCCTCTTTGGTGGTCGCAGAAGATGGCGTATACACCATTGATTATACATTGACTTTGGGCGATAATGCCAATGGCTCTGATGCGACTCTAAATGCTGTCGCAACGAAGACGGCCTCTGCTACATATCCTTCAAATTGGCTTGTTGTTGGTTCTGAGGGACTTACTGGTTACAATTGGGATGTTACAGGCGCTCATAACGTCATGACTGAAAATGGTGATGGTACAGTATCACTAACGTTTAGCAATCTTGCATTAACAACAGATGGTACATATAAATTTAAGGTCGTACATAATTTCTATGAAGGAGAAACTCCTCTTTATTCTTATTGGTATCCTACTGATGACCAGGTGGTTTCTGTTTCAGCGAATGGTAATTATGACGTCACAATCACCTACAATCCCGCAACTAACGTAGTTACCCAGAGCGTGACAGTGGCTGAACAAACCTACACAGTCGCTATCGCAGACCCTGGATGGGGTGAAGTATGGGCTTATGTTTGGACAGGTGAAACTCCTATTGCAGGCGTATGGCCAGGTACTCAACTGACAAAGTCTGGTGACAACTATGTATACACATATACAGGTACAACAATGCCATCTGGTCTTATCTTTAACAATGGTGATGGCAATGGTATCCAGACTCCAGACCTTGCATTTGTTAATGGTAAGACATATACCGATGTTTGGACAATCATGGGCGCTACACAGAATGCATCATGGGAGGATTACGCAACAGAGCCGATCTTTGGTACAAAATGGACAGCTGACGTAGCAGGTAACGATATGACATCTGCTGATGGAAAGACATGGACATGGACTAAGAATAATGTTGCCTTAGAGGCTAATACACATATTAAGTACAAAGCAACATACAGTCATTGTGGCACAGATTATGTTGTAGGTAGTACTGGCGGAGATGGAATGAAGGTCCTTGACATTTTAATCGCAGGAAAGTATGATATTACCTTCACCTTCACAAGAGATGGCAATAGTTCCGCAGTTACTGCAACAGCTACCAAGACATCTGAGGCTGTAACCATCGGTGCTTCCGGTTGGGCAACTACCGTTACCAACAGTGCACTTGACTTCTCTGGACTGACAGAAAGCTTCAAGGCCTACACGGCAACTCTGGACGGAACAACTGTTTCGCTTAATGAAGTTGCTGACGTACAGGCAGAGACTGGTCTTGTACTGAAAGGTACCGCAGGAACTTATTATGCTCCTGTAATAACTGAGTCTGAAACCGCTAAGGGAGACTTGCAGTTCTCTTCAATATATTCATTTACAGTTAACGATGATGGTAGTGATTATTACTGCTACGGTCTCCATCTTGTAGGTGAAAATGCTCAATTTGCCAAGATTAAAAATGGACAAGTAATTCCTGCGCAGAAAGCATTCTTGATGGTTGGTAAGAGTGTAGGTGCTCGTGAACTCTCTATTGCTTTCGGTGACGAGACTACTTCAATTTCTAACCTTAATGCTAACGGTAACCTTAATGACAATGCTACACGTTACAACCTCGCAGGTCAGAAGGTTAGCGACTCTTACAAGGGTATCGTGATAGTGAATGGTAAAAAGTACATTAATAAGTAAAACACGGGAGGACAAAGATTATGAAAAAGACATATATATTCCCAAACACTGAAATTCACGTAATACACCTTACGCATATGATAGCTACCAGCGTAGACGGATTTACATCATCACTCGATGACAGCACTGAAATAGAATCGGGCGATTTGTTAAGCCGTGAATCCAATAACTTCTGGGGCTCTGACGATTCAGAAAATGGCGGTGGTAGCTCAGCATTTAACATCTGGGAAGACTAAGGACGGAGTCCTATAAAAAGGTTATGGGTTATTGGTTATGGGTTATGGAAAAGCCTATGCTGTAAACCGAAAACAGGACCTGTAACCAACAAACCTTTAGAGATTCACACTCCCTGTTCACCTTGTGGTGGACAGGGAGTGTAGTTTCGCTTATTCCGTATTCCTCCACACTCACGTATCCCCTTGTTGTGTATATCCAGTACCAAAGTGTTGTGCACATAAATTTACTGAATGAAAACACAAAAATTTCTTGTTATATCAAAATAATTAGTATTTTTGCAGCTACAAGGCTAAAGAAAGGAAATGCTTATGACAGTTCCACTGATTTCATGAGTTATCATAAGGATATTACTCATAAGGTAATCAGTGACATAGAAGGTACGGGTTATTTAAGCATTTATTTGTCTAAAACCTATAGAGGCTTTACGGTCTAAAACAAACAACTATCACCATGGAAACAAGAGTTCTACATGAGATAACACCACTGAGCGAGCATGACTTCATGTATGTGGCTGACCGCCACAAGAAAGAGTTTGACTATCCTATCCATCAGCATGATATTTTTGAATTGAATTTCGTGGCTGGTGGTGCTGGCTGCCGCCGTGTGGTAGGTGACTCAAGTGAAGTGATAGGAGACATAGACCTTGTGCTCATAACGAGTTCCGACTTGGAACATGTGTGGGAGCAGCACGAATGCAAGAGTGAAGATATTCATGAGATAACGGTGCAGTTTTATTTGGATTTTGACTCGCCAACATCCCCCTTCCGCACCAATCCCTATAAATCAATTTACAATATGCTTGTCAGAGCACGTCACGGACTGGCGTTCTCTCCAAAAGCAATCCTGACAGTCTATCACCGTATAGCTCGTCTGTCATCCATCAAAGAAGGCTTCTTTGCTGTTCAGGAATTGTTCTCAATACTGTATGAGTTGTCGAAATTCGATGACTCGCGTGAGTTGGCCTCTTCTGCTTTTGCCAAGGTGACGGCAGACAGTGACTCGCGACGTATATTAAAGGTGAAGAACTATATAGGTGAGCACTATGGTGATGAGATGAGCTTAGCCCAGCTTGCCGATATGGTGGGGATGACTCCCACGTCGTTCAGTCGCTATTTCAAATTACGTACGGGCAAGAACCTCAGTGAGTATATTGTTGATATTCGTTTGGGGTATGCTGCCAGAAGACTTGTTGATACAACAGACAGCGTAAGCGAGATATGCTGGACCACAGGGTTTAATACACTTAGTAACTTCAACCGCCTCTTCCGTAAACGTAAGGGATGTAACCCCACGGAGTTCCGGGAGAAATACCAGAAGACCAAGGTTATCGTTTAGCCAGACGGGTCATGTATGCTCGCAAACATGACCGTGGCGAGAACCGATAGAGCAGCGAGAGGAGAGCCGAATGTATTCGGACTATCCCGAGTCGCGATAGAGGAAGACAATGTCAAAAGCTCGAATGTAATTCAAGGTTATCGTTTAGTCCTTATTTGACGTCTGAGGGCGTTGTACCGACACTACCGCATAGCGGTATCGACGATACAACATAGTTGTATCATCAATACCACGCCGTGGTACTCCGAGTACCAGATAGTGTCTGAAATCTGGTACAAAAAGACAACAACAATAAGTTCCCCTTGCCGCCGTTGGCTTCCCCCTCGCCTTACTCCCCTCCCACAAATATTTTTCAAAAACATCTGCTTATCTGTCACATCTGCAAGACCTCCTGTGTATCAGGGCGTTACACGTGACAGATAAGTGACAGATGTGACAGGTAAATTGGAAGTCGTCATGAAAAATCAGTCGGAAATAGCCGATTTTTTCTTGAGAGTTGAAAAAATCTGTCACATCTGTCACCTATCTGCAACCTGTATGTGTCTCATTATCAATGAGTCTTGCAGATGTGACAGATAAGCAGATGTTTTTGCAAACTTTTTTGGAATGTAGTGCACACAAAACAGGTGCTGACATCTGACAATAATACGCAAATAGTCAGAAAAGTGTCGGTTTTGGCTATGATAGTGCCATTACCGATGTTTTTCTTTTCTGACCTTTGCACCCAGAATAATACTAACTCAGCATTCTCAAGTTGAGTGTGGTATAAGTAGTTAATAAGTGAATACGAAACATAAGATAGTTATTAGTTTTTTTTGTAAAAAGTTTTAGTTAGTATCGCAGTTTTCTGCCAGAGCGACACCGTGATGGTGTCGCTTTTTTTTGCAAAGTGTCAAACAGTAGCAAGAAAGTGTTAGGGTATTTGTAGTTTTATGTCTAATATTGCAGTCGGAAATATGAATGAGCTAAAAACCAACTATATGAAGCATTATTATTATTTGGCATTACTACTTTTGCTGATTGTTTGCAGCAAAGATGCAGACGCCAAACCAAAGGGGCCAAATGATCCACAATTGGAAACAGTCGTGAACACTAACATCTGTGAGACGCTCGTTAATCCCAATGCGACGGCAGAGGCACAGGCGCTCTATCAGAAGATGTGTAGAGTATATAGTAAGAAGGCCATCTCCGGTGTTGTAGCCGATATCGACTGGAACACTCGCGAAGCGGACAATGTACATAAGTGGACTGGCAAATGGCCGGTTATCAATGTCTTTGACTTCATAAACATACATGCTTCGACAGATGTAAATCCCAAAGGATGGCTCAACTATTCGGACATGACGCCTGTGACCCAATGGCATCAGATGGGTGGTGTCGTTGGTTGTATGTGGCACTGGCAGGTGAAAGCCAATAATGGCACGGATATGACATGCTCTCCGGGTACGAAGCCCACAGAGACAGCCTTCGATGCGTCAAAGGTGTATCAGGCAGGTACTGACGAAAATAAGCTCGCAGTGAAACAGCTCACACAGGTTTGTGGCTATCTGAGGAAGATGCAGACAAAGGGAATACCTGTCATCTGGCGTCCGTTCCATGAGGCTGCCGGCAACACTTACGAGTTTGAAGGTGGTGGCGCGTGGTTCTGGTGGGGTGCCAAGGGCCCTGAAGTGTATAAGAAACTGTGGCGTTGGATGTATGATTTCATGGTGACACAGCAGGGACTGAATAACCTCATCTGGGTGTGGACTTCTCAGACAGAGGATAATGCATGGTATCCAGGTGATGATGTCGTTGATATTGTTGGTCGCGATAACTATTCTGCACTGATGTATCCGCTTATGAAAGAATATAATGCTTTGTCTAAACAATATCCTAATAAGATGATAACACTCGCAGAGTGCGGCAACGGTGACGAGGTACACATGTCCCTGTGGTCGAAGATATGGACGCAGGGCTCACGGTGGCTGTGGTTCATGCCGTGGTATGACCACGCCTATAATGAAGGCAATAGCGACACTCATCAGTTTGCCGATGCCGACTGGTGGAAGGATGCCTTCAATAGCGGCACAGTGATGGACCGTAACGAGTGGCAATAATCCAGCCTCTAACCCCAGACCCAGTATCACCTCCTAACTAATTATTTTATTATAATGTTATGAATAAGAAAACAATACTGCTGTTTCTTTGTTGCTTCACCTATTTACTCCCCTCGCCCTTTGGAGAGGGACTGGGGGTGAGGCTTTTTGCCGTTGAACGTACCATCCTCCTTGGTCCGAAAACCATCGGTCCCGGATGGAAAGACAACATACTGTTGGAGGCACGCCACTTCCAAAATGCCAAGGCTGGCGACATTGTGACCGTCTATCACGACAATGCCAAGCGCACAGCACAAGGTGCCTTTCAGGATCCACAGGACTGGCAGGGTGTGGCACCGGAATACGGATGCTTCAATATCGGTGGTCCGTTCCGTATGACCCTCAATGACGAGATACTTCAGAAACTACGTACTCGTGGCTGTTATATCGGTGGTCACGACTATCGCATCCTGCGTGTCACGCTGACCCCGGGCGAGGAGTTCGTGGAGAAGATAGTGTGGCGCGGACCGGCAAAGCAGATGGCTCCCGACTGGAGCGTCAGTGCAGAGTTGCCGGCGTCATGTTTCAAGAATCTGAAACTCGGTGATGGTCTCGTTATCCACGCATCAAAAGTGGAACCAGGTGCTGCCGCGAAAATCATGGACTTCACATGGAACGTCCTTGAGCGTGCCACTGACGGCATCCCTGTCGGTCCGGATGGCTGTACCTATTATATTAATGACGACGCCCCGTTGTTGAAACTGCAGTTGGCAGGCAAGGGCGACAATGTCGCTATGCGCATCGGCGGCAAGGGCTACCGTTTAGACAAGGTAGGCATCGTGTCATTCATCGGAGAGCGTAGCGAGGACCTCACGGATGTGCAGTGTGCTCCTAAGGAGTATAAGCTTCAGCCAGGTGAGCTCTTCCATGGCGAGAAGCTCTTCCCTAACGACTGGAGCGGTAACCTCCGACTGACAGCCGAGCCGTTCCAGGAGTGCACGGAAAATGATGTGATGATATTCCACTACGAACTGCTTAAGGACTGTCCCAACCCACAGATGTCGTTCCGCGAGAATAAAGGGAAATGGTATGACATTACAGGACAGCAGGAGCCGGTATGGTACCAGCTCGACGGCAACGATGTGGTGTTGACCTTCGATGCCGTGAGCTTAGACAAAGTGAAGACAAAGGGACTCGTCGTCACAGGCCTCGGCTTCACACTGACCCGGATAGAGCTGATATCAGCGCAATAAAAACTTAGATCATCTAGAACATCTAGAATAACTAGAAACAACCAAAATAATCAAAAACAATGCGTAAATGGATTCTTATTTGCCTCATGCTACTGATATGTAGCATTGTTGTGGAGGCACAGACGAAGATCACAGGTCGCGTGATGGATGGAGCGATGGCGGGGGAACCGCTCATTGGAGCTACCATCCAAGTGCCTGGCACCTCTGTCGGCGCCATTAGTGACCTTGATGGAAACTTCTCCTTCGATATTCCCGAGGGGAAGTTCATCATTCAGATCTCAATGATTGGCTACAAGACACAGGTGGTCAATGTGAAAGGAAAGACACAGATTGAGGTGACACTGCAGGAAGACGCTGCCATGATGGAGGATGTGGTTGTCGTCGGCTACGGAACAATGAAGAAGCGCGACCTGTCGGGCTCCGTCTCCCAGATTAAGAGTGACGACCTGATGAAAGGCGGTGCTGTGGATGTGGCACACGGACTGCAGGGAAAGATCGCCGGTGTGCAGGTGCAACAGAGCGACGGCTCGCCAGGTGCCGGCGTAAGCATCACGGTACGTGGTGCCAACTCGTTCACCACCTCCTCACAGCCGTTGTATATCGTTGACGGCATTCCTTTCGGCACTGACCCTAATGGAGCACCGTCGAGTGATGCTAACAGTGGTAACAACCAGCAGACATCCCCTCTGTCGATGATTAATCCCAACGACATCGAGAAGATAGAGGTGCTGAAGGATGCTTCGGCAACGGCAATCTATGGTTCGCGTGGTGCCAACGGTGTCGTCATCATCACGACAAAGAAAGGACAGACTGGCAAGCCGGTAGTGGAAGCCAGTATGAAATGGACCATGTCGAAAAGAGGGAAGAAGGTGAAGATGCTCGACCCGTACCATTATGCCCTCTATCAGAACGAGGCCAACGAGAACAGTGTATACTATGAGGGCGGCACACAGCGCAACCCGTATCGCGGGGAGTGGACATACCCATATACCGGTGGCTCCTTCATCTATACACAGGGTACATATAATCCGTCACCGGAAGACTTCCTCAATCCGGGACAGCGCACTGACGAATATGGCAATGTCGACTATGTGGAAGGTGCCGACTGGCAGGATGAGATATACCAGACAGGATGGGCACAGGAATATAATGCCAGCGTCAGCGGCGGTAGTGACAAGGGCTGGTATGCCTTCTCCGGCAGCTACACCAAGCAGGATGGTATCATCAAGAATACAGGATATAAGCGCTATGGACTGAGCATCAACATCAGCCGCCATATCACCAACTGGTTGGAGATAGGTACCAGCAGCCATTTCACCAATGCAACGACAGACTTCCAGCGTACCAACTCCGAGAATACTGCGATAATCCGCTCGGCACTCATCTTCCCACCGACAACACGTGAGGAAAGCGACCAGACAGACTGGCTGGCGGCAAACCCCGTGAACTATGTCAACGGTGCCACAGACCGCCTGAAGCAGATATCATGGTTCTCGTCATCATTTGCCGAGGCAAAGATAACATCGTGGCTGAAGTTCCGCCAGAATCTCGGACTCGGTTATAACGACGGACATCGTAACACATACTACAACCGTTTGACACAGGAAGGAAAGTCGCCGATAAACGGTAAGGCAGGCAAGGCCACGAACACATGGAAGAGCTTCACCTCCGAGAGCCTTCTCACTGCCGACAAGACTTTCGGTATACATAAGCTGAATGCTGTGGCAGGTGTCACCTTCGAGAGCGGACGTGGTGAGTCGATGAGCATGACCGCCACCAACTTCCCCAATGACCTGACACGCGGTGCCGACATATCCATGGCACTCGACCGTCCGGTGGTGAAGAGTGACCCAGAGACAAAGATGAACCTGGAGTCGTTCCTTGCACGACTGAACTACACATTATTAGATAAATACCTCTTTACGGCATCGGTACGTACCGATGGCTCGTCAGCGTTCCGTGACAATAAGAAGTGGGCAACATTCCTCAGTGGCGCCTTTGCGTGGCGTGCCATAGACGAGAAGTTCATTCAGGATCTGAACTTCTTCTCGAACCTGAAGTTCCGCCTCTCGTATGGTGAGACAGGTAACCAGGGTATCGGTGCATATCGTACGCTCGCCGTGCTGCAAGCAGCCAACTATCCGTATAACGGTTCCCTCTCCAGCGGTATGTCCATGATAGACTGGCGCGGACCGCAGAACCCTAACCTGAAGTGGGAGACAACGGCACAGTTCAATGCCGGTATCGACTTCGGATGGCTTAACAACAGGCTGCAACTCACCGTCGACTATTATTACAAGAAGACGCGCGACCTGTTGCAGAATGTCACAATCCCGTCCTCGTCCGGTTTCAGCCAGCAGCTCGTGAACAGCGGTAACGTAACGAATGAAGGTCTTGAGCTGACACTCTCTTTCGATGTGTTGCGTAACAGTCCTGTCAAATGGAACTTCGTTGCTAATATGGCATTCAACAAAAACCGTATCGGCGGACTCGACGGTGACCAGTATGCTACGGCATTGTGGTCGAAGGCTGATCAGGTGTTCCTGCAGCGCAACGGTTGTCCTATAGGAACACTCTACGGATATGTGGAAGACGGCTTCTATGACAATATCGCTGAGGTGCGCTCCAACAAGGCATACGCAGGGCTCTCTGACGCCGAGGCAATGCGCTATGTGGGAGAAATAAAATACCGTGACCTCAATGGCGACGGACAGATAACACAGGATGACCGTACCATCATCGGTGATACCAATCCTGATTTCACCTATTCGTTTACGAACAATGTCAGCTATAAGGACTTCACGTTGAGCTTCATGCTACAGGGTTCCCATGGTAACGATATCTTCAACTACAACCTCACGGATATAACCATGTCGAATATCGGTAATATCACAGCCGATGCATATAACTCACGATGGACGGCAGAGACAGCGGAAACAGCAAAATGGCCGAAAGCAACGGCAGGGTACACCCGTACATGGCTCGTCAGCGACCGCTACGTGGAGGATGGCTCATATCTGAAGATGAAATATGTCACGCTGAGCTACGACTGGAAGCGCCCGATAAAGGGCATAGAGAAGATAGCCTTCTCACTGACAGCTAACAACCTCTTCACAATAACAGACTATTCTTGGTTCGACCCGGATGTGAATGCCGGTGGACAGAATGCTGCCTGTCCGGGAGTGGACAGCTACAGCTATCCTTCTGCTCGCTCGTTTGCGTTTGGTATTAATTTCACATTCTAAAAGCATGAAGACTATGAAGAAAATATATGTTTATCTGACATTCTGTCTTGCATTTATCGTCTGTACGACAAGTTGTAATAGTTGGATAGAAGAGAACCCCGACGGACTGGTTACCGACGAGCGCGTAGGCGACTCGCAGGATGCTGCCGAGCAGTGGGTGACTGGCACCTACTCCAAGTTGATATACGACATGTTCTGCTGGGGCTATTTCCCACGTGTCTTAGAGTTCGATGCTGACTATATCAGTGGTCCCGACTGGCTCTTCGGAACCTTCGGAGCCGGTAACTTCCAAGGCGAGAGTGACGTGACGGATGCCCTGTGGAAAGGTGGCTATGGACTCATAGCACGTGCCAACAATGCGGAGCGCCATATCGCGGATATGAAGAATATCAGTGATGACGTCAGAAACAATGCCATCGGCGAACTGAAGTTCTTGAAGGGCTTTGCCTACTTCCTGATGGTACGTGCCTACGGACCAATACCAATACAACCTGAGGAAGAGACGACAGACTATAACCAGCCGCGACAGTCGATAGAGACCGTATATGCATATATAACGAAGAATCTCGAGGAGGCTGCGGAGATGATGTATAAGAACACCGACAGCCGCTACCAGAAGGGACATGCGTCGGCAGGAAGTGCTGCCGGACTGCTCGCAAAGGTCTATGCTACACAGGCAGCAGCAGCAATGCCTGTGGGAACAGATATCATAGTGCGGACAGGACAGCCATACACCTCCTCTGGCGACGACAAGGAGTATGCACCACTGCAGACGAAGACGTTTGCCAAGAGCAGTGTCAGTGGATATGAGCAGATGGATGCACAGGCACTCTATGCCAAGGCTGCTGAATGGGCAAATAAGGTCATCGACGGAGAATATGGTGACTACGAGCTGCTTGCCTACGACCAGCTATGGAAGAAAGCCAACTGCAATGCGTCAGAGTTTATGTTCACCCTAAACACTGTCAGTGGTGATGCTACATATAAGGTAAGCGTGCACGCACAGTATGAGGGTTACATGACAGAGCAGGGAGGTGACTTCATCCAGGAAGGCGGATGGGTAGGATGCACACGCCACTGGTACGACCTCTTCGACAGTCAGGACCTCCGCATCGTGAAGGGTGTGAAACACCGCTGGCGCGTAAAGACACAGCGCGAGAGCAACACCGGCTTCTACTATCCGAATACAGAGGAGTATTCCATCGCCGCCACGGGCTTTGACCTCGAGGGTAATTGGGTGTCAGATCCTACGGGCATCTATGCTGACGGAGTGTCATACTATTATTCACAGGATGCCCAGTGTCTGGCATTCACAACCAAATACATGGATGTGACAAACGATGCTATCAATAATGCCGATGCCAACTTCCCGTTCCTGCGCTACGCCGACGTACTGCTTATCTATGCAGAGGCACAGTGCGAGCTGGGTAATGCAACGGAGGCAATAACCTATCTGAACAAGGTGCGTACTCGCAGCAATGCAACCCTTGCTGACGCAGCCACCCTTGACACACAGACGAAACTACGCTCGGCAATCATCGAGGAGCGTGCGAAGGAGTTTGCATGTGAGGCAGACCGCCGCTGGGACCTCATACGTTGGGGCATATACCTGCAGGCGATGAATGCCATTGGTGGCAGTGATGATGCCGGCGTGATGAAGACACGCCAGGAGCGTAACCTTCTCTTCCCGATACCTGCACCGGAGCTGAATACCAACAAGGCGATAACAGAGAATAACCCGGGATGGAACTAATTAGAGTTGAGAGTTTAGAGTTGAGAGTTTAGAGTTGAGAGTTTAGAGTTAAGAATTAAGAGTTTAAAGTTATGATAGCTAAAACTATAAAACACTATATAGCCGTGTGTTCGGTGTGTTGCGGTTTTGCCGCAACAGTAATGAGCTGTAGCGACGTAGTAGACTACAACGACGGATACACACCGGCCGACGAGAGAGCTAACAATGGCGCACCGGTGATAACGGCTGTCTATGATATTACCGATACGGAATACCAGACGCCACTGACGGAGGCTGAGCGTGGACAGGTGCTGTGTATCGTCGGTGAGAACCTGAACAACTTGCAGTCGTTGGTGTTCAATACCGTAGAGGCTGACCTCAGCCAGACATATACGGCAAGCACGAAAGCTATAGTGCGGGTGCCAGAGGAGTACTCCAGACTGCGTGAGAATACCATAGTATATACCACCGACAAGGGGACGGCCGTATACTCCTTCGCCATAGCACTGCCTGACGCAGAATTCTATGGTCTGGTCAATGAGTTTGCTGCACCCGGCACACAAGCTGTAGTGACGGGCAAGAATCTGCAATACTATGATTTCACACTCACCCTAAACGGCGAGGAGCTGCCATTGTCGCTCGATGATACAGAACTGTCGTTCACCGTACCTGAGGGGACGGCTGATAACAGCAAATTCGTGGTTAGCTGGATAACAGCTCGCGGAGAGACAAAGAGTGTGGAACTGGCTTATCGTCCCACGAACAATCTGTTGTTTGCCAATATAGCGCAGGCTATCACGCAGACTGACCGTTGCGTGTCTATAGAGACAAGTGAGTTGGGACAGCCGTGCATTCATTTCAACGGACTCATCACTGAGTGGGCATGGGTGGAACTGAGCTTCACACAACCGGCACGCGAGATATGCGATGCGGCATCAGTGGGACAGTATAACCTCGTCTTCGAAGTGCAGAATGCCGAAGGTAAACCGCTTCTTGATAAAGGCTATGAGTTTGCATGGAACTGGGACTGGAATAACAGCTACCAGTGGACCCCCAGTGACGGCTACGACACCGCCGGACAGTGGCGTACCGTGCGTTTCTCTCTCGACCAGATGGCACCTAATGGACTGGGTGCTGTCGGCAACGAGATGGTGTTTAACATTGGCTTCCAGCCATATAAGGACTACGATGCCGATTTCCGCTTTGCTAATTTCCGTATAGAGAAAAAATAAAAACAGACTACGATGAAAAAGATATTATCATTAATAGCAGTGCTGCTCGTCAGCATCATAGCATATGCTACAGAGACAACGGTATGGGAGGGCAGCCAGCAGATATCATGGAATACAGACTACTTCGACGGAATACAGTTGGATACGTCCGACAATGAAGAGTTCGGTGGGATATTCAGTGGAGTGGAGAAAGACAATATCATCAGGATATATTTCACTCCAGGTAAGACAGACCCGCAGTATGCCTTCAAGTACAAGGCTGGTGAAAAATGGGAATGGACAGACCTCACGATGACCGTTGCTGACGGAGTTGCATCCTATACTATCGAGAGCGACGAGATTGCATTGTGGATAGACCAGCGAGGCCTCGTCATCACAGGACAGGACTATACCATTACCAAGATTACCATAGAGAAAGCCGGTGGCGGCAATCCTGACGATGAGCCGTTCACCCCGGGTAAGGACGAAATAGTACTGACGGTTGCAAACGGCTCGGCAGCTCTGCCACTAGTGCTGCAGCCCGACTGGAGCGCATACACTACCTTTGCGGCTACGGAGTTTACCAGTGCTAAGGCTGGTGATATCCTGACCGTATATGTAGCAGATGTCAAAGACGGTGCACAGATATCACTGAAGGATATGAGTGACGGCTGGCCGGCATTGGAGGAGAGCACAGCATATCCGAGTGTGGAGACTACGGTTACTACTTTCACCTATACCTTCACCGATGAGACGGTGGAAAAGGTGAAGACCTACGGAATGGTGGTAGGCGGACAGAATCTGACGGTGGTGCGTGTGACGCTGACGTCTGTTGGTGGTGATAACCCGGAGCCGGAACCAGAGCCGGTGGTATATCCTATCACTCTGTGGGAGGGCTCGCAGGTGATTGACTGGAGCGGTAACCCAAGCACATGGCAGACCATCAGTCGCGATAAGTTCGCGAATGTGAAGGCTGGCGACATCCTGCGCTTTGCCTATACGGATGTGAAGGCTGGTGCTACGATGGCATTGCAGTATTCCGTTCCGGGCAACTGGGCGATGGTTCCCGGTACCGACTTCATGTCGGTTGACGGACTGGCAAAGCGTCTCACACTGACACAGGAGATGCTCGATGCAATCCTCAGCGGTGACATGCATGTGACGGGTGTGGGCTTCACGCTGACGCTCGCAGAGGTCCTCGACCCCTCAACGGTGAAGACGCTGACATGCAGTGTTCCTGTGACGGGTGATGACTGGGTATGGAGCAACGGTGAAACACCTTCTTTCACTGTGAATATCCAGAATGACAATGCTGAGGATGTTACAGCAAACGCTACTATGATGCTGACGACCGACAAGCTGGCAAGCATCACAAACATTGAGAGCAGCAAGGTCATTGCTGCCGGTAGTAGTGACGCTATAGAGTTCTCACTTGCTGACGTTACGCTCACTCCGAGCTTCTACCGTGCTACGATTATTGTGAATGATGAGACTGTGCGTGCGTTCAACTTTGGATATGCCCCGACAGAGATTTCTTCCCCTGCTGACAAGCAGGCTGACTTCGAGAGCTTCTGGCAGACAGCAAAGGATGAGCTGGCAGCTATCGAGGCTACTGATGAGCCCGTGCTGACGAAGATAGAGAGCCACTCTACTGCCAACCGCACGGTATATCTCGTGGAGTTCAAGTCGGTAAGTGACGGTGACGGCAACCCTGTGACCGTACGCGGATACTATGCAGAGCCTACGGACGGGAAGAAGCATCCTGTCATCATGCACTATCAGGGCTATGACTCAGGCTACCGCCCCGGTGGTCAGGGTGTGGAGCCGTGGTGCCTCAACGGTGATGGCGACGCCCTCAGCAGCAACTATGCTGAGTTCATCCTCTCTACCCGTGGTCAGAGCGTAAACAACCGTCCTGCCAATGAGCGTGCCGATGGTATAGACCGCGACTTCACCAACGAGTACGGTGACTGGTTCGCCTTTAACTTCGGTGATAAGGACAAGTACTACTATCGTGGTGCATATATGGACTGCGTGCGTGCCCTCGACTTCATGGCAACACGTCCTACGAGTGATATGACAAACCTCTATGCTGAGGGACAGAGCCAGGGCGGTGCTTTTACATACGCTGCCGCAGCACTGGGAGGCAGAGAGTTCAAGGCAATAGCTCCGGGTATCGCCTTCATGGGTGACTTCCCCGACTACTTCGAGCTGGCAAGCTGGCCTGCAAGTGTGGCATTTGCCAACCAGGGTGACATGACGGATGAGCAGATGTATGCCTTCCTCTCTTACTTTGACACTAAGAACCTCGCTACACTCATCAGCAGCAATACTGCCGTAATAGCAACTATCGGCGTGCAGGATAATGTATGCCCTCCGCATACCAATATTGCTCCGTACAACAACCTCGCTGCAGAGACAGTGAAGGAGATAAGCTTCAATCCTGAGAATGCCCATCAGGTGGCAGACAACTGGTACGACTCATACATGAACTACTTCGCATCGAAGTATGTGGAGCCACAGGACGAGCCGGAACCGGAACCTGAGCCTGGGGAAAAGAAGCGTACCGAGAATGCTCAGAAACTCTTCGACGTGCTGACATCGCTCTACGGCAACAAAATCATCTCTGGTACGACGGCGGTTGTTGACTGGAACACCAGTCAGGCAGAACAGGTGCATCAGTGGACCAACAAGTATCCTGCCATCAACACCTACGACTTTATCAATATCCACGCCTCGAAGGATGTCAATCCTGACGGTTGGCTGGACTACAGCGATATCAGAGGTGTGAAGAACTGGGCTGCCGAGGGCGGTGTAGTGAGTGCCATGTGGCATTGGCAGGTGAAGAACAATTCCGGTACAGGCTACACCTGTACACCGGGAACTGGCGATGCTGCTACATCTTTCGATGCCTCAAAGGTCTATGTGGACGGAACGGCAGAGAACACCCAGGCGAAGCAGCAGCTGAGTCAGGTCTGCGGCTATCTGAAGAAGATGCAGGATGCCGGTATTCCCGTCATCTGGCGTCCTTTCCACGAGGCAGCAGGCAATACGTATGAATATGATGGCGGCACTGTATGGTTCTGGTGGGGTGCCAAGGGAGCTGATGTCTATAAGCAACTATGGCAGTGGATGTACAACTATATGGTCAACGAACAGGGGCTGAACAACCTTATTTGGGTATGGACTTCGCAGACGAAGGACGGCAGTTGGTATCCCGGCAGCGACTACGTCGACATCATCGGCCGTGACATCTACGGCGGTCAGGCAGCTCAGCAGAAGAATGACTTCGACCATCTCACCGATAGTTATCCCAATATGATGGCGGCACTCTCTGAATGCGGTAATACCAGCAATGTAAGCCAGTCTGACATCAGTGCTGTTTGGGAGACTGGTGCCAAATGGAGCTGGTTCTCTACTTGGTATGACTCTGCTGGCAGTCAGTTACACAACATGCAGGACTGGTGGACAAATGCCTTCAATCAGGACTATGTGGTGACACGTGACCAGATGAAGGAACTGTTAGACCTCAATATTGAGCCTGAGCCGGAACCGCAACCTGAACCAGAAACAAACACATTCGATGAGAATGGTATTGCAGACCTCAGCAAGATTGAAGTACAGGATGCCGAGAAGGTAACGTATGATGTGGAGACACATACCGTCACTACGACAGCAGGCTGGACGGGTGTGCAGCTAACCATTGCCGAAGGTGAACAAGTAAGTGGAAAAGAGCTGCGTATCACCTTCGACCGTGCCATGAAAGTGAAGTGCTATGTGAAATACTTGGACGAGACCGATGCCGATGTTATCATGGACGATGCTGCTGAAATTATCTACTTCGAACTTGACAACACAAAGAAGCTATATCAGGTACAGATTCAGCCTACCGAGGCCACCACATTTGCCTTCAACGAGATTCGTGTCAATGCCGAGAGCACTAAGCCTGTGCTGAAGCCTCTTGAGGAGGGAGAAGTCCGCACTCTCTTCGAGGACGAGGAAGGTGTGGTGATGGCATGGAATGAAATCTGCCAGATGGATGCCGGATGGGGTGCTATCCTGGAGGCAGGTGAGAGCTTCTTGGTTACAGTCAAGAGTCGTACCGGGGGTAGTGAGTGGCCGAAGGTCATCCTCCGCGATGCCGCATCAGTAGCGGTGCAAGAAATGGAACTCTACGACGTGACTGAGTTCCCGTATATCGTGAAGATTATCCTCACTGACGAGATGGTAGCTAAGCTCCGCGACGGTTTCCGTTTCTCTGGTGACGGTGTGACAATCACGAAGATAGAGCTCTACAAACCGGCTCCCTTGAAGGAGGGTGACATCAATATCGAGGCACTGAACTGGTTCCGCACGGCGGTGTACGATACCGATAGTCATACAGCCACTACCACAGCACGCTGGGGACAGGCAGGATGGCAGGTCGGTGATGACCGCTATGCCGACAAGACCATTGTCATTGTCAACGTAGAACCAGCAGAGTTCCCTGTGACACTGAAGATGGAATACACGAATACCAACAACGCATCTCTCGCCACATCGGTAGGCGTGGCTGCCGGTACGACACAGCTCAATCTGCCGCTTCCTCTCGACACGAAGATTATAAATAAGGTGTACCTTACATATAGTAACGCTGGCTCTGTAGTACTGACCGATGCGTCGGTGATTGCCGCTGCCAATGCCCGTCCTCTGACAGGCTATTCTGATACTACTCGTATCAACACCGTAGAGGGTGTAGTCAATGACCCTGTCGATGTGTACTACAACCTCAACGGTCAGCGAGTAAGCAACCCGACAAAGGGACTGTACATCGTGAATGGTAAAAAGGTGGTGGTTAAATGAAGACTCACCCCCTAACCCCCTCTCCCAAAGAGAGGGGGGAGCCTAACGGCAGGAGAGGAGCCTGACAAACTTCTCATTATAATTTCTTTATAACTCCAGTAAAATGAAAAGAGTTTTAATAGCAACGGGAATATGGATGCTTACAGCAACAAGCATCTCTGCATGGAACGGAGAGGTGGTTGTGAGCACTCCCAATACTGCAATGATACTCCATGCTGACGAGGATACCGACCTACGCATGGACTATTACGGTGCTAAGACTGCAACACTGCAGCAGTTGCGTGATGCCGGTGATGCCTTCAACTTCCCTGCGTTGCCGGCTTTCGGTACGGTGGATATGATTCATCTGCCTGCCATCCAGGTGCAGCATGTCAATGGAGACCAGAATTTAGAGTTGAGAGTTGAGAGTTTAGAGTTGAGAGATGAGGCTAACGCTAAGACGTATGTCTTTACTATGCAGGACAAGCTACTGCCCGTCACGGTGAAAGTGTTCTACAAGGCATACAAGAATGTGGACATCATCGAGACATGGACGGAGATAACACATAGTGAGAAGACTGCCATTACGCTGAAACGCTATGACAGTGGTCATCTCACCATTCGCCGCGGTGATGTATGGCTGACGCATCTGCATGGTGACTGGGCAGCCGAGGCAGACATCACGCAGGAGCCCCTGACGGCGGGGGTGCAGGTGATACGAAACACTGACGGTGCACGTAATGCCCACTGTGACGCTCCGGAACTGATGCTGTCGCTTGACGGACAGCCGCAGGAGAATAGTGGTCGTACTATTGGTGCTGCCCTCTGCTGGAGTGGTAACTACGAGTTGCGAATCAATACCAACAACAAGAAGGAACACCACCTCTATGCAGGTATCGACCCACAGTCGTCGGAGTATGTGTTAAGCCCGAAGGAGGTATTTGCAACTCCTCATCTGGCACTGACCTATTCCACAGAGGGAATGGGAGGTGTCAGCCGTGCGTTCCATCGCTGGGCTCGTACCGAAGGGATGCTACACCGTGGCATGAAGACGGGTGACATATTACTGAATTCATGGGAAGGCCTTTACTTCGACATCAATGAGGAGCGTATGATTCAGATGATGGATGACATCAGCCAGTTAGGTGGTGAGCTCTTCGTGATGGATGACGGCTGGTTTGGCGATAAATACCAGCGTAATGACGACTCGTCGACATTGGGCGACTGGGTTGTCGACAAAAAGAAACTACCCGGCGGTCTCAGTGTGCTTTGCAGTTCTGCAGCAAAGAAGGGCATCAAGTTCGGTATCTGGATAGAGCCGGAGGCTGTAAACACCAAGAGTGAACTCTTCGAGAAGCACCCTGAATGGGCGTTGCAGACGAAGGGAAGGGAGCTGAAGCTGGGTCGTGGCGGCACGCAGTTAGTGCTCGACATGACCAATCCGCAGGTACAGGACTTCGCCTTCAAGATTGTCGATGACCTCCTGACGAACTATCCTGAGATAAGCTATATCAAATGGGATGCCAATGCCAGTATACAGAATGTGGGCTCGCTCTATCTGCCTATGGCAAAACAGTCTAACCTCTATGTGGACTATCACCGCGGACTCATAAAGGTACTTGAACGCATACGTGCAAAATACCCGAATGTGGTGATGCAGGATTGTGCTTCGGGTGGCGGTCGTGCCAACTACGGGTTGCTTCCTTACTTCGATGAGTTCTGGGTCTCAGATAACACCGATGCTCTACAGCGCGTATATATCCAGTGGGGCACCAGTCTTTTCTTCCCTGCCAATGCTATGGCGAACCATATCAATCACTGTCCTTATTGGAATACTGGTGGACGTGTCATACCTCTGAAGTTCCGTTGCGATGTGGCTATGAGCGGTCGTTTAGGCATAGAGCTGCAGCCCAAGGATATGAACGACGAGGAGCGCCAACAGGTCAGCACCTGCTTCAGGGATTATAAGGAACTGCGCGATGTAGTACAGACAGGTGACCTCTACCGATTGGTATCACCGTATAACCGCAAGGGTATTGCAGCACTGATGTATACTAGTCAATCTAGCCAGGGGGTTCTCTTCGTCTACAAGACCGACAACTACTACAACCAGCCGCTTCCTCGTATCCGTTTGGCAGGACTCAACCCTGACAAGACATACACACTGACGGAAAAGAACGTACGTGTGGGACAGCAGCCGTGTGAGCTCAGCGGCAGGCAGTTCACCGGTCGTTTCCTCATGGATGTGGGTATTGAGGTGCCCCTCTGGGAGGACTATGCCTCAAGAGTATTTGAACTGAAATAACAAACAATTAATAAGTTTCGCCCATGAAGCCCATAATGCCCATAACCTCCATCCTGATAACATTTATCACTGTTGCCCTTTGCCTCATAGCTTGCAACAATCCATCGGTGCAGAGTGATTTCGTCACAGTTCAGGACGGACACTTTATGCGTGGAGGTAAGCCTTATTATTATGTAGGTACCAACTTCTGGTATGGTGCCATTCTCGGCTCTGAGGGGCAGGGCGGCAACCGTGAGCGGCTATGCCGTGAACTGGATGCAATGAAGCAGTTGGGCATTGACAACCTGCGCATCCTCGTAGGCTCTGACGGTGAGCGCGGGGTTAAGACGAAGGTGGAACCGACACTGCAGATTGCCCCGGGAGTATATAACGACACTATCCTGGCTGGTCTCGACTACCTGCTCATGGAAATGGGCAAGCGCCAGATGGTGGCGGTGCTCTACCTCAATAACTCATGGGAGTGGAGCGGTGGCTATGGCTACTATCTTGAGCATGCTGGAGCAGGCAAGGCACCGCGTCCCAACGAGGTGGGCTACGATGCGTTTATGAACCATGTAGCTCAGTTTGCAACCAATGAAAAGGCGCACCAGCTTTTCTACGATTATGTACGCTTTATCATAGGTCGTACCAACCGTTATACGGGAAAGAAATATGTAGACGACCCAGCCATCATGTCATGGCAGATAGGCAACGAACCGCGTGCGTTCTCCAAGGAGGCGTTGTCTGCTTTCGAAAAATGGATAGGTGAGGCAGCCGCCCTCATACGTTCCTTGGACAAGAACCATCTCATCTCCATCGGCAGTGAAGGCTCATGGGGATGCGAAAACGACTATGGCGTGTGGGAACGTATCTGTGGCAATGAGAATGTTGACTACTGCAACGTTCATCTGTGGCCGTATAACTGGGGATGGGCGCAGCGCGACAGCCTTATCGAGACATTGCCAAGAGCATGTGATAACTCCAAGGATTATATCAGTAAGCACCTCGCCATCTGTGACAAGCTGAAGAAACCACTTGTCATGGAGGAGTTCGGTTATCCGCGCGACGGTCTGTCATTTGAACCAGGCAGTGCCACTGTCGGTCGCGACGGCTACTACAGTTATATCTTCCAGTTGATAGCTGACAATATGCTCTCTGGCGGCGCCTTTGCCGGATGTAACTTCTGGGGATGGGGCGGTGAAGCCAAACCAACACATGTACAGTGGCAGGTCGGTGACGACTACTGCTGCGACCCTGCTCAGGAGGAACAGGGACTCAACTCTGTGTTCCTTTGCGATACTACAACCCTGTCTGTTATCAAGGAAAAGATAAAAACAATAAAAAACGATCACACCTATGAAACCAATTAAACCCACAATGCCCATGAAACCCATCAACCCCATCCTGATAGCAATCATCACCCTGTTGGTTGCGGTTCTCCCGCAACCCTCCCACGCACAAACCATCCGCCAACACGGTATCGACCGTTTGCAGCAATTGCAGCAGCGCGGATATATGTTTGGACATCAGGACGACCCCTTCTACGGACTTACGTGGGAGTGGGAGCGTGGACGCAGTGATGTTCTTGAGACCTGTGGCGACTATCCTGCCGTAATGGGTTTCGACCTCGGCGGCATAGAGGTAGGCGATGAGAAGAATCTCGACTCGGTACCCTTTACACGCATACGTGAGGAACTCCTTGCCCATCATAAACGTGGGGGCATCGTTACACTCTCATGGCATCCGCGTAATCCATATACAGGCGGTACCGCATGGGACAATCAAGATACCGTTGTGGTACAGAGTATCCTTCCTGGTGGAATAAACCATCGTAAGTTCCTGCTATGGATGAAGAATGTGCGCAATTTCCTTGCTACACTGAAGGATGACAATGGCACACCCATACCAATTATCTTCCGCCCGTGGCACGAGAATAACGGTGCGTGGTTCTGGTGGGGCTCGAAACAGTGTACACCGAAAGAGTATCATGCTCTGTGGTGTATGCTACAGGACTATCTCCTGAGTGAAGGTTTTGACAATCTCATCTGGAGTTGGAGTCCTAATTTAGGTATAGCCTCTCAATCCTCGACTCTCGACTCTCGACCCTCGACCCTCGCCCCTCTATACTATCCCGGCGATGACCGTATAGACCTCATCGGTCTTGATGCCTATCAGTGGGGCACCGAGCAGGAGTTCGTGCGCGACCTGAATGCCGACCTCACTATGCTCTGCAGTTTTGCTACTGAGCATGGTAAGCTCTTTGCACTCACCGAATGTGGACTGAAGAACCTGCCTGACCCTACATGGTGGACGAGAGTACTGAAACCGCAGCTTGATAAATACCCAATATCTTACTTCTTGGTGTGGCGCAATGCCAAGCACGAGTTCTTCGGACCGGCACCAGGCGAGAAGAATGCCCTCTACTTCAAAGAGATGATACGCAGTAAGAATGTGCTTATGCTTAAGGATATCGCGAAGTAACAAGTTAATCATCACTTTTTATTTACGGTCTTCATCTTTTCGGCTCCATCAGTGAGCCGAGGATGAAGACCGTATTTCTTATAATATTCATCTTACTATGGAAAAGTATCAGCGTTGGCTAAGAAAATGGTATAGTGAAACATAAGTACAGCGTACTTTTGCGGCAGAGAAATCACTAAATAACCAATAACGTTTATGAAACAGAAACATTTTCTTTTAACATTACTACTGGCTGTCCTGACGACCGTGGGCGTTGAAGCTAAGGTCGTAGAGACTACTCTATGGGAAGGAACTTATGACTCCCAAGTTGAACTCAATGCCGCAACAGTGGCAACCTTCAAGGCTGGCGATGTGCTACGTGTCTATGTCACTGTACCTGAGGGTGGCGGCAACTTCAAGATTTGCTACAAAGGTACTTCTAACAATTGGGCTGAGACTACTATACCTTCACTGGATACACAGTGGCCTTGGCTGAATGGTGGTGACACTTACAAGGATATTACATTTACCGACGCTGATATCACTGCCCTCAGTGGCATGAATATCTACCTTTATGAGAACGGCAATGCCATCACTAAGGTATCGTTGGTGACTACGGTTGGTCCTACCGTATGGACTGGCGAAAAAGTGTTCCCTAATACTTGGTCGGAGTGGCAGACTATTCCTGCCTCCTGTTTTGCCAATGCTGAAGAAGGACAGCTGCTGCGTGTGAAGTTTAATGATTTAGGTGCTGGTGCTTGCCTGCAACTGAGTTACCAAGGTGCTACTGAGTGGTTGCTGTTGCCTGGTACGATAAGTGCTGTCTCCATCAGCGGAGTCTATCATCAATATGAGATTACCAGTGAAATGCTGGAAATATTGAAAGAAAAGGGCATGATAGTCAGTGGTACCAGCTTTACGCTGACTTCCATTGAGATTCTTGATCCTGCTACGCTGAAGCCATTGACCCTATCGGTACCTGTGAATGATAATTGGGTGTTTACATCTACACCGACGTTTACAGTACATGTAGAGAACCCATACGATGAGGCTATAACAGCAAATGTCTTAGCCAGCATTACCACCGATAAGATTGTTTCTTACACCTCTGCAAGCAAGAGCGTTGAAGTAGCTGCCAACGGTAGCGAGGATATCGAAGTCACCCTTGACGAGATGCCAGCCGCTGGTTTCTATAAGGCCACTGTCACAGTGAACGACGATTTGGCTCGTGCATTCTTCTTTGGTGTTAATCCTACCAGCATTGTTTCTGCCCCCGATAAGCAAAGCGACTTCGACACTTTCTGGGCAACGGCTAAGGATCAACTCGATGCTATTGACATCAATGCTACACTGACAGAAATACCTTCTAAGTCTGGTACGAAGCGCAAGGTATATCTGGTAGAGATGCAGAGTGTGCCAGACGGTTTGACAGGCGACCCCGTCACCATTCGTGGCTACTATGCAGAACCTACCGATGGTAAGAAACATCCCGTCATCGTATCATTCCAAGGCTACGACTCTGAATATCGCCCAGCTGGTCAGGATGCCACTCCATATTGTATGGCTGGTGACAACAGCGAGGCTGACTACGCAGAGTTCATCCTCTCTACCCGTGGACAATGTGTCAACAACCGCACAGCAAGTGAACGTGTATCCGACGGTAAGGGCGACTTCACCAATACCTATGGCGACTGGTTTGCCTATGAGTTCGGTAATAAGGATAGTTACTATTATCGTGGTGCCTATATGGACTGCGTCCGTGCTATACAGTTTATGGCGTCACGCGAAACCAGTGATATGGATAATCTCTTTGCACAAGGACAGAGCCAGGGTGGTGCGTTCACATACGCTGCTGCAGCCCTTAG
Organism: Prevotella sp.; assembly: GCA_017617725.1. Taxonomy (GTDB): domain Bacteria; phylum Bacteroidota; class Bacteroidia; order Bacteroidales; family Bacteroidaceae; genus Prevotella. The sequence goes on from JAFZVR010000030.1 coordinate 40,179, forward strand.
CGGTTACACCTTCAAGGCTATCGCTCCTGCCATCACCTTCATGGGCGACTTCCCCGACTATTTCGAGTTGACAAACTGGCCTGCTTCGGTTGCACGTGCCAACCAAGGTACTATGACAGATGCTGAGATGTATGCCTTCCTGAGCTACTTCGATACAAAGAATTTGGCTACAATGATTTCATGTCCTGTCATTACCAGCATCGGCTTGCAAGATAACGTATGTCCTCCGCACACCAACATTGCTCCTTATAACAATGTTACTACTGCCGAAGCCGACAAACAGATTGTGTATAATCCAGAGTTGCAACACCAGACCAACAGCGACTGGTTTACTACCTACATGAACTTCTTCGAAAACTATACTACCCCTTCTACTGATGAAAATGTAGAGACTATCTGGGAAGGTTCACAGACATTAGACAACAGTTGGGGGCAGTACATAGACCTGAGCTATGATAATCGCGCTGGACTGGCCGATGCTCGTATGACAGACGTGATACGCGTCACTTTGACTACCAATGACGATAATGCTCAGATACAACTGAAGAATCCTAACAATGGCTGGGAACTGTTCAGTGAAGAGGCTGCGGCATCACTCACAAACAGTGCTGAGACTCAGACCTTTGAATATACTATAGCTTCAGCTGCCGTACTTGAGGATATCCAGATAACTGGTATAATAGTAGCAGGTATAAACATCACAATTACCAAGGTGGAACTGGTGAAACCGGATGATCGTTACGACGCTGCTTCTGTGACTATCGGTGCTGACGGCATAGCTACATACAGTAACGGTTCCAAGAAACTCGATTTCGCGGGTACAGGCGTTACCCCATATTATGCATCAGCAGTGGCTGAAGGAACGGTAACATTGACCTCCGTAGCTACCACATGGGGATATCAAGGATATATTGTAAAAGGAGAACCAGGCACTTATGATATTCCTGTTACAGAGAATGCAGAGTATCCTTCTACCAACTACCTGAAGCCTACTGGCGACTACGCCACTGATGTAGCAGCATCAACCGATGGAACCTATCATTACTTATTTGCTAAAGATAACTCAGGTAATATTGGCTTCTTCAAACTGACATCTACTAAAAACCTATCAGCTCACAAGGCATACTTGGAGACGGAAACAGACATTAAACCGGCAAACGGAGCTCGTATAGTAATGTCATTTGACGGTGGGACAACAAATATTAGAACCCTTGACTCTCGACCATCGACCATCGACTCTCGATCCTTTACGTATGACCTGCAGGGTCGTCCGATGGCAGACTCTCAATTAAAGAAAGGTATTTATATCAGGAACAACAAGAAATTCGTAGTAAAATGAAAAAGGTATATATCGCTCCTTCCATGGTTCTTTTTAAGGGAGTAGGCATTTACACTCTTCTGGCTGGCTCTAATGAGAATTATCAGGTCATGAATGAAGATTATAATGATGAAACTATGACAGTACTTGGTCGTCAGAGTAATAGCCTATGGGATGACGAAGACGAGTAGGTCAAGGACTCGTAGATAATAACAAGAAAGCTACAGCCTCCATTTCCCTTCTAAGAAGGGGATTGGGGGCTGTTCTTTATGTAATCAGAGGGAAGCATCCCGTATTCTTCTTTGAAATATTTCGAGAATTGCTTGGGTGACAGTCCTACGCGCCATGCTACCTGCTGGATACTTTCACCGCTTTCTTCCAACAGTTGGCGTCCACGTTTTATACGGATAATACGGATAAATTCCTGTGGTGTCTTTCCAGTGATAGAGGTAAGACGCTTATACAGGTGACCGCGTGTCATACCCAACTCACTACTTAACTGCTCTACGGAGAAGTCGGCATCACTGATATGCTCTTCTACGATGCCGATGGCCTTGTCTTTGAATTTCTCATCAGCAGAGCTGATCACAATCTTCGATGGCTCTATATCGGAATAGCCTGCCCTAACAGTGTGCTCCACTGCGGTTCGTCTCCGCCTCCTGCTAAGCAGCATGATACCCATCACCATACACCCCATAATACCCATTATGCCTACAACGCCAATTACCCCCATACCGTTAGAGCCTCTTCCTGCAGGGCTGGCAATTTCCTGCTTTGCCACATAGACCCCATTCGACGATCCAAACATCATCTGTCCCTCATTATTACATGCTATGGCACGCACGTGGAATGTTACATCACCGATGCCGTTGTCTGGTCCGTAGGTCTTACAAGTAAAACTACCGTCTTGTTGCGGTGTGATGCGAGTAATGAAATGCTCTGATGTAATCCAGAAGACACCTTTGTTGTCACGCCCTATGGCCTTTATGAAGTTGTCGGCAAGACCGTCGTCGCTTGTCAGATGGGTAACAGCATGGCTCGATAAGTCATAGATATATAGACCTGTGGTAGTTCCAATCCACAGACGTTCTTTGCCTTCAGTGTAGAGAATCCTTATCATCTGTTTCTCAAGGAAAGCCTTACCATAGTTATCTGTTACAGGCGAAATACTGTTGTTGCGGGTGTCAATGGTGAAGAGCCCCCATCCGGTAGCAATGTATATAGTATTGTGGTCAAAAGTCTTTATATCAGCCAACCAGTTCGTTGGTAGTTCTGAGTTGACGTTGTTAAAGTGTGTGACAAAGCCTGTGGAGTCACACCTTATCAAACCACTCTTCTGCGTGGCAATCCAGAAGGCACCATCACTGCTTTCCGTAAAACCAGCTACATATTCCAGTGCCGTTGTACGCAAAGAGTCGTTGGCGGGCAGACGGAAAGAACTGCCGTCCCAATAGAACAATCCATTGCCAAAAGTACCAAACCACTGTCTGCCATTCTTATCCTTATAGGTGCATGTCACCACATCTGACGGGAGAGTACCACTGAGTTTGTCGTAATAACGCGGTACTGCTGTCACAGACTCCTTAAAAGCCAGACCCTGACCGTCAAGGCCGAGCCACAAACTGCCATTATCTTCAACGTCAAAGCAGCTCACATTGACGGTCTTTCCCAAGTCCATCCTTTGGAAAGTCGTCACCTCGTCACCATCATTATTATTCTGGCATGAGCAAAGCATCATGAGCAAAGCTATCAAAGTCATTGAGCTCTTCCTCCAACTGCCTTTTGTCCGGTATAATGTCGGTATATAGTTCTCGGTATTCATGATGTGGGTATTCAAACACTGCGGCAAAGATATATATTTATCTCAAAATTGCCCTAAGAAAATGTCTAAAATGTATCAAAAAACTATCCCAAATGTATCATTTCCCATTTGGGAACTAATTAAAAACAAGAGAGGAATAACGATGAAATCATAGATTTTACCTTTGTAGCAGCAAAATCATAATCTAAAAACTATAAAGCTAATGAAAAAGATTCTATTATTACTAACCGTTATGCTGGCAGCATGGACTATAGATGTCAATGCTGAGACAAGCACGACGCTCATTGATGTAAGTGATTCACCTGTGGCGATTAACTGGAGCAAAGAGGCATCCAAAACGGTGGAAGCTTCGGCACTGACAACAGCAAGGGTTGGTGACTTTATCCAAGTCACTGTTGTTGGTACGGGTAACATGCAATGTGCTATACGCAATAGCAGTAGTGTGCCAGTCATCAATACTGATAATTATATAAGAAATGGTGTTACGGCTGAGACTGTGATTTGCTATGGCCTGACGGCAGCAGGTCTGGCAGAAGTCCAGGCAAGTGGCTTTTATCTGGCTGGTACCAATTGTAATCTGAAAAAGGTAGAGTTAATCTCTACTTCCTCATCAGATGACTATAGTGATGTGATTTTCTTTGGTGACAGAGTGTCTTCTTATAATGGTATTTCTTTGAGAAAGGCTAATTTCTCATCTGCACAATTAGGTTGGACGCTGCGCGTTCACCATAAAGATTTGCAATCTACCCATCAAATCAGTTTGCGTACAGCATGGAATGTGATTGTTACTGGCTATGACTATGCTGATGTCAGTGGTGACTATACTGACTACACCATTGATGATGCACTCTTAACAGCTATGACTGAAAGTGACAACATCTTAATCTATGGTAAATCACTTACTATTACCAAGGTAGAACTCTTTAATCCGATTAAGACCATTGATGTTGAAACGATTCTGTATCAAGGCACAACACCACTGACGAACTGGAGTCGTAACTACGAGCAGCCGTTGAGTGTTATCAACTCGCTACAAGAAGGCGATGTATTAAAGGTAACGGTGAGTCAGCAAAGCGAAGTGGTTTCTGACTACCCCCAACTTCGTATCGCTTGGGGAACTGGAGAAAGCCAAAGAGTTAATTGGGCTTGTTACAACTATGAATGTCCACATACTTATGAGCTGACATTGACAGCAGATCAAGTGACAGCCATTCAAACGGCTAAGAAACTTTATCTCAATGGTTGTAATATTACCGTCAGCCGCTGGACACTCACCCAGCAGAAGGCAGTGAGTCATGATCGCGGCAATGCTGCAACAACAATTTGGTCGGGAACACAGGTTATCGACTGGAACGCATCGCCTAGCACTTTCCAAACAATCGGTGCTTCTGCATTTGCCAACGCTGAGGCCGGCATGAAGATGCGCATGAATTTCTCCGGCATGAAGCTCGGTGCACAAGGACGCATCGTGAAGAATAGTTGGTCTGCCTTCGATGATGCCGACACCTTCGAGAAACTGCCTACAGCCTGGGGCGACTACTTCGAATATACGCTAACCAGCGACATGGTGACAGAACTGCAAGCCAACGGCATGCACGTCACCGGCGTGGGCTACACGCTGACCAGTGTTGAACTCATTGATCCAATGAAGGAGTATGTCATCAACACTACCTTCGATACCGACGATATCAAGGCGTGGGAGCTGGCTGATGGTACACCTAACCTCACCGTGACGCTAACGAACTACGAGGAACAGGAGGTGTCCACTACCGTTAGCGCGAGTCTGATGACCGATATGTTCGTGGACTATAACAACTACTCGGTAAACATCACCTTAGATGCTGGTGAGACGAAGACTATCGACCTGCCTATCACAGGTCTGGAGCCAGGCTTCTACCGCATGGCAGCCAAGGCCAACAACAACCAGCTCTGCACCTACTATATCGGCTACAATCCCACCGCTATTGTGTCGCCTGACGACTCGCAGGCAGACTTCGCAACGTTCTGGGGCAACTGGAAGGCTCGCTTGGCCGAGATTCCCGTCAACGCTTCACTGACACTGCTCAACGGCGATGATTCCGATGCCGCCCGCAACATCTACGAGGTGTCCTACCAAAGCGTACCCGAGACCGTCGACGGCGACCCAGTTACCATTTACGGCTACTATGCTGAACCAAAGGCTGCAGGTACTTATCCCTGCATCATCCACTTCCATGGTACAGACAAGAGTGGCTCGCTGACAATGCCTTCAGGCACTACAGAAGGCTGGTGCGAGTTCCGCTTCTCGGCCCGTGGACAGACGCTGGACAAGGCTAAGAATGGCAGCGTGAAGTATCGCCAAGACCCCAACGATGAGTCTTCCGTTGACTTCTACGCCTACCGCTTAGGTGACAACGACGAGCACTACTATCGCTACGTCTACCTCGACACGCGCCGCGCTGTGGACTTCGTATTCTCACAGGAAAAGGTGAACAAGAGTCAGGTCTTTGCTGCCGGTGGCAGTCAGGGCGGTTGTCTGACATACGTCTGTGCTGCCTTGAGCGACGGTAAGGTTCGCGCTATCGCACCAAGTATTACTGGTCATGCCGACTTCGTACACACTATGGAGATTGTAGGTTGGCCGACAAACGTGTTCAACAACTGGATCAATGGCAAGGTGGCTGATGGTACCTATGCAGATTACGCTACTGGTAAGGCTGCGCTGCTGGCTCATCAGAGTTACTTCGACACTAAGAACTTTGCTTCACGTATCTACTGCCCAGTTATCACCAACTTCTCTTTGCAGGACAATACCGACGGTCCACACCTGAACATCGCGCCGTATAACCTGTTGGTCAATGTGGCTGCTGCTGACAAGGAATATAGTATCAACCAGTTCAAAGGACATGCTACTGCCGACAACTGGGGAACGACTTATATGAATTTCTTCCAGAAGTATATAGATGCTGCTACTCCACTGACAATAGAAACACCGTTGACAATGTCTGCTGCATGCTATGGCACCTATTATAATAGTACAGCTGTGCAACTGCCAGCTGGTATGATGGCTGCTACCATCGATGAGGCAAATAATTCAGCACAGACGCTGACTATCAACTGGCGTTATGATGGTGATGAAGAGAATAATATCATCCCTGGTGGTACGGCTGTGATGCTTAAGAGTGACGCAGGAAACTATACTCTGACACTTCTGCCTGCGAATACAGATGAGGCTCCTACGGGCAATCTGCTCCACGGTAGCGACATTCGTACTACAACAACTGGTGGTGACAAATACTACAAACTGACTTATGGCAGTACAGGATCTGCTAATGCCGATGTACTCGGCTGGTACTGGGGTGCAGCAAATGGTGGTGCCTTTACCATCGGAGCCCATAAGGCATGGCTCGCACTCACTAACGAACAAGCCAACAATGCCCGTTTCTTCTCATTGTCTGACAATGGTGAGACGACAGCTATCTCTAACCTTAACGTTAACGATAACCTTAACACCCAACACCCATCACCTAACACCCAGATGCATAATCTCGCAGGGCAGAAGGTTAGCGACGCATACAAGGGTATCGTGATAGTGAATGGAAAGAAGGTAATCAAAAAGTAAAACCCACCCCAACCCCTCCCGCAAGGGAGGGGCGAATAATAATTACATTATGAAAGCATATATCAAGCCGACAATAATTGTCGTTAGAATAAAGGCGGGACATCTTCTCCTGCCAGCATCCCCAAACGGATACCATGATGAGTATTCTGATAGAGAAGAACTCTCAAAGCAGGGCTTCATGTGGGAAGAAGAAGATGAGTAAAATGTTATAAGTGTAGTAAAGAATGGCAAGATAGTGGAAGTGGTATCATAAAATAATGAGTACTTTTGCCAAAAAGAAATAACACTATGGACTATCAAGAGAAAATAGCATTGTTGCGACAGCGCCATGAGGCACTGCTGGCACGTAAGAATGAGCCTGTGAACAATGGGCGTTCTGACCTCGACACACTGACATTCCAGGAGAATGGTATCTACGAGAAATATAAATATCCCATCCTGACGGCTGAGCACACACCATTGGAGTGGCGTTATGACTTCTGTGAGAAGGACAACCCCTTCCTTATGCAGCGTATCATGATTAATGCCGTGCTTAATGCCGGTGCCATCAAACTTGACGGACGCTATCTGTTGGTATGCCGTGTGGAGGGAGCTGACCGCAAGTCGTTCTTTGCTGTTGCCGAGTCACCAAACGGTATCGATAACTGGCGTTTCTGGGATGAACCCATCACAATGCCTGATGGTGACAATCTGCCAGCCACGAATGTATATGATATGCGTATCACACAGCATGAAGACGGATGGATATACGGAATCTTCTGTGTGGAGCGTCATGATGAGACAAAGCCGTTTGATACATCTGCTGCTACAGCTAAGGCAGGAATAGCACGTACCAAGGATCTTATTCATTGGGAACGGTTGCAGGATCTTTCTACACTCTGTCAACAGCGTAATGTGGTACTGCACCCTGAGTTCGTAGAGGGAAAGTACGCCCTCTATACTCGTCCACAGGACGGTTTCATTGATACAGGCAAGGGTGGTGGTATCGGTTGGACACTCGTGGATGATATTACCCATGCGGAAGTTCGCAACGAACGAATTATCTTTGGGCGCCAGTATCATACTATTTACGAGGTGAAGAACGGTGAAGGTCCTCATCCGCTGAAGACAGACAAGGGATGGCTGCATCTGGCTCATGGCGTGCGCAATACCGCTGATGGCCTGCGCTATGTTCTGTATATGTATATGACGGCACTCGATGACCCAACACGTGTCATTGCACGTCCCGGAGGTTTCTTCCTTGTTCCAGAAGCACAGGAATATCTCGGTGATGTGATGAATGTGGCTTTTGCCAACGGATGGATAAAGGATGATGACGGTCGCGTACTCATATACTACGCTTCTGCCGACACCCGTCTGCATGTGGCTGTGAGCAGTATCGACAGACTCGTTGACTACTGCATGAACACTCCAGAGGACGGATTCACCACAGGTGCCAGTGTGGAGACGATAAAGAAAATGGTAGCTAAGAACAGAAATCTCTAATTCATCGGATAATGTTGAAAGGTATGTCAATAGAATCGTTGAAGACATCGGTTCGAACAGTGCTCGAAGACAACATCCTGAGATTCTGGATTGATAAGATGCAGGATGATGAGAACGGAGGCTTTTATGGACGGATTGACGGACATAACAAGCTCCATCCGGAGGCTGACAAAGGAGCTATTTTAAATGCTCGTATCCTCTGGACCTTCTCGGCAGCCTATCGGGTGCTGAAAGAGTCGAGAGTCGAGGGTCGAGGAATACCTGGAGATGGCAACGAGGGCAAAGGAGTATTTTCTTGCCCACTTCATCGACTATGAATATGGTGGTGTCTATTGGAGTGTTGATTATAAAGGACAACCGAAGGATACAAAGAAACAGTTCTATGCCATAGGTTTTGCTATCTATGGCCTCTCGGAGTATGCACGTGCCACAGGTGACCGTGAGGCTCTCGAATATGCACTTCAGTTGTATGAATGTATTGAGGAACACGCCTTCGACCGTGAATATAATGGTTACATCGAGGCATGTACACGTGACTGGCAACCGATAGCTGACATGCGTCTCTCTGAGTTCGATGCTAACTATCCTAAGTCACAGAATACCCACCTTCATATCATAGAGCCTTATACCAACCTGTATCGCTGCATCCGTGAAATGCAGGCGGCAAGTACTTGTGACTATGTGCCTATGTTAGGATCTGTCCTGCCTGTTGACATTGTTGTTCCAATGGAAACACTTGCTCGTGTTGAGGCTTCCCTCCGTAATCTCATCACTATATTCACAGATAAGATTCTGAATCCAGAGACACACCATCTTGACCTCTTCTTTGAGATGGACTGGACAAGAGGGGGCGGACAGTTAGAGAGCTATGGACATGATATAGAGTGCTCGTGGCTGATGCATGAGACAGCACTTGTTCTTGGCGACAAGAAGGTGCTCGAAAAGGTGGAGCCAATAGTGAAGATCGTAGCGGAAGCATCAGAAAAAGGAATTCTCGAAAATGGTGCGATGATACATGAGGCTAATCTCACGAAGGGAACTGTCGATGATGACATCCATTGGTGGGTACAGGCAGAGAATATCGTGGGCTGGATTAATATCTATCAGCATTTCGGAGATGCCTCTGCACTTGACAAAGCCTTGCGCTGTTGGCAATATACTAAAGATAACCTTATCGACAACGATAATGGGGAGTGGTACTGGAGTCGCCATAAGGATGGTTCTCTTAATACCACTGATGACAAGGCTGGATTCTGGAAATGTCCATATCACAACGGCCGTATGTGTCTTGAGATAATTGAACGTTGAAAAATAGATTCCATAATCCATAACCTTTTAATATAGAACTATGAAACCATATAAATTCCAACCATATCTGAAGACCACTATCTGGGGTGGATATCAGATAGCACCATTTAAAGGTATCTACAATGCTCAGCCAAATGTGGGCGAGAGCTGGGAAATTAGTGGAGTGCCAGGTCATGAGAGTGTAGCAATAAACCGTGGTCTTATCAATGACGTTGATGAGGGCTTGACACTTGTTGAACTCATTGATAAATACAAGGGACTGCTTGTTGGCGAGAAGATATACAAGCGGTTCGGAAACCAGTTTCCGTTGTTAGTGAAATTCATCGACTCACGACAGGATCTGTCTGTGCAGGTACACCCGAATGACAAGTTAGCGATGGAGCGTCACGGCTGTGCTGGCAAGACAGAGATGTGGTATGTCATCAAGAGCGATGTGGGCTCGAAGATATATGCAGGACTGTCGAAGAGCATCACTCCGGAGGAGTATGAGCAATTGGCAACGGCAGAACCTGTCAATGGACGCTCACCGATGCAGGATGTAATTGCCACTCATGAGGCACATGAGGGTGACCTATATTTCCTTCCTGCCGGTCGTCTGCATGCTATCGGTGCCGGTAACTTCCTTGCCGAGATACAGCAGACTTCAGATGTAACCTATAGAGTATATGACTTCGGTCGCAAGGATGCTCACGGCAATCCGCGTGAACTACATGTTGAACAAGCGAAGGATGCCATCGACTATCAGGTGTGGCCGGAGTATCGTACATCATACGATAGTACGAAACCGACGTCACAACTAATCAATTGTCCCCATTTCATCGTGCATCGTGTCGTCGTGCAGGTCGCTCAACAGATAGATTTCCACAGTGACTCCTTCGTCATTGTTGTGTGTCTGTGGGGCGAGGCCAATATCAATGGCATAAGCATCAAGCAGGGTGAGACTATCCTTGTGCCTGCATGTGAGAATATACTGTATATCTTTGGTAATGCCACATTCCTGACGGCAACAATGTGAGGGCCTTGACGACTTCAGAAAATTGAAATAAACAATGTATTTCCTTGGGTAAGTCGTAGGATTATTACTAACTTTGCAGAAATATCGAAACATAAAAAACTAACATATATGGCAAAAGTAAAGTTAATCGAGAAATTAGGCTATGCAATGGGTGATGCCGCTGCCGGTGGTATCACATGGAAGGTGATGTCGATAGCATTCCCGCTGTTTTTTACAAATGTGTTCGGATTGACCATTGCTGATACAGCGACGCTTATGCTTATTGCACGTATGTTCGACGTAGTTACAGACCCGTTGATGGGTAGTCTTGCTGACCGTACGCAAAGCCGGTGGGGCACTTACCGTCCGTGGCTGCTCTTCGGAGCTGTACCGATGGGAGTAATCTTCGCATTGCTGCTCTATACTCCTGACTTCGGTCCAGTAGGTAAGCGTATCTGGGCTTATAGCCTTTATCTCATGATGATGGTGGCATATACGGCAGTGAACGTACCTTACGGCTCGTTGTTAGGTGTCATGACCGACGATGACGACGAGAAGAACCAGTTCTCGAGCTTCCGTATGGTTGGTGCCTATGCGATGGGATTCATCACATTGCTCAGCTTCCCGTATCTGCAGAAGCTGGTAGGGGGTACACCACAGCATCAGTATGCAGTCCTTGGCGCTTTCTTCGGTTTTCTTGCTACTGCCGGCACATTAGCCTGTGCCCTTCTCACTAAAGAGCGTCTAAAGCCTGTCCGTGCGGAGAAATTCTCGATGAAGCCGTTTGCAGACCTGTTCCGTAATAAGCCCTGGGTAGTGCTTACGCTTGTTGGTATCGGCATGAACTTCTTCAACGGTTTCCGTTATGCCGTTGCAGGCTATTTGTTTGAATACTGTCTGCATGGTGACGTGACAGTCAGCGGACTGATAATCAACTACACTGTGTTTATGACTTTCGGTGAGTTGACGTGTATGGTATTTGGAGGTGTTTCTCCAGCTTTCACCCGATGGATTGGGAGTAAACGGAAGGCTTTCACCGTTGCATTGGTTGGCTGCCTTGTCTGCTCTATAGCTTATTTCTTCATCCCTATGGATCCTGCCTATATCTGGGTAATGGTGGCTGTAGTGATACTGACATCTGTTGGCATTGGTCTGTTCTCGCCGCTGTTGTGGTCTATGTATGCTGATGTTGCTGACTATGCAACAGAGAAGAATGGTACCTCTTCTACAGGAGTGATCTTCTCATCAGGTACGATGGCCCAGAAATTCGGTACAGCTATTAGCGGCTCACTGGTAGCGCTTTTCCTTGGTATCGCAGGCTTCGTGTCTGGTACAGATGCCAATGGCCAAACGGTTATCACCATCACTGACGAGGAGTCTGTACGCTCGATGATATGGGCTTTATTCTCACTGTTCCCGGCTGTCATCGCTGTCATTATGATAGGACTGCTACGCATCTATCCGATAAAAAAGTAGGAGGTTCCGACTATGTAACAAGGAGCTTCCGAGTGTCTCGTAATATTGTTCCTACCCGGGTGGGAATACTTGTTTCTGACGGGTCGGAAGCTTTTTCCCTGCCCGGTCGTGAACTTTTTCCGACGGGGGTCGGAATGTTTTTCGTTCACAATTATTATATTGACTTCACTCGCCACAAAGTGCGGATTTTAACTAAAAAATAGCGAGTGCATGCTCCCAAATTTGGGGTAATTCCTCACTCTCTCACTCATCTCTCACTTGCCAGAATGCCGATGTACAAAGGGCACAAGGCATAAGGCGTGAGGGGTGAGGGATTTTTTGAAAAAAAATTCATGATATTCAACGTTCAATGGTCAATGTTCAATTACTGCTGGTGAGGGTCGAGAGTAAGCTGTGAATTATTCACAGGTGATGGTATATTTCCGCTTACTTCTCAATTGCTTCGATGCGTGGCTTGGGCATCTTGCAAAGCAAAAAAGTTTTTTTTTGAAAAAAAAGATTAATTTGTTTTGTATTTATTAATAAGGTTGTATATTTGCAAGGTGGTAGCTACTATTGTATCGCATATAGTTCTATTACATAGAAAAACACAGAGAAAACACGTCGAAAAACATTTTTGTTTATATATACCTTAATATTAACTAAAACCTAACAATTATGAAGTACAAACTATTTTATGTTTCGCTTCTGAGCATGATTGCTATGCTGTTTGTTGGGGGCACACAGAGTGCTTTTGCTGAAAAAATTACAGCAACGCTCTCTGGAGAAGCCATGATAATCGGTGAACAGCCAGGAACAAGCTATACTGATTATCTGACTAATGGTGCCACTGATGATAAGGGCAACGTTTATTATGGACGTTGGTGTTATCAGAAAAACAGCAGCTATTATTACATGCTCCAGCTGAAGAAAGCTGAGTCTTCAACAGCTTCAAGAATCAATCTGCCAAAGTATCCTGGTACTTTGCAGAAAATCACTTTGACGGTGACTAATACTAGTTCAACAGCTAGCAATGGTACAGGCGCTAAGGCTGTCGTAGCTGTAGTCAACAGTACTACCTATTCTCTTAACGCGGCTAAAGCGAATAAGATTCTTGAATCTGGTTCTTCAAGTACGGAACAGACGTCTTATGTCTTCGATTTCACCACATTAAATGAGACATATGACGGAGAAGGTCTTTACATTACCGGAATCGACGGAAATGCCTATCGTGTTTGGGAAATTAAAGCTGAATACGAAACATCTGCCACATCTGAACCTGCGACTACTCACACCGCTACATTCGTCAATACAGACAATTGGACGGATGTGTATGCTTACACATGGACAGGTGAGGTTCATCAACTTGGTGACTGGCCAGGAACAAAACTGGAGAAGAGCAGCACCAAGGTTATCTACGGTGTGACATACGATGTCTATACCGTAAGCATTGATACCGAGGATGCTCCGGAGAAGATTATCTTCAACAATTATTCGGGGGCGCAAACTGCTGACCTTGACTTTGAAGAGAATAAGGAGTATATGGGCTTAACAGAGCCTGTAGCTCCAGCTGGTTGGACAGTAGCAGGTAGTGCGGATATTTTTGGTACCGCATGGGACCTCAGTGCAACAGACAATGATATGACAGAGGGCGACGGCAACGTTTGGACTCTGACAAAGACTGATGTGCAACTCTCACGTGGCACATACGAGTACAAGGTGGCTAAGGACCATGCTTGGACAGAGAGCTATCCTGCAAACAATGCAACAATCTCTATCACTGAGGCAGGTAAGTACGATATAACCTTCACATTCAACAGTGAGACGAAGGCTGTAGATGCTGAGGCTACACTGACTCAGAGCTTAGAGCAGACGTTCACCGCTACATTTGTAAATACAGACAAATGGACGGATGTATATGCTTACACTTGGAGTGCAGGAACTACAGCAGAGATTAAACAGCTCGGAGAATGGCCAGGAACAAAACTGGAGCAAAGCAGCACCAAGGAGATTTACGGGGAGACATACGATGTCTATTCTGTAAGCATCAAGGATGAGGCTGCTCCAGAGAAGATTATCTTCAATAACGGCTCTGATGGTGACGGCAATCAGACAGCTGACCAAGCCTTCGAAGATAATAAGGAGTACATGGGAGTCACCGTTCCACAGGAGCCATTAGGCGATGTATATTACCAGAAGGTTACTTCTACAGCCGACATCACTAACGGAGAGTACCTTATTGTATATGAGGGTGACGATACCCATGATGCAGTAGCATTCAATGGTGCTTTAACAACATTGGACGCTGTAGGCAATGGCGTAGGAGTGTCAATTATTGAGGACAAGATTCCACAATCTGAAGCTCGTGATGCTGCGTTGTTCACCATTGATACTACAGCAGGTACACTGAAGAGTGCTTCCGGTTTCTATATTGGTGTGAGTGCAAACTCAAACGGTCTTGCTCAGAGCGATGAGGCAACAACTTACACCAACTCGTTCAGCATAGAAGAAGGAAATGCTGTTATAGCTGCTGTCTTTGATGGTAGTATAATGTCTCTGAGATATAATTACTCATCAAATAATGGCCTCCGCTTCCGTTATTACAAGAATGCAGGACAGAAGCCTATCGCTCTCTACAAGAAGGTAGACCCGAATGCTCAACCTGTAACTAATACTTACACCGCTACATTCACAACGAATGCCGGTTGGGAGAAGGTTTATGCATACGTATTTGCTGACGATGCTCCTATCGATGGCGTAGAATGGCCAGGTGATGAGATGACTAAGGAAGGCGATGTTTATACATACTCTGCAAAGCTGACAAAGGCTCCTACAGGAATCGTCTTCAATAATGGTCTTGAAGGTGACGCTAAGCAACAGACCGAGGACCTCGAGTTCGTTAACGGTAAGGCTTACGAATACACAATTGCTGAGAATGTAACTTGGACAATTGCAGGTAGTGCAAAGGGAATCTTCGGTGAGAAATGGTGCTTTGAACCAGAAGCTACTGCCAACGAGATGGAGAATGCCAGTGGCGGTCATATATGGAAGAAGACCTTTACAGACAAGGTTGTTGCCAAGGGCACTGTTTACTACGGTGTATTCAAGAACCACGGTACGGATGAGTTCTATCCTACGACACTCGATCCTGAGAATTTGCAAGGTACAGCTGAACAGCTGACTATCGATGAAACCGCTCGTTATGATGTGGTATTTACATTCGATGATTATTCTCATCAGTTGAATGCCAGTGCAGAGAAGGTTGGTGAATATGCAATCACTTCTTATATAGTCAATGGTAATAGCAACGAATTGTTCAACGGCGACCTTGCACTGGAGCAGACAGGTGAAGGCGTATGGACTGGAACTATTAAGGAAAAGCAGTTAAGTGTTGGAAAGATAAAGTTCTCTGCTAAGGCTAATGGTGAGGACTTACTCAGCTATGAAGGAAGTCTTACTATCGAGGAATCAGGTAAATATGACGTTACCTTTACTCTTACTGAGGCTACGGGTACTCTGACAGCTGAGGCTACTCCATGGGTGGCTCCTACACTCACAGGTGTATTCATTAAGGGTGGCACTGGTAATGACTGGACAGATCCATTCGAGTGGAAACTCACTGCAAGCGATGCTGCAGCTTTGTATGTTCTTGCAGAGAAGGAAGTGACAGCTAACACTGAGTTCAAGGTTTATGCTACGTTCAGCGATGAAAGTGTGAAGTGGCTGAGCCCTGCAAGTGATGGCAAGTTCCTCGTAAATGCAGAACAACTTGACAAGGAGCTTGCACTTGGTGAGAACAATCCTAACCTGTACTTCGAGAAGGCTGGTAAGTTCACCTTCACGGTGAAGGCTGACCTGAGTGCTCTCACTATTACAGGTGAGTTTGCTGAGGAGCCCGGTCCGGAGCAGAACACCTACACAGCAACCTTCGTGAATACAGGCAAGTGGGAGAATGTTTATGCATACACTTGGACTAATGTTGATGAGGGTAATCCAACCCAGCAGCTTGGTGCATGGCCAGGAACTCAGCTTGCAAAGGTTGAAGGCGAAGGTGCTAAGAAGATCATCGACGAAGTAGAGTATGATGTATATGCAGTTACAATTGAGGCTGAGGCAGCTCCTGCAAACATCATCTTCCACAACAACGCCGGTACACAGACCGAAAACCTT
The DNA here is from genome assembly GCA_017617725.1 of Prevotella sp. Taxonomy (GTDB): domain Bacteria; phylum Bacteroidota; class Bacteroidia; order Bacteroidales; family Bacteroidaceae; genus Prevotella. The sequence goes on from JAFZVR010000030.1 coordinate 56,332, forward strand.
GTCTTTGTAAACGAGAATGAATACAGCTATACTGTAGAGCCACAGCCTGATGAGCCTACACTCACAGGTGTCAGCATTAAGGGCGGCCTCAATGGTGACTGGGATGAGGGCGCATTCGAATGGGAACTCAGAAAAAGCCCAGTAGCTGGAGAGTATGTTCTCGCAGATCAGGAAGTAGCAGCTAACACAGAATTCAAGGTTTATGCTAAGTACAGCGATGAAAGCGTGAAGTGGCTGAGCCCTGAAAGTGACGGTAAGTTCCTCGTAAGTGCAGAGCAACTCGATAAGGAGCTC
>JAFZVR010000031.1 GCA_017617725.1 Prevotella sp.
CAACGATGCTGATGGTAACCACCTTGGTTATAACCGCGTGTACATGATAAACAACTATTTCCGTCCTGGACCTAATACAAAGAAGAATGTTAATAGCACACGATATTTCGTACAGGGCGACAAGTCTGGAGACGGCGGCTACGGGGAGTGGTATCTCAATGGTAATAAGTTTGAGGAGAACAGCACGTGGGCAGGTACAGGCAACCAGTGGAATGCAGCAAATGTCAATGCCGTCAATGCTGATAACTTCTATGGTTTCGTAGAGCTCAACTCCGCACGTGCATTCAATATGAAAGATGTTTCTTCTACTACGGCTGAGGATTTTTTCAATTCTTATGTGCTGCAATCACTTCCTGAAGATGGATTATCTGGTCTGGAATATGAGACTGCCGACAATGCTTATACCGCCGTATGTGCACAGGCAGGTGCCTCGCTTCCAAAGTACGATGCCGTTGATACCCGATTACTGAAAGAGGCCAAGGGTGATATCGATCCTGTGTATTTTGGTCCTGCATCAGAATCGAGTCCTAACACTCCTGCACGCGGCATCGGTATCATTGATACTCCTAATGATATATCACTCGACGAATATGCTGCAGACGGATATGTAACGCTTGAGGTTACATATACCAAAGACCAGCAGACGTTGACAGCAACGAATATCTATCCTAAGCTTGATGGTGAGTGTACCATCGAAGATACCGACGGTGACGGTATGCCTGATAAGTATGAAGATATGAAGGGCTTTGACAAGAACAATGCTGATGACGGTGCGGAGATAGCAAGTAGCGGCTATACCAATCTTGAAGACTTCCTCAATGGTGTCGCTGACGGTACTATTACTAAGGATGACTATGAGACAACAGGTATCGCTGTGGCAACAAGGAATAATACAGCACGTACAACATATTACAATGTTGCTGGCGAACAGATTTCACAGCCACAACGCGGCATCACTGTCGTCGTATCGGAAAATGCTGGTGTTAAGGACGTGAAGAAGGTTCTAACAAAATAATATCAAAAGAGGGCTGCTGAATAGCAGCCCTTACCAACACAAAAACTAAACTAGACTTAACTTTAACGGAGCCGTATTTTCTCAAATACCAACTCGTCAATTGCAAATGTACGATTAATATTTTATCAGCAATAATATTTTTTCATTAAAGTAGAGGCGCAGTTGATATTTTAACTCTTTTTAAACGTTTAATCATCTCTTATTAATGAGCAAGGCATCCAGAATTACCATTGCTGCCATTGCTTCTACTATAGGCACGGCTCTTGGCAGTACGCAGGGGTCATGACGCCCTTTGGCTTTCAGTGTTGTTGCGTTACCATTAATGTCCACTGTCTGCTGCTCTTGAAGTAGCGTTGCTATTGGTTTGAAAGCCACACGGAAATAGATATCTTGTCCGTTGCTGATACCTCCTTGTATGCCTCCACTATGGTTGGTGAGAAGTCGCATTTGTGAGTCTTCTGAGGAAGATGGAGCAAACAGGTCGTTTTGTTCACTGCCACGTTGTGTGACACCTTCAAAGCCGGCACCGTATTCGAAACCTTTGGCTGCATTGATACTTAACATAGCACTGCCAAGTGTGGCGTGGAGCTTGCCAAATTCCGGTTCCCCCAGTCCTATGGGACAGCCGCTTATCACTCCTGTGATGATTCCGCCGATGGTGTCGCCTTCTGCTTTCACCTGTGCAATGAGTTGCTCCATAGCTTGCGCCTTCTCTACATCAGGACATCTGACACTGTTTGTTTCTATCTTACTGAGGTCATAGAGGCGGTAGTCGTTTTCCAGAGCAATGGTACCCACTTGTGATGTGTATGCATGGATAGTGATACCATATTGCTTCAGTGCCAGTTTTGCCAATGCTCCTCCCACGACACGTGCTATGGTGATACGTGCCGATGAGCGTCCACCACCACGATGGTCTCTCACACCGTATTTCTTGTAATAGGTGTAGTCAGCATGTGACGGACGGAAGGTAGAACGCATATTATCGTAGTCGTCAGAGTGCTGATTGGTATTGCGCACAATGAATCCGATAGGCGTCCCAGTGGTCTTTCCTTCAAATACTCCAGATAGCAATTCTATTTGGTCGGCTTCCTTTCTGTTTGTCGTGATGGCACTCTGACCAGGGCGACGCCTGTTGAGCTCAGCCTGAATGAAGTCAATGTCAACGTCTATGCCAGCCGGCATACCATCGACAACGCCACCAATAGCTTCACCGTGGCTTTCACCAAAGGTTGTCAGCGTGAATATTTTTCCAAAAGTATTGCTCATTTTTTTGTGGGGTGATAGGTGTTAAATGTTGGGTGATAGGTGTTAAATGTTGGGTGATAGGTGTTAAATGTTGGGTGATAATGGTTAGGCTCTCGACTCTCGACCCTCGACTCTCGACCCTCGACTCTCGACTCTCGACTCTCGACCCTTAATGACAGTGTCCGCAACCGCATCCACAGCTGTCTCCGTGCTCGTGGTCGTGGTCACAATCGTGGTCGTGGTCACAATTGTGGTCGCAGTCTTCACATCCGCATCCGCAGTGGTGCTGCTCAATATGCTTGATAAATCCTTCAACCTCTTCTTTTGTAGCTTCGCGAGCTTCCATGATTTTGCCCTTGAACGTCAACTCCTGTCCGGCCAGAGGATGATTGAGATCCATCTTAACTTTTTCGTCATTGATATCAAGTACTTTCCCTAAGAAATGGTTACCATCCTCATTCTGTAACGGTACGATGGCACCTTTGAAGATATGCTCGTGGTCAAAGTGGTTATTGATAGTGAATACGCTTTTGTCTATGTTGATAACATGAGCTTCCTCATAGTTGCCATAGGCCTGTTCCGGCGTGAGTGAGAAGGAGAATTCTTCACCCTCGTTGAGGTCTTTTACCTTTTCTTCAAAGGCGTCAAGAGCCATTCCAAAACCTGTTAGGAAACTAAATGGACGTTGCTCTGTAGCTTCTTCTGCCATCTCCTCCTTGCCATCTTGCTTAGTGAAAAGCTTGTACGTCAATACGATGTACTTGTGTTGTATCTGATCCATATTTTATATTGTTTATCTAATTTATGTGCGCAAAAGTAAGGAAAAAAATCGAGAAACAGCCGAATAAGTGCTTTTTTCTTCATTTTGTTTTTCTACCTCTTTAGTTTTAGTTATCTTTGCAACCTATGGAATATAAATATCATATCTATTCGCCTTATCGTGTGTGTCCTCTGGGAGCACATGTTGACCATCAGCATGGATTGGTTACAGGCTTTGCAATAAATAAGGGTGTGGACCTATGGTTTTCGCCTACGGATGATGGACATGTACATCTGGAGTCGCGTACCTTTGAGGGCGTTGTTGATTTCGAGGTGTCTAAACCGTCACAGGTGCGTGAGTTCCACTGGGGCGACTATGCCCGTGGTGCCAAATATGCTTTGAGAAAACGTTTCGAACTTAATCGGGGCATTGAAGGAGTGATTCAAGGCTCTCTTCCTGTGGGAGGCTTGTCGAGTAGTGCCGCTGTACTCATTGCCTATGTGATGGCGTTTGCCCGTGCTAATGATATCAAGCTGCAGCCTTTTGAAATAGTGAAGATTGCTTCTGAGGCAGAGCGTGAATATATCGGCTTGAACAATGGATTGCTCGATCAGGCATGTATCGCCTTAGGACAGAAGGAAGGACTATTGTTCCTAGACTGTGACAATAATGCTTACCGTATTATCAAACGGTCGCCACAGATGCCTGACTTTGAAATTGGCATTTTCTTCTCTGGTTTGACACGCAGTCTTGTTAACTCTGACTATAACCTGCGTGTGTACGAATGTAAGACCGCAGCGTGGAATATGCTTGCATATACTGACCAGCCATTGAAGACTTTCGACAAGACATTCTTGCGTGATATCCCAAAGGCAACCTTTGAAAAGACTCGTATCGCTATGCCAGCACGGTTTGCACGTCGTGCAGAGCATTTTTATTCAGAGTATCGTCGTGTACGTCAGGGTGTGACAGCATGGGAAACTGGTAATCTGAAGCTTTTCGGAAAACTGTCTTTCGATTCATGTGAGTCGAGTATCCATAACTATGAATGTGGCTCACCAGAGCTCATTGCCATATACGAAATCATGCGTGAACTGCCAGGTGTCTATGGTGGTCGTTTCTCTGGTGCAGGCTTCAAGGGTGCTGTCATTGCACTTGTTGACCCGTCACATAAGGAGAATATCGAGAAAGTGCTCACACAACAGTATCTTGAGAAGTTCCCTGAATATGAGACAACATTCAAAGTGTTCTGGGTAAAGCCGGATGACGGGGCAAGGTTTGTTAATTCATAATTTTTAATTCATAATTATGAAGAATATTGTTATAGCAGCTGGTTATGCCACTCGTCTCGGAGAACTTACAAAGGACTTTCCGAAGCCTTTATTAACGATAGGTGATAATACCATACTGGGTAGGATGCTTGACGATATCGATGGTATTCCTGATATTGATGAGCATATAATAGTGACAAATCATAAGTTTGCTCCGATATTCGAGGAGTGGTTGAAGACTCCAGCAGGTGCTCCGTGTTCCGGAGGTAAACTGATGGGAGTAGCAGGCAGATGGCATAAGCCTGTTAGCATTATTGACGATGGCACAGACAGTAATGAGACGCGACTGGGAGCAGTGTGTGATTTGTTGTTGGCTATAGAACAACTGTCAAATAATAAACCATCAACAGGTAGATTCCAAGATGACCTCCTCGTGGTTGCTGCCGACAATCTTCTGTTCTTCTCGTTCCAGGATTTCGTGAATTTCTCCAAAGAGAAACAATCCAGTTGCATCATGTGTCACCACCAGCCGTCAATAGAGAAATTGCAGCGTACAGGTGTTGTGGTGCTTGATGACGACTGTCGTGTGCTGAATATGGAAGAGAAACCAAAGGAGCCTAAGAGCACATGGGCGGTACCACCTTTCTATATATACAGGGCGGAGGATCTTGATATGGTGTGCCATTCTGTTGAAAACGGATGTGGTAAGGATGCACCAGGAAATCTGGCTCATTACATGGTGGAGCATACCGTTATGCATGCATGGCCGATGCAAGGCTCATCGTCAGAACTACGTTTCGATATCGGTAGCCTTGATACCTATTACGAGGCAGTGAGACGTTTCTCCTAATTTGAAAATAGATAAATACACTCAATATGCAAAAGATAGACTTAAATAATAAGACAATTCTTGTAACTGGTTCAGCTGGTTTTATAGGGAGTAATTTAGTGAAACGTCTGATGAAAGACGTGCAGCAGGCTACCATCATAGGAATAGACAATATGAACGACTATTATGATGTTGCACTCAAGGAATTCAGACTGAAAGAACTGGAAACAATCGCAGAGAGTAAAAAGTCACAGATTAACTATCACTTTATAAAAGGTGACATAGCTGACAAGGCCACTATAGACAATCTCTTTGCAGAGTATAAGCCACAGGTAGTGGTAAACCTGGCAGCACAGGCAGGCGTGCGCTATAGCATCACCAATCCTGATGCCTATATACAGTCGAACCTCATAGGATTCTACAATATCCTTGAAGCATGCCGTAATGCTGGTGATAACCTTGAACATCTTGTATATGCCAGCTCATCGAGTGTATATGGCAGTAATAAGAAAGTGCCGTATTCCACTGACGATAAGGTTGACAATCCTGTGTCGTTGTATGCAGCAACAAAGAAAAGCAATGAGCTTATGGCACATTCCTATTCTAAGCTATACAATATCCCATCGACAGGATTACGTTTCTTCACCGTTTATGGTCCTGCGGGACGTCCTGATATGGCGTATTTCGGCTTTACCAATAAGCTGTTAAAGGGAGAGACTATCAAGATTTTCAATTTCGGCAACTGCAAGCGCGACTTTACCTATGTCGATGATATCGTTGAGGGAGTAGTACGTATAATGCAAGGTGCGCCAGAACGCCTGACGGGTGATGACGGACTGCCTATCCCTCCTTATGCAGTATATAATATCGGTAACTCTCATCCGGAGAATTTGCTTGACTTCGTGACGATTCTCCAAGAGGAGCTGTTACGTGCAGGAGTGCTGCCTGCCGACTATGATTTCGAGGCACATAAAGAGCTTGTTCCTATGCAGCCTGGCGATGTACCCGTGACATTTGCAGACACGTCCGCATTAGAGCGCGACTATGGTTTTAAACCATCGACAAGTCTAAGAGAAGGATTGCGTCATTTTGCAGAATGGTATAAGGCTTTCTATAAATAAAATAATAACAATAATAGATGAATTATGATACGTAAATTAAAATTATTTCTGCTGATATTTGTAGTGGCGCTGGCTTCATGCGGCACCACCAGAACAGTACCTATAACAGGGCGTAAACAAAACCTGATGGTAAGTGATGAACAGGTTCTGGCACTCAGTCAACAAGAATACACAAAGTATATGCAGTCAGCAAAGAAGTCTACCGACCAAAAAAATACAGAAATGGTGCAAAGGGTAGGGCGTAAGCTGGCAACCGCTGTCGAGAACTATCTCCGTCAGAATGGTATGGCACAGGAATTGAGCCAGTATCAGTGGGAGTTTAATCTCGTGCAGGATAAGAGCGTCAATGCTTTCTGTATGCCTGGTGGAAAGATTGTTGTCTATGAAGGACTGCTTCCTGTGACACAGAACGAGACATCGCTCGCTATAGTTCTCGGACATGAGATAGCGCATGCTGTGGCGAAACACTCTGCAGAACAAATGTCAAAACAAGTAAAGCAACAATATGGTACACAGGCTATTGGCGTGATAGGAGCAGTGGCTGGTGTTGATGCAAATATTACGTCTATTGCGCAGGTTGTAGCACAGAGTGGTTTCTCCTTTGCCAACTTGAAGTATTCGCGTAACCATGAGACAGAGGCTGACTACATAGGACTCATCCTTGCTGCTATGGCAGGATATAATCCACAGGAGGCTGTTAGCTTTTGGCAGCGTATGGCGCAGATGAATGGCAACAGTGGCAGTGATATTTTCAGTGACCATCCGTCTGACGAGAAACGTATCGCCAATATACAGCAGTGGATTCCAGAAGCGATGAAGTATTATAAGAAATAAACTGTAAACCAACTATGATAGACTATTTTCTTCAACATCTTTGGCAGGCATGGGTATTAGTATCCTTGGCATGCCTGATTTTAGAGCTTACTAACGGTGACCTCTATGTATTGTGTTTCTCTATAGGAGCACTATGTGCGATGGTTGCTTCGTTGTTAACAGATAGCATTGTGGCACAGATCGTTGTCTTTGCCGTATGCTCATTGCTAAGTATTATCTTCGTGCGTCCGGTGGCTTTGAAATGGCTGCATCGTGGTGACAAAGACCGTGTGAGCAATGCCGATGCTATCATCGGACGTGAGGGCAGAGTGTCTGCTACCATTGAGGCAGGAGGCTATGGTCGTGTCGCTATTGATGGTGACGATTGGAAAGCCCAAGCTGTAGATGGTAATCCTATAGAGAAAGGTATAAAAGTACGTGTAGTCCGTATAGATAGTATTATCGTGACAGTTGAAAAGATATAATATAGAGATTTAATCTCGTTCTCACACTCTCTTAGAAATTCTATAACCCATAATCCATAACCATTAACCCCAAAGAATATGTTTGACATTGTAAGTATTTTATTGATTGCCATCGTCGTATTGGTAATCATTTTCGTAAAGAAATCACTGGTAGTAATATCACAGTCAGAGACTCGTATCATTGAGCGTCTTGGTAAATACTATGCTACGCTCAATCCTGGTATCAATATCATTATTCCTTTCATCGACCATGCTAAGGAAGTTGTGACTGTACGTAATGGACGTTATGTATATAACAGCAGTATCGACCTTCGCGAGCAGGTTTGCGATTTCGACCGTCAGAACGTTATCACAAAGGATAATATACAGATGCAGATCAATGCACTGCTCTATTTCCAGATTGTAGATCCGTTCAAGGCAGTGTATGAAATCAACAATCTTCCAAATGCTATCGAAAAGCTTACGCAGACAACATTGCGTAACATCATCGGTGAACTGGAACTCGACCAGACGTTGACCTCTCGTGATACCATCAACACCAAACTGCGTGCTGTCCTCGATGATGCTACGAATAAGTGGGGTGTTAAGGTTAACCGCGTAGAGCTGCAGGATATTATGCCGCCAGAAAGCGTACTCACAGCAATGGAGAAGCAGATGCAGGCAGAGCGTAACAAGCGTGCACAGATTCTTACCAGCGAGGGTGAAAAGCAGAGTCAGATTCTGAAGTCAGAAGGTGAAAAGGCTGCTACTATCAATAAGGCTGAAGCACAGAAGCAGCAGGAAATCCTGCGTGCAGAAGGTGTTGCTCAGGCACGCATCCGTAAGGCTGAGGCTGAGGCTGTAGCTATCGAGAAAATTACAGCAGCTGTCGGTAAGTCCACAAACCCAGCAAACTACCTCTTAGCACAGAAATATATCCAGATGATGGAAGAACTGGCTAAGGGTGATAAGGCTAAGACCGTTTATCTCCCATACGAGGCAACGAATGTGATGGGTTCTATAGGTGGTATTAAGGAACTGTTTAAGGAATAGCCTCTCACAAGCTATGAAATAGTCAAATCGTGAAATAAATGAATATTTGTATATTCACTGGCGCTCGTCCGAATTTCATAAAGGTGGCACCACTCCTTCGCGTCATCAAGGCAGCTGAGGAGGGAGGACGTGACATACATTTCGACCTCGTATTTGCTGGTCGTTCTGATGATCCTACATTGGAATCGTCACTCTTCGATGATCTGCAGATACCACGTCCTGATGTTTGTCTGGGCGTCAATTGTGTAAACCTCAACGAGCTCACAGGACAGGTGATGTCGCAGTTCGAAATATATCTACAGCATCATGCCACTGATGCTGTGGTTGTTGTCGATGATCTGGCATCAACGATGGCAGCAGCCATCGTTACGAAGAAGCAAGGCATCCTGCTTGCACACATTGCAGCAGGTACGCGCTCCTTCGATATCACAATGCCAAAGGAGATTAACCGTCTTGTCATCGACGGTCTGTCTGACATCCTCTTTACAGCAGGTATCAGTAATAACTCCATAGCCAATAAGGAAGGAGCGGAATTGTCGAAAGTCTATATGGTGGGTAATATCCTTATAGATAATATCCGTTATAACCAGTCCCGATTTGTGAGACCTGTAGTCCTGGACACTATCCTTAGTTCACATTCCTCCCCATCTCTCGACTCTCGACTCTCGACTCTCGACAAGCAATACCTCGTCTTCACCCTCAATCGCAAGGTGCTGATAGCCAATCGTGACAACCTCAAGCAGATGCTTCTTGCGATACAGCATAGTGCTGGTAGCATGCCTGTTATTGCTCCACTGCGTCAGAATGCTGTAGAGGCAATAGAGGAAGTGTTTTGTGGTGCTATACCTGATAATTTCCATTTTGTGGCACCAATGAACTATCTTGAGTTCTCATGGCTCACGTCACATGCCTGTGGCATCATCACAGATTCTGGTAATGTGGCAGAGGAAGCAACATTCCATTCTGTTCCTTGTATCACCCTCAATAGCTACACAGAGCATATTGAAACGGTGAAGGTGGGAAGTAATGTTCTTGTAGGTGAAGACCCGTCACAGCTTGCTGAAGCGGTAGAGAAAATGGTCACACACCAATGGAAACAATCTGCTATTCCAGACCGATGGGACGGTCGTACGGCAGAACGTATTGTTCAGACATTAATAGAAGTACACTCACGGCATTAAGCTGTGAGTGTACTCGTTTATAGGATAGCTAAAATCATTTAGCAATAATAACCTTCTCTCTTACCATCCAAGTTCCTCTTCTGAATATGGATCGTCAGCGGGGATGTCAGTTACAGGAGGATTAGTGCCAGCAAGAAGCATAGACTGATGGCGCACATTGACAATATGAATAGCAGGTGCTATATATAGAGTTTTATTCGTAGTTTTCATAGCTTCTGTTATTTGATTACAATTTTACGTCCACCATTGATATATATGCCTTTCAGTGTCGGCATACCGTTGAGTTTGCGACCGTCGAGGGAATACCAGTCATTTGCGTTGATTTCCAATTGTGGAATGACAGGTGTCACATCGATTTCTGTGGTTTCTCCATTGTCATAGAAAGAAAGGTCAAAGCCACGAGATGCTTCTGTTATAACAGGTGGTGTGGAAGTATCGAGATACGCTCTGTTAGCCCCAAGGGTAATAATCTTACCATTGTTGTAGAATCCTGCCACATAGTCACCCCAGTCGCTCTGTTCGTTGGCTCTCGTTCTTCTTCGTCCGAAGGAATAGAGATTTGCGTTATTTTTCATATCAAGGGACATTGAAACAAGCGTTCCTTTCAATAGGTTGTCACTCTTGCTTACTACAGGACTCATGCCCTCTGTGAGTATAAAGGCGGTGTAGGTGCTACCCTCACTGTTTACAAGCAGAACGGCAGTGTTCTTAGGAACGTCCCGTCCTTCGTTGGCTGTCTCTGTAAGAATGGCTTTACCATTCTCCACCTCTGTTATATAGTAGGCTTTGGTATAGTCGTCAATTTGCTGGAGGTCGTAAGCGGTGTATAGCGTAGCGTAGCTGTTTCCTGGTACACCTGCATTTACCTGATTGAGTTTTACGCCATATTCCTCTCTTGTCAGAGTAATCGTGAAATCAGTAATCAGCGAATACGAACTGTTTGTATTGCTATTGCTCTTAAACGTAAAGGTAGTACTTGGTGAGTAGATGTTATCAACTGTCAGGGTTCGTTCCTCAGTTGTTCCTCCATTGAATGTAGCAGTATTGGTTCCTGCAGTCAGCGTATAGTTCTCACTTGTTTTCTTGTCACCGGTAATACTGTAGCTCTTAATGACATAGCCCGGAGGTGCTGTGATGGTAATCTCGTCTGAAGCCCCAGCAGCAGACGGCTTGATGATGAAGTAGCGCTGAGAGCTACCCTCACGGTTGAATGCTTTATGATTTGTTGAGATGGTGATGCCTGCAAGACCAGACGCAGTATTTGTCACAACGCTTGTCGTCCATCCTGAGCCGCTGACGTTGGGTGCGCTTTTAGCGGTCGTTCCTGTACTAATAATGACAGATGTATTTATTTCTGCCGAGTGTTCCGCAATCATTGATTCGTCGATAACGGCGTAGGTCAACGTATAGCAACCGTCTTTCTCATTGTTGCCGATACTACCGTCCTCGAAGCAGATGGCAAGGTTGCCGTCAGAGTCTCTCTGCATGGAACTGGTAGCACCATTCCCCGGCTGGATATAGAACAGTTCCTGCCACGTTGTCGCCTGGTCGAAGCTGACATACAGACGCATGTCTTTCAAACGCTGAGGCGTTCCGTCGTTTTTCCACATAATGGTCTGAAGAATAGCGTCAAAGCTACTTCCTCCTTCTCCGGAGCGCTTGAAATACAGCAGGTCGTTGTTGCACTCCTTGCTGGCTGGGGCCTTGCCCATCACCAACAATGTACTGCCGTCATTCTTCAACTGCAGCTTCGACTCCTTGCCCTTACCAGATAGTGGGGTGGGGTCAACGGTCCAGCTATCGCACGCCGCATTAGAATAGAGCAGGTACTCCTGCAGTCGGCCTCCTACCTTCGCATTGATGACAAACGCTACGTGCCCATCGCTATAAGCGACGCCCTTACCAGGCGTGACGTAGAATGATGTAGGACTGAGACCATTCCAATTGATGGATATTTCTACCGGAGCATCTCCTGACCACGTATTGCCGTCTGTGCTGGTACGCATAGCAACAGTTGTCAGTCCCTCACGACTGTCGTAGGCACTGCTGCCCTTTGCCATCAAACAGATAACCTTACTGCCGTTATATACTACGGCAGGACCGGCATAGCCCGATGCTTGTGCCAGGTCTGTTTCTTCTGTTCCTGTACCAACGTTGACAGGATTTCCCCAAGTGGCACCGTTGTCTATACTCTTCATTACAATAACATCCATGCAATGACCGTAGGCGGAACCGTCATAGTCCTTTCCTAATCCGTTGACATTGTCATAACGGTAGTCGCAGAAAGCAAGAACGGTGTTTGTACCTATATTCAAGATGGCAGGATTACGATAGTATTTGGCCTCCGTGCCGTTATTTTCTGTTGACACGCGTACAAAGCTCTGAGCCTTGAAGATACGCATATTGCCTTCCGGGTCACCCTTGCTGGTGACATCAACAGTCTGATCTACATTATTACCATTTGTATAAATGATACCTGTAATGGTTGCATCAACAATCTCCGACTCCGTAGCAGCTTCCTTGATGTCGGCAGTGAGCCACAGGTAGTATGTCTCGTTCATCCTCAGCACAGGAGTATTGGTATTCAGGTCGATTGTGATTTTCTCAAGAGGATCATCAGAATCGCCAGTAAGTCCTGAGTTCTTTGAACCCAGCAGTGTCTGTGCAACGTCCTCGGCATGTATCTGGTCGGCTGTTGTCAGGTACGCTTCCACTTTGTCGAACTGTTCAGCACCTGCCAAAGTGATATCAAGCGATTTCAATGTACATGGAGCCTGTGGAATTATCTTTGTGCGCAACAGCACCTGCATATCATTTCCTTTTCCTGTGGTACGGCTACC
>JAFZVR010000032.1 GCA_017617725.1 Prevotella sp.
ACCACTGACAAAAATACCTGATACTACGAATGCTGCACCAAGTGACAGAATACCCCTACTCTTCTGCCACAGTCCGCGAAGAGGACACAGCCGTAGTGGGAAAAGTCTTAGTGATATGCTCGCGATGAGACACAGTTGGATAGACTCTGTCAACAGAAGTACTGGCACAATGGCTCTCTGCCCGAAGAAGTAAAAGAGCGGAATGGAGATAACAAGTGCTACTAAGACTCCATAGACAGACAGACGTGCCAACGCACGTAACTGTTTGATTCCCTTTAAAATAGACAGTTCACCACCAGCAAGTGCCATCACGCCGACGATAGGTGACAGAAGCACGAAATGCAGGGTGTGATCACCCCAGGTGAAGGTCCAGTTATTGAGCACTCGACAGAGGCTTGCAGTGAGCAGTGTTCCGATGACGGCAGTGACAAGGGCAAGAGTTCGCACCTTTGCTACCGTCTCCTCCAACAATGTCCTGTCGCCGTTCTCCTGTACATCTGATATCTCCCTAATGGCACTCGTCGGAATACCCATATTCGTGGAGTTGTGCATCAGCTGTATGGTGGAATTCAACAAGGAAATCAATCCCATACCGTTAGGACCGAGAATAACAGCCACAAACTTATTGCGTATAAGTCCTATGAGAATTTTCAGGACCTCTACGCCACCAAAAATACCGGTATATTTAAGGATATGCCTATAGCTTTTCTCGCGCGATCTTGCCATACATACACCTAAACGTAAAAACATCTGATTTATTTTGTGTATAAAAAAAATAATCGTAACTTCGCAGCCAATGAAACTATCAATCATCATCCCTGTATATAAAGTAGAACAGACGCTACGTCGATGTGTGGAAAGCATCAGCATAGCGGACAGCTATGATTATGAGATATTGTTGGTTGATGATCTGTCACCAGATTCCTCAGAAGAGCTGTGTGATGAGCTGGCAGAAAAAGACACACATATACGTGTGATTCATCGTAAAGAGAATGGCGGGCTTTCAGCAGCAAGGAATACCGGTATCGAGGCTGCTACGGGAGATATTATCACCTTTGTGGACTCTGACGACTATCTGCAAAGGGACACATACAATGACGTGCTGCCTTTGGCAGAGAAATATGACATCGTGGAGTTTCCAGTCTATCGTTTCTACGGTTCAAGCAAGCAAGCCGTACTGTCGTTTGCCGACCAGGTTTATACTGACAAGGAATCCTACTGGCTGGGGCAGAAAGGCTATGAGCATACATACGCGTGGAACAAGGTTTACAAACGCAGCCTCTTTGATAATGTCCGTTTCCCCGAAGGAAAAGTTTTTGAGGATGTAGCGACCTTCCCTCTGCTGCTACAAAAGGCAGAAAGTATCGCCACTACGAGCAAAGGACTCTATTACTATTGTCTGAACGAGCAAGGTATCACTGCCACAGCAACAGGTATGGAGTTGGAATACATGCTGGAGTCTCATCTGAAAACCATGCGTTGGTGGTGCGACGATGTGTACTATCTTCATGTGCTGAACATACAGATGGATGTATGTGAGTTGACTGGCAAAGAACCGATACTGCCATTCAGACACATCGTTTTGCTATCACCACGACTTAGCATTAAACAAAGGCTCAAGGCAATTATGCTTAATTTCTTAGGAATCAAAGGAATATGTAACTTAAATATGCACATACACAAATGGATAAAACGCCACTGATAAGTTTTGTCATTCCTGTTTACAACGTACCGACAGAGATGATTTGTGAATGTGTGGAAAGCATCACTGCTCTGCCGCTACAGCCCTATGAGCGTGAGATTATCATTGTCGATGACGGCTCTGACCAGAGTTCCTTGCAGGCGATGACAGATATCTCGGACGTCATATTTCTCCGTCAGGACAACACAGGTGTGTCAACAGCGCGAAATATGGGTATAGACAATGCTCGTGGACAGTATATTCAGTTTGTTGATGCTGACGATGTACTTACTCCTTCCTACAATCATGTTATTGAGCTGTTGCGTACCAGACAGACCGATATGGTTATGTTTGACTTTACTCACGACAGAAATGACACGCAGAACTATTGTGACGACGGACCGCATAGCGGTACAAGGTTTATGTGCGAGAGGAATATTCATGGTGCCGTATGGGGCTTTGTCTTCAAGGCTGACATACTTGGATACCTGCGATTCACACCTGGCATAGCCTATGGTGAAGACGAGGAGTTCACTCCACAGCTGCTGCTACGTGCCAAAGAGGTATATACCACTACTGCAAAAGCTTATTTCTATCGTCAGCGACCGTCTTCGGCAGTACATGCTGTTACAACAAGAAAAAAACTACAACGTCTCAATGACACAAAACAGGTGTTATTGAACCTGCACAATATTGGGACTTCAATGTCGCAGGATGTGAGAAAGGCACTCAGACGACGTACGGCCCAGTTGACAATGGACTATATATATAATGTCATAATGTTGACTCGTAACGGTCACTATCTTGACAGACAAATACAACAACTGAGGAAAGAAGGACTGTTTCCCCTACCCGATTTAAGTTATACCAACAAATACAGACTGTTTCGTTGGATGACCAATACAAAGGTTGGACGAGCCCTTATGCTTGTGATACTGCCACTGATGAAAAGAGAACGATGAAGATATTACTATTAGGAGAATACAGTAACGTTCACGCTACACTTGCCAAGGGGTTGAGAACTCTTGGTCATGAGGTCACTGTGGCATCAAACGGTGATTTCTGGAAGAATTATCCACGTGATATCAATCTGGCAAGAAATCAGAGTCGTGGATTATTGGGTAAGCTGGATGGCATAAGACTGTTTCTTCGTGTACTCACACTATTACCAAAATGGCGAGGCTATGATGTGGTACAGCTCATCAACCCGATGTTTCTGGAGTTGAACGCTGAGCGTATTCTTCCTATATACAAATATCTGCGGCGTCATAATAAGAAAATTGTCCTTTGTGCCTTCGGAATGGACTATTACTGGGTGAACGAATGCGTTGCCCGCATGCCATTAAGATATAGCGATTTCAATATCGGAGAAGAACTTCGTACGGATGAGGAAGCCCTAAAGGAACGTCATGACTGGATTGGTACAGCAAAAGAACAGTTGAACAAATACATCGCTCAGGATTGTGATGCTATTGTGACAGGACTCTATGAGTATCATGTATGCTACGAACCTCATTTCCCACAAAAAACAAAATTCATTCCATTCCCTATAGAAAGGTTGAGGGTCGAGAGTCGAGGGTCGAGAGTTCCTACTGTTTTTGTAGGAGTCAGCAAAGGACGCAGTGCATACAAAGGCACTGATATAATGTTGAAAGCTGCTGAGGACATAAAAGCGAAATATCCGGATCGGATGAAACTGGAGGTGGCATCGGGAGTACCTTTTAGCGAATATACCACAATGCTAAACCGCGCAGATATCATCCTCGACCAGCTGTATAGCTACACACCAGCGATGAATGCATTGGAGGCGATGGCACGCGGCACAATCGTTGTGGGTGGAGGCGAACAGGAGAACTACATCATCCTCGGAGAGGATGAGTTACGTCCTATCGTCAACGTACTCCCCACATACGACAGCGTATATCATGAACTGGAACAGCTCGTGACCCATCCTGAGCGTATCGCACAACTGAAACGTCAAAGCATAGAATACATCCACAAACATCACGACTTTATTTCTGTTGCAAAACAATACATAGACTTATATTCAGAACCTAACATTTAACACCTAACATTCAACACCCAATACCCAATATGGCAAAAGACAAGACAGCATATGTATGTGAGAACTGCGGACAGGAGTCTGCAAAATGGATTGGCAAATGTCCTGCATGTGGGCAGTGGAACACCTTCAAAGAGATAAAGGGTGTTTCCCTATCACCATCCAACAAAATATCAAACTGGAGTACGGGTGGTAGCATCAACAACAAGGGAAGGGATGCTGCGAAGGTACTACGTCTGCGTGATATATCCTCACAGGATGAACCACGTATCATCTTCCACGACGATGAGCTCAATCGTGTCTTGGGAGGCGGATTAGTTCCAGGCAGTATCGTACTGTTAGGAGGTGAGCCTGGTATTGGCAAGAGTACACTCATACTACAGACCGTTCTGAACATGCCGGAGAAACGCATACTCTATGTAAGTGGTGAAGAGAGTGCCCACCAGTTGAAGATGCGTGCAGAGAGGCTGGCACACTCCACCCTTGACTCTCCACTAATATTAACAGAAACATCGCTGGAGGCTATCTTCTCACATATCATGGAAGAAAAGCCGGAGATTGTCATAATCGACTCCATTCAGACAATTGCTACAGAGGATGTGGACAGCAGTCCTGGCTCTATCAGTCAGGTGCGCGAGTGTGCTTCTGCCCTACTCCGTTTCGCCAAGACCAGTCATGTGCCAGTCATCCTCATCGGACATATAACGAAAGAAGGTTCACTTGCAGGACCAAAGATTCTTGAACATATCGTTGATACTGTCATACAGTTTGAAGGCGACCAACACCATATGTATCGCATACTGCGAAGCATCAAAAACCGCTTTGGCTCAACAAGTGAATTAGGTATCTACGAGATGCAGCAGAGTGGTCTTCGCCAAGTTTCCAATCCTTCGGAACTTCTGCTTACGCAAGACCATGACGGGTTGTCAGGCATTGCCATATCGAGTGCGATTGAGGGTATGCGTCCCTTCCTTGTTGAGACGCAAGCACTTGTCTCTTCTGCGGCCTACGGTACCCCTCAGCGTTCTGCAACCGGTTTTGACCAGCGCCGCTTGAATATGCTCCTCGCCGTTCTTGAGAAACGTGTTGGTTTCAAACTGATGCAGAAGGACGTTTTTCTGAATATAGCAGGTGGTCTGCGCGTCACAGATCTCGCTATGGATCTGAGTGTTATCGCAGCAGTACTCTCGAGCAATGTAGATACTCCGATAGAAAGCGGCTGGTGTATGGCTGGAGAGGTAGGCCTTAGTGGCGAGGTACGTCCTGTGGCACGCATAGAACAACGTATTGGTGAAGCTGAGAAGTTAGGCTTTAGCCATATCATTATACCAAAATATAACCTACAAGGACTTAATCATAAAAAGTTCAATATAGAGCTCCATCCTGTACGAAAAGTGGAGGAAGCACTCCGCCTACTTTTCGGATAAGGAAACCACCCCAGCCCTCCTTTATCTTCCTATATCTACTTAATATGCGAAAGTTGAAAAAATAATTAACGAACTGATAACAATAAGATGGTTCATTGGTATCTTTTCTGCAAGACAGAACTGTTGTTAGAACACCTGCCCGATGGCACCTATACCATCCCATCGGGGGAGGAACCACCTGTACCACTAAAAGAGTGGCAGACGATTCATAATGTCACACCTCTTGATGGGGATAACATTGAGGTAAAGACGGTGTTACTTGACGCTCCACCCTCGTCTCTCGACCCTCGACTCTCGACTAAATATGAAATGTGCGGTTTACGAGCCTCTTATTACAAGCTGCCCTACGAACTGTATCTGAAGGCTGGTAAATGTCAGGAGTTGCTCTATTGGGACTACAACACCCGTTTCTGTGGTGTCTGTGGTGCTCCCATGAAGATGCATACCGCTATCTCCAAACGCTGTACCAACTGCGGCAAGGAGATTTGGCCACAGGTTTCACCAGCCGTAATAGTGCTGATACATAGAACTGTCAAGGGTGGAGAATCGAGTGCTGAGGGTAAAGAGGAAGAAGTGCTATTGGTTCAGGCACGTAATTTCCGCACGGACTTCTTCGGGCTTGTAGCAGGCTTTGTAGAGACAGGCGAATCGCTTGAGGAAGCTGTCCATCGTGAGGTGATGGAAGAGACAGGATTACGTATCACGAACCTCAGATATTTTGGCAGTCAACCCTGGCCCTATCCATGTGGTATCATGGTGGGATTCCATGCTGACTATGTCTCTGGTGATATCCACCTGCAACGTGAGGAACTGAAACGTGGTGCGTGGTTCCGCAAGGACAATCTACCCACAATCCCAGAGAAATTATCCATAGCACGTAAACTTATTGATGATTGGCTGGAGGGAGTTTAAAGTTGAGAGTATAATGAAAACGATTTTAATACAGGTAGGAAAGACCGTTGACAAACATTTCATTGCCGGCATTGATGACTATGTGAAGCGGATAGGTCATTATATGCCCTTTCAGATTGTTACCATTCCCGAACTGAAGAACACCAAGCATCTGTCGGAGGAACAGCAGAAAGTAATGGAAGGAGAACTGATACTACGTCAGATACAGCCTACTGACACAGTAGTACTTCTTGATGAGCACGGCAAGGAGCTGCGCAGTATTGAGTTTGCCTCATGGATAGAAAAGAAGCAGCAAGTTACCCGTCAGTTAGTATTTGTGATTGGTGGTCCATACGGATTCTCTGATGCCGTATATAATCGTGCAAACGAGAAGCTGTCGCTATCCAAGATGACATTCTCACATCAGATGATACGCCTTATTTTCACAGAACAATTCTATCGCGCCTGCACTATCATAAAAGGTGAACCCTATCATCATGAGTAACCTCTTCGTTACTCTCTCAGCCAATTACAAAACGGAAGGAGAAATATAGTTCTGTAGCAACTATATATATAGGAACTAAGCATGCGGCATCACGTAGGCCTGAGACAAGTGCATCATATACATCGGCAAGAGTGTGCAGACGATTGTTGGCAAATCCGATGGTGATAGCGCAGATAATAGTGGTGATGCACATAACAGGTAAGATACTGTGAGAGAAACTGCTTGGAAAAAGGGAGCCTGTGACACTACGCAAGATGGCATGTGGCACAACGGTGAGCAAGCTCATAACAGCAAGGATGATTGCCAACTCTACCCATACCAATGAAGGGATAATAATCCTTGTATGACGGGGAACGGAACTGCGCCATGTGCCCACAGCCATAGCAACGAGTATCATCCATACCAGAAAAGGTTGGGTGATATTATCGACAAATGACCCAAACAACCAGCGAAGCCCCTCTGACGACAAAAGAGAGTGGATATGGCTCTCTGGTGACACAGCTGTAATAAGCCATGATACAAAAACGAGCAGTACCTGAACGACAAGAAGTACGAGAAGGACTATACTCCACCTCTTTGCGGCAAGGGATGTAAGACGGCGATTATTCATCAGGATAAAGGTTATCGATATCAATGATGCGTAACTCTAAGGCACGTACAACAAGGCGTGTGGCATTGACATTACGTGAGTTATTAGGGAAGAGTTTCTGAGCAAGTTCGTTCTGACGTTTCTCAAGACTCTTTATGCCGAAGGGCATACTACGCAGGTTGGTAATCTG
This sequence comes from Prevotella sp., assembly GCA_017617725.1. GTDB lineage: Bacteria > Bacteroidota > Bacteroidia > Bacteroidales > Bacteroidaceae > Prevotella. The sequence goes on from JAFZVR010000032.1 coordinate 7,346, forward strand.
CTCCTTTGTAAAGCCAAGGGCAAGATGACGAAGGAAACGCTCGTCGTACTCGTCAATCTCATAGTCCACCAATGCCTCCTGATGCATGAGCTGTTGGCTGACACTCTGCTTGAAACGGGTGACAATTTTCTCGAGTATGGGTTGATTGAAGACAAGGCGTTTACCACTCATCACACTGGCCACATCACCACGAGTTAGCAGTTCACCACTCTTCAAGCAAATGCCGTCAGCGCCTGCATCGAGGACATCCACCCATAGTTTCTCATTGAGGATTTCGCCTGTAAAAATGAGTACTTTTACCTGTGGATATTGTTGCTTTGTCTGCCTACAAATCTCCACGCCGATAGTGGTAGAGCCACCAAGTCCCAAATCCAACAGGACAAGGTCAGGCAGCTGTGCTTTAATGAGTTTCCAGTATGCTACTTCATTCTCAGCCTTTCCAAGTACTTGTGCCTCAGGAATGTCGTTACGTATAATTCCCTCCGTACCTTTGAGCTCCAGTGGTACGTCTTCTACAATGATTATCTTAAATGGCTCCATAGTATGTTAATTTATAATTCATAATTTATAATTCATAATTTATAATTTATAATTTATAATTCATTTTTAATTTTTCATCTTCTTCACTCCTAACATTATTTCAATGTCGGTACCTACGGCAGCTTTCCTTGCGATGATGCCACATCCTCGCAGGTTTGTACTTTCGCCAGTATCTCTAACTATTTGACGACAGAGGAAGAATGGCAAGTTATGAGCAGACGGAGAGAATAGTTGCATACATTCCTCCTCCGTCAAGGACAGTTCCTTCATGTGTACCGTCACCAAGGCGTAGTTGGTATCCTTAGGTGTTATGTTTATCTCTGGTTGTATATTCTTGTTTTGTTGTTTTAAAATAACAAAGAGATAGCTCAGCATATTCTCGTCACCAAGGAATACGACATCAGACTCATAACCTGTTATTGCTGACGCATTGACAGGACGGCATGCGGGTTTCATCGCCTCGATCTGTCGCATTGTCTGATGGCTGAGAATTGAATACAGCTCTTTGTAATATTCTGCAAGATTTGCCACTGACAGCAGGCCCTCTGGTGTATTGTCAATGATATGGCGTATTCTCGAAGGGTAATACATAGTCTCATGTTTCAGTGTGGAGAGACAATTATCGAGAACACTGTTGGCAACATAATAGCGTTCATTTTCCATCTGTACCCGTCGACATTCATCACTCATCAGTTCAATATCTGTCTGGCGAGCCTGACTAATGGTAACAGAATCTTTTAACACTGCTATTATCTGGTTAACGATATCCTTCAATTTCTCAGGGAAGTGTCCGTAGTCAATCTTCCTTATTTGCTGCAGTTTCTCTTCAGCAGACATATTGCTCAACAACTGTTCGTTAATAAATTCCAGTCGTCGGATGCAATATTGTTCATGTAAACGGTGACGATAATATATGAAGTAGTAAGCAGGCAACAGAGATGCCAGAAGGAGTATCAATATCACGACGGCAACACTCTTATTTGTCTCGGAACGCTGCATAGCCCTGCAATAATCGCCAAGGGTGCGATCGGCAGACATCTCGTTGAACAGGTGGGTGTACACCTTGTTATTATAATAATAAAGTGACCATTTATGGAGAGCGAGAGCGGCAACGGCTACTTCATTCCGAACAGAGAGCAGGACGGTATAATTAGCTTTCAGTCCTTGCTGGAACCATTTTACCTCTGCCATTGGTTCCGTGCTGACAGCATCAAGCGAAAGGTACATGTCCCCATCGGGATAGAGCTTGTGATATGCTGCATTACAAGCTGCCAGACAACTGTCAGCATAGCTGATGGCCTGCTGATAGCGCCCATCTACATTGCAGTGGAAGACACTATCTGCCCACATGGTCTGTACCTGTTCATATGGGATACCCGATTCTGCCAAAGCCTTATCCGGCAATAGAGAAAGAATAGTCATACCAAACAGCATTATCAATCCCTTTGCCATCTTACTCACACCTTTGGGGAGTCTGAATGTGAATGTGCTTCCTTTACCCTTTTCACTTGACACGTCGATACTGCACACGGAGAATAGCTGTGACACCTTCTTGTATTTCTCGATGATGCCCTTGCAGTTCATGAGGCCGAACCCGTGTGATGCATTATCTTTCGATGTGGAATCATGGATGGGTTTATATTCAAACAGATGTAAGCGTTCCTCCTCTGTCATTCCTATACCTGTGTCTTCGACTGCAATCTCCACATATTGGCTATGCTGTGAAGCTGAAACGGTGACGCTTCCACCTGCTGGAGTGAATTTGCGGGCATTGTCAGCAAGTGTGCTGATCATGAATAATGTCAGTATGCGGTCTGCCTTTACCACAGCGTCGGTATTCTTCACCTCTAACGACAGCTCTTTCATTGTATAGCTGGTGCTGTTACGACGGATAATGTCGAACAAAGGTTGCAACGGGAAACTCTCTATATGTAGGCTCAACTGTCCCTGTCGCATCTGAATCCATTCTGTCAACAGATCGTTATAGTCGTTGATTTGTTCTGTCAGTTCACCAATATATGCCAATCGTTCCTTCCTGACAGTCTCATCTTCTGTAGTATTCGTAAGTCTGTGGATTTCATGCAGCATACGGTCTATCAATGGTGTGATGCTGTTGACGAGTGATACTTTGGCACGCTGTTCAAGGTTACGTTCCTTATTCTGCTGTCTGATAACCGTTTGATAATGGTAGTCTTCACATACCTCCTCATAATGATCTTCGAGTGCAGCAATTTCATGCTTATTGCGTTGCTGCCATTCCTGTAAAGGAGCCAGGAATGACTGTATGTTGTTCTTCTTGTCACTACGTCGGCGCAACCAATCGAAAAGAAACAGGAGAAAGAGCACTACAATGATTGTCATCACGACAATGGTAATAATAAGATTTAGCTGTTTCGATGTCCTGTCTAACTGATCGGCACGTGATTCAAGGAATCTGTCCTGACGAGTTTCGTCCTGCAGGTCGAGATATATATTGCGATTATCATCGCTATTCTCCTTATCGTCTAAAGCAGAATAGACAAGGCTCAGCTGTTCACATATCGACGCAACCAGATCTGGAGCCTGTCTGATAGCTTTGTTTTTATTTAATGCATTCTCCAAACATATCAGTGCGGAGTTGTAATCTTCTATATACCAGTAGCACTGTGCCAGTGTACGATATGCACCAGCAATCTGATAGATATCGCCATAAGATGAGAATAAGTCCAATGAGCGTTGTGCCAGATTGCCTGCCAGCAAAGAGTCGGGCATCTGATCAACATTAATGAACTTCATTGCCGGCATATTATCCCTTATCAGTTGTGCTCGTTGTGCTGGCTGTTGAAGATGTTCGCTGATAGCTTGTAGGGCATTTGCCTTCCAGAATGGGAAATTATACTGTCGTGAGAGCAGATAGCAACGCATCAGATTATCGAACTCCTGTTGCGCAATTTCCTCTGTGCTACCTTCTGTTATGATTCCTCCTGCTCCAACATTATAGTAGTATGCCAACAGTTGTGCAGTATCAGTTCTTATTTCTCCATCAGGATTAATCTCCATGATGGCATCAACACTCTGCTGCTCTAATCCCACGTAATAATAATATGTGGAGGTAATAATATTGAACTCCGATATGGCATAGACCATACGCTGATGCTGATGTGGGTTCAACATCGACTGTTCCTCTTGAATGCGCTGCATACGATGTATGGCGCTTTCATGATAATCGTAGAAATCCTTGTTCTGCGATTTCCGCTGACACAGGCGCATATATTGCACATCAGCAATGAGCAGTTCCACCTGATTGTCTGTTAGACTTGTAATGCTGTCGAGTTGTTTGCAGGCCTTCTCATAGTCCATTTTCATGATACTTACAAACGCAAGGTTGTTCAGAGCCTCTGCCCTACCCGTATCATAGTTGTCTGCCAATGCTAACGCACGACGAGCATAAACTGTTGTGGAATCAAGGTTACGGTAATGATTATAATAAGATAACGCATTCAACTTGTCAACCTCATCTGTTTGTGGAGATGAACAAGCTGAAAGGAACACTACGGAGAAAAGAATAGGGATTACAGAAAAAGACATTCCCTTTCCATAATCCCTGTTCCGTAGAGAAATATTATGCGCGAGCCTTAGCAACGTAGCCAAGAGCTTCCTTGCACTTGTCTGTAACATACTGCCAGTCACCAGCTTTTACCTTGTCTGAAGGGAACAGCTTTGAACCCATGCCAACGCAGAAGACGCCTGCCTTGAACCAGTTTTTCAGATTCTCCTCCTCAGGAGCGACACCACCAGTAACCATAATCTTTGACCAAGGCATTGGAGCCTTCAAGCCCTTCACCATGTTAGGACCAACAACATCACCAGGGAATACCTTTGTGAGGTCACATCCTAATTCCTGAGCCTTACCAATCTCGCTTACGGTCATACAACCTGGGCAGTAAGGAACAAGACGACGATTACATACAGGAGCTATCTCCGGATTGAACAATGGGCCTACTACGAAGTTGGCACCGAGCTGAATGTATAAAGCAGCTGTAGGAGCATCAACGACAGAACCGATACCGAGAGCCAACTCTGGACACTCTTTGTCTGCCCACTTTACGAGCTCACCGAAAATCTCGTGAGCGAAATCACCACGATTAGTGAACTCGAAAGCACGTACGCCACCTTCATAGCATGCCTTTACAACATTTTTACATGTTTCAAGGTCTTTGTTATAGAACACGGGAACCATACCCGTATCACCAATCTTCTTTAATACCTGGATTTTATCAAATTTTGCCATTTTTGTTCTTTTATACTTTAATTTCACGTTTCAAATACAGACGACAATCAAAGACGGCAACAAGTTCCCAGCCTTCAAATCCCAGCTTATTAAGTTTCTTCTCTGTACCTATAACCGAGGATATCACCTTGTATTCAAACTGTTTCATAGTTGTATCGTATTAGCGTTGTACACGTCCGTTAGCATTACCACCTGCGAGAGACTCTACTTCGTCAACACCAACGAGGTTGAAGTCACCATTGATAGTATGCTTCAGAGCAGAAGCAGCAACAGCGAACTCAAGAGCTTCGCCCTGAGTAGGTTTGGTAAGAAGACCGTGGATGAGACCACCAGAGAATGAGTCACCACCACCTACGCGGTCGATGATTGGGTTAATCTCATAGCGTTTTGACTGATAGAATTCCTTACCGTCATAGATAAGAGCCTTCCAGCCGTTGAATGTTGCAGAGAAACTCTCACGGAGAGTAGAAACGACATACTTGAAGCCGAACTCCTCACGCATCTGCTTGAATATTCCCTCATATCCTGCAGCATCTGTCTGACCACCTTCCACGTCAGCATCTGGCTTGAAGCCGAGGCAGAGTTCTGCATCTTCCTCATTACCGATACATACGTCAACATACTGCATCAAAGGACGCATGATAGAGATAGCCTTCTCAGATGTCCACAGCTTCTTGCGGAAGTTAAGGTCAACAGAAACAGTAACACCATGACGCTTTGCAGCTTCACAAGCGAGCTTTGTCAACTCAGCGGCTTTGTCTGAGACAGCAGGTGTAATACCTGACCAGTGGAACCAAGCTGCACCTTCCATAATCTTGTCGAAATCGAAGTCTGATGGTTCAGCCTCTGATATAGAAGAATGAGCACGGTCATAGATAACCTTTGAAGGACGCATTGAAGCACCTGTCTCTGCATAGTACAAACCTACGCGCTCACCACCACGTGCCACGAAGTCAGTGTTTACACCATAGCGACGGAGTGCATTAATGGCGATCTGGCCAATCTCATGCTTAGGGAGCTTAGATACGAAGTATGCATCGTGACCGTAGTTAGCTACACTAACTGCTACGTTGGCCTCACCACCACCTGGGATGATACGGAATGATTCACTCTGGATAAAACGATCGTTTCCTTGCGGAGAAAGGCGAAGCATAATCTCGCCCAGTGTTACAATTTTTGCCATTGTTTTTTGATTTTGTTTTTAAGAATTTGTATATAAAAAAATGAGTTCCAGTAGATGTTTCGTTACAAAACACTTTATATCGTGCAAAGGTACATAAAAAAGCTGAGCCAACGAAAGAAAATCTATTTTTTTTCTTTTTTATTTAAAATAAGTGGCTGTGTGTTCGCACAATTCAAATAATTGTTGTATCTTTGCGAGAAAATCGCGAAGTAACATTTTTACCTCATTATTTCAACACTATGAATAAGCGAATAAGAATCAAAGACATTGCAGAGCAGGCAGGTGTTTCTGTAGGTACTGTTGACCGCGTGCTCCACAAACGCCCAAACGTTTCTAAATCAGCTCTCGCGAAAGTTGAGAAAGTGCTGAAAGAGATTAATTACCAACCCAATGTTTATGCCAGCGCATTGGCTTACAACCGTTCATATACGTTTTATTGCCTGATGCCAAAACATGCCAGTGAAGCATATTGGGAGGAGATAGAGCAAGGCATAGACCGTTGTGTTGAGTTTCGCCGTGATTTCCATATCGATGTAAAAATCCTCTATTACCAGCGGTTCAAGAACGAGACATTCATTGAGCAATATGAGGATTGTCTTAATTCAAATCCAGATGGAGTAATCATTGTGCCTGCAGAGCTGGAGCTAACACGACAGTTTACAGACAAACTCCATGAGCGTAACATCCCATTTGTGATGCTCGACTCATATATGCCTGATTTAAAACCACTTTCATTCTTTGGGCAGGACTCGTTCCAGAGTGGCTATTTCGCAGCCAAGATGCTGATGATGCTTGCCAACGGCGAGAAGGAAATCATGCTTATGAAGCAGATAAAGGATGGTCATGTAGCATCAAAACAGCAGGCCAATCGTGAGGTTGGCTTCCGTCATTATATGGTTGACCACTACCCCAATGTCGTTATTCATGAGGTTGACTTACCGATGGACGAGGAGCATAAGCGTTATGGTGCTATCCTTGAGAAATTCTTCTCTACTCACCCCAATGTCCATCACTGCATCACCCTTGCTTCCAAAGCACATATCGTAGGTAAATTCCTGTTGGACACCAATCGTAGGAACGTACAGATTATGGGTTACGACCTTGTTGGAAAGAATGTAGATTGTGTTAAACAAGGCTCTATATCCTTCCTCATTGCCCAGCATGCCTATATGCAAGGTTATTCATGTGTGGAGACTCTGTTCCGCGCCATTGTACTGAAAAAGAAGGTACGTCCGGTTAACTATATGCCTATTGAACTGCTAATGAAGGAAAACATAGACTTCTATCATCGCGACAGCATATAAGAGAAGTCCACTTCATACACTACGCATAAAAACAAACAATAATATACAAAAAAAACTATGAAACAATCAGCATTCATCAAAATCAACCCTGCCGACTCAGTGGTTGTATGCCTCAGACCAATGACAAAAGGCGAAATCATTGAGATTGACGACAAGAAAATCGAACTCCTTCAAGATACTCCTGCAGGCCATAAGGTACTGCTCGAAGATGCACCTGAAGGTAAGGACATCATTAAGTATGGCTATCCTATCGGCCATGCACGTCACGATTTGAAAGCCGGAGAGTGGGTTAATGAGAATAATCTGAAAACAAATCTTGCTGGAACACTGGAATATGAATATAAGCCTGTCAATGAGGTTTTGACAATCCCTAATGAAGGACGTACATTCAAAGGTTATGAACGTAAGAACGGCGAAGTAGGAATCCGTAATGAAGTATGGATAGTACCTACCGTAGGATGTGTCAACGGTATAGCAGAGAAGCTTGTTGAACAGTTGACGAAGGAAACAAATCTTGAAGGCATTGATGCCATCCATGCATGGCACCATAATTTCGGTTGCTCACAGCTCAGTGGTGACCACGAGAACACACGAAAGGTATTACGTGACATCTGTCTCCATCCAAATGCAGGCGCTGTACTGGTTCTCTCTCTCGGTTGTGAGAACAACCAGCCAGACGACTTCATGAAGATGCTGGGCGACTACGATAAAGACCGTATTAAACTCCTTGTTACTCAAAAGGTTGAAGGCGATGAGCTCGAGGAAGGCATGAAGATACTTCGTGAGCTATATGCCCTTGCAAAACAGGACAAGCGCACAGAGGTTCCACTCAGCAAGTTGAGAGTTGGTTTGAAGTGTGGCGGCTCTGATGGATTCAGTGGCATCACCGCCAATCCGCTCGTTGGAGAACTCTCCGACTATGTTGTTGCACAAGGTGGAACAAGTATCCTCACAGAGGTACCAGAGATGTTTGGTGCAGAGACTATTTTGATGAATCGTTGTGAGACGACGGAACTCTTTGAGCAGACGGTAAATCTTATAAATAATTTCAAGAACTATTTCCTGTCCCACGGTGAGCCCGTTGGTGAGAATCCAAGTCCTGGAAACAAGGCTGGTGGTATCTCAACCCTTGAGGATAAAGCACTCGGATGTACACAGAAATGCGGACGTGCTCCTGTCAGTGGAGTATTGGAATATGGCGACCGTCTGCAGGTAAACGGTCTCAACCTCCTCTCTGCACCAGGTAACGATCTCGTTGCAGCCACTGCTCTTGCAAGCGCCGGCTGTCAGATGGTCCTCTTCACAACTGGTCGTGGAACACCATTCGGAACATTCATCCCGACAATGAAGATATCCACCAATAGTGATCTCTACGAGCGTAAGCCTAACTGGATAGACTTCAATGCCGGTGTTCTCACAGAAGGTGTTGAGATGAAAGACCTCATACGACAGTTTATCGATAAGGTCATCAGCGTGGCAAACGGTGAACCTACTCGCAATGAGATAAACGGCTATCAGGAAATAGCAATCTTCAAGACAGGAGTGACTCTTTAAAGTTGAGGAGCCTCACCCCAGCCATCCCCTCGAGGGAGGGAGTTTGGGAGCCTCACCCCAGCCCTCCCCTCAAGGGAGGGAGTTGAGAGTTGAGAGTTTAGAGTTTAGAGATTGTTTAAAGTGGAGAGTTGAGCGTGAAGAAGGGGCTGTTGGCATTGTCGCCACTTGCGGTGTTTATCATACTATATCTGGTAACGAGCATCATTGCCCGTGATTTCTATCGTGTGCCTATCATCGTGGCGTTCATGGTGTCAAGCATCTATGCTATCGCCACCACACGTGGAAAACTAAGGAAGCGCATAAATGTGTTCAGTCGCGGGGCTGGAAAGCCTGAGATGATGCTTATGCTTTGGATATTCGTACTGGCTGGAGCCTTTGCCAACTCGGCTAAGGTGATGGGCAGTATCGATGCCACTGTAAACCTGACGCTTGCACTATTGCCTTCTCAGATGCTTCTGGCGGGATTGTTTCTTGCGGCATGCTTCATCTCATTGAGTATAGGAACCAGCGTAGGTACTATTGTGGCGTTGACGCCAATAGCCGCAGGTGTTGCCACGCAGACAGACACCTCTGTTGCTATGATGACAGCAGTAGTTGTTGGCGGTTCTTTCTTCGGCGACAACCTGTCGTTTATCAGTGACACCACAATCATAGCCACCCAGACACAAGGTTGTAAGCTGTCGGATAAGTTCCGCGTAAACTCATTCATTGTCATCCCAGCCGCGGTCGTCATACTGATTGTCTATGTATTCATGGGACAAGGAATGACGGCGCCTTCCAACGTGCCGGAGACAGAATTGCTAAAGGTCCTCCCCTACCTCGTCGTACTCCTGACGGCCGTCATCGGCGTCAATGTTATGGCAGTACTGACGCTGGGCATCATACTGACGGGAATAATAGGTCTGACAGGTGGTGCTTTCGACATCTTCGGATGGTTCAAGGCTATGGGTGATGGTATTGTAGGTATGGGTGAACTCATAATCATCACACTGATGGCAGGTGGTCTGTTGGAGGTCATAAGACATAATGGCGGCATAGATTACATCATTACAAAGCTGACGCACCATATCCACGGGAAGCGTGGTGCTGAGCTGTCCATCGGTGCACTTGTCAGCGTCATTGACGTCTGTACGGCAAACAATACCGTTGCCATCATCACCGTTGGCGGTATTGCCCATAAGATTGGAGACAGGTATGGTCTCGATCCGCGCAAGTGTGCATCACTGCTCGACACTTTCTCATGCTTCACCCAGGGACTGCTGCCTTACGGTGCACAGCTGTTGATGGCCGCAGGTCTTGCAAGCCTGAATCCTGTTGCCATCGTACCCTATCTGTATTATCCTTTCGCCATTGGAATTGCTGCAATGATGGCTATTATCTTTCGATATCCAAAACGTTATAGCTGATGAATATAATTGAACGAAATTTCTTCCGCATACTACGCTCAGGTGCCTTCAATGACAAAGAAGCCATTGAGCCGATGTCTCCTTTCAAGTGGCGTCGTCTCCTGCAGGTTGTTGAAGCACAGAATATTGTTGCAACCTTTGCCAAGGGAATCAACAACCACGAAAATGATCCGTTGTTGAATATCCCTACCGACATCACACGGATTATGCCAGAGCTGATTGTTCACAACGAGGAACGAAAGCATGCCATTTCCAATGATGATGTAAGGATGAACAATTTCTTTCTGAACAGGAAACTTAAGAACATCATCGCAAAGGAACTGAAGGATGAGGAATCGTCTGTAGAAACAATTGACCTCCTCGAGATAATAGTATATAATCTCAGTACCATCCTCAACCGAGGACTAAGCCTTGACGGTATCATGCAGTTAGGAGAATACCTGCGCCGCTGGGGTGATAAGGTTGACTTCGTGAAACTCGACAACTGGCTCGACAGCCTCCACCTCAGACGTATGGCACAACTGCAGGGCAGTATTCTGATGAGTGTCTTCGGCTTTGAACAAGACGAACTGCCATTCGTAGAGCATCCCGACAAGGAAGCCCTGCGACTTGCCGTGAAGACGATAACATATCAGACGAAAGACACCGCTGAAGAATGGCATTTCAAACAGAGCCGTAGTGGATTTGTTCAGAACAACACCACTGTCATGCGTCGTAACATCCTGCGAAGCATTCGTTACTATCGCTATGCACCACTCGAAACCGTCAGTTCCTTCTTCGGTAATATTGGCCGAAGTCTATCTGAAATAGAAGAGTAAACATCATTGATTATGGAACAGATACTAAAATATTTTCCTGAGCTGACAGAAGAACAGAGAATGCAGATGGCACAGCTTGATGCTCTCTATCGCGACTGGAATGCAAAGATAAATGTGATTTCAAGGAAGGATATCGACAACTTATACGAGCATCATGTGCTTCATTCGTTGGCGATAGCGAAGACATTGCATTTCAAGCCTGACACTAAGGTGCTGGATTTTGGTACTGGTGGCGGTTTTCCTGGCATCCCCCTTGCGATAATGTTTCCAGAGGTACGGTTCAAGCTGATTGACGGCACTGGCAAGAAAATCCTTGTTGCATCAGAGATTGCAAAGGCTCTCGGATTGAAGAATGTCATTGCAGAGCAACGTCGTGGTGAAGAGGAAAAGGGTAAATATGACTTCGTTGTGAGTCGTGCCGTGATGCCTCTCCCCGACCTCGTGAAGATAGTGAAGAAGAATATTGCCAAACAACAGCAGAATGCAATGCCAAATGGTTTGCTGGTGCTGAAAGGTGGTAACCTCGATGCAGAAATCCATAATTTCCGCCGTGTAGTAGAGGTAATCCCTGTCGATATGTTCTTTGATGAGGAGTGGTTCCGCGAGAAGAATGTGATTTATTTACCGATTTAAACAGCCTCTCCCCAACCCTCCTCTCAAGGGAGGGAGTTGTTATGGGTTATTGAAAAAAAATTAGAATATGATTGATATAAAGCGATTCGCGATAAACATGTTGCAGGAGAACTGCTATGTTGTGAGCGACGAAACAAAAGAATGTGTTATCATTGACTGTGGTGCCTTCTATGATGAAGACAAGGAAGCCATAAAAACATATATCCAGGCAAAGGACTTGAAACCTGTACACCTGTTGGTAACTCACGGACATCTTGACCATAATTTCGGTAATGAGTTCATTTTCAAGACATACGGCCTGAAACCTGAAGTCTCTGAACGTGACGAGAAGACAATGCTTAATGCCAAGGGGCAGGCGGCACATTTCTTCGATATGGAGCTCCCTATTGAGATGCCTGATGCCGGACGTCTGCTGGAAGAAAATGATGTGGTGACTTTCGGTAGTCATACTTTCAAGGTACTGGAGACACCCGGTCATTCAAAAGGCAGTATCTGTTTCTATTGTGAACAGGAGAAAACGCTATTCTCAGGAGATACCCTCTTCCGTTTCTCCATTGGCCGTACTGACCTGACGGGAGGATCGATGATGATGATTATCCAAAGCCTGCGCTTCCTCGCACAGCTTCCTGATGACACAAATGTTTATCCTGGTCACGGACCTGAGACAACTATCGGTGACGAGGTGGCACATAATCCGTATATGGATAGATGAGGGTTGAGGAGCCTCACCCCAGCCCTCCCCTCAAGGGAGGGAGTTTGGAGAATATATATGAGCGCGACAGAAAAGCTGATAATGGGAATTGATCCTGGTACAAACGTGATGGGATATGCTGTACTGAGGGTTGTAGGCAACAAGGCGGAACTTGTTGTCATGGGCGTTATCGATATGCGCAAAGAGACCGACCCTTACCTGCGACTGGGACATATCTTCGAGCGTGTGACAGGTGTCATAAAAGAGTATCTGCCTGACGAGATGGCTATCGAAGCACCATTCTTCGGGAAGAATGTACAGTCGGTATTGAAATTAGGACGGGCACAGGGGGTCGCCATAGCCGCCGCTATAGAACGCGACGTACCCATCCACGAATATGCCCCTACAAAGATAAAGGTGGCAATAACAGGCAATGGCAGTGCTTCGAAAGAACAGGTAGCTGGAATGCTGCAACGACTGTTGAAACTGGACGAGAAGGAGATGCCGAAATTCATGGATGCTACTGATGCCTTAGCCGCCGCATACTGTCATTTCATGCAGATGGGACGTCCTGAAACAGACAAGCATTACGGCAGTTGGAAGGACTTCGTGAACAGGAACCAGAAACGCGTCTCTGACAAACAGATAATAGAGAAAGCCACGCCCACAAAGGCACAGGCAAAGATAATGGAGTTGATAGGCGGAAAATGAGACAGAAAATAATCAACATTGAAAACGGAGTATGCCGTATGCCTAAATGGCGTATGGCAGAGCCTGTCACCTTCACCCTCTACGATGATGAACACCTTGCCGTTGTCGGTCCCAACGGAGGCGGTAAGTCTATGTTCATCGACATGCTGGTGGGACGTCACCCTGCCCTACCCGATGCCATCACCTATGACTTCTCGCCCAGCACGCGCGAGCTGGTTAGCGACAATATCAAATACATCACATTCCGTGACACATACGGAGGAGACAACGACCGTACATATTTCCTACAGCAACGCTGGAACCAGATGGAGATAGATGCGGAGACGCCTACGGCAGGAAAAGTACTCGAAGAAGCATTCCTGCTTGCCGGTGAGGATACGCCGGAGCGCCGTACTATGCAACAGCAGCTCTACGAACTCTTCCATATCAGTTACCTTCTGGACAAATACATCATACTCCTGTCGAGTGGCGAACTGAGAAAAGTGAAACTGGCGTCGGCACTGTTCTCCCAGCCACGAGTACTGATTCTCGACAATCCATTCATAGGACTGGATGCCGACACGCGCCAACAACTGAAAGAGCTGCTTACGACCATCACACGCCAACCGGGAAACATCACACGACTGATGCTTGTACTGTCGAAGATTGACGAGATTCCAGAATTCATCACTCACGTGGTGAAGATACGTGACATGAAAATCATCGGGAAATCACCACGCTCTCTATATATAAATAAGGTGAAGGTGCCCAGCCATGTACTCTCCGAAGACAAACAACAGGCAATCCTCAGCCTGCCGACATCTGACAAGGACTATCAGAGCGACGTAGTACTGAAAATGAATGATATCAGCATACGATATGGAAACCGTACCATACTGAAGGAACTCTCATGGACAGTAAGAAACGGTGAGCGATGGGCACTCAGCGGACACAATGGTGCAGGAAAATCAACCCTCCTGAGCCTAATATGTGCTGACAACCCACAGGCATACGCATGCGACATCACACTCTTCGGAAAAGAACGAGGAAGCGGTGAGTCGATATGGGACATAAAAAAACACATTGGCTATGTGTCGCCCGAGATGCATCGTGCATACCTGCGTCCTCTGCCCGCCATACGCGTGGTGGCAAGCGGACTGCTCGATTCCGTAGGACTATATGTGAAACCAACGGAGGACGATTACGTAAAATGTCGTTTCTGGATGGACATCTTCGGTATTGGCGGCAAAGCAGACACACTCCTGACAGAGATGTCGAGTGGTGAACAGCGACTGGTACTCCTGGCACGAGCCTTCGTAAAAGACCCGGAATTGCTTATCCTCGATGAACCGCTACACGGACTCGACAATACCAACCGTCGATTGGTGAAGGACGTGATAGAAACTTTCTGCCAGCGAAAAAACAAGACACTCATCATGGTCACACACTATCAGGAAGAGTGGCCAGCATGTATCGACAACAGTATAATTCTTCAACGCAACTAAACCAATGAGACAAAAGGGAGTCTAAAAATTAAAAACATGAAATATATGAAGAAAATTATGATTATGGCAACGATGCTTATTGCCTTTGCCATGAATACGCAGTCACAAGCTGTGTTCAAGGAAATCTACAATCTCAGTAATGCAACGCTCAACGACACACACGAGGATGTAGGCGTCAGGAAACTGGCTCTGTTCAAGGTTGATGTGCTGACATATATCAACACCAAAACCCTTGAGGCAATGTCAGACTCTACAAAGGAACTATCCAACGAGGAACTTGCACACCTCTTTGCCCAGCGCGACAGCCAGGCATATTACATGTACGACTTCCTCAACCTGTTTGTACAGCAATATGGTCGTGCACAAAAAGAACGCGACAAGGCCGCTGTAATAAAAATGTTCCGTGACGTAAGCATTAATTACCCACTCTACAATGACCCCAACAGGGAATTTGTGCTGGCATACTACAATCGGGAGGATTTCCTCACACAGTTCTCCCTCGATACTGATTGGATAAAGGCTAATGCAGAAGTCAGACGCAGATTGAAAGAATAGGATATTTTTGAAGTATTATGTCCGAAATTTACATTTAATCACCTTTTTTTTAAAAGAAATAATAAAAAAATTTCGCTGTGCGCCAACACAGCGATTTTTTTTGTAAAAAATACACAGAAATATTTGGAGCGTATTAAATTATAACTTATCTTTGCAGTGTTATCCTGAAAACAATCTTTTTACCTTAAAAGAACTAATACCTATTGAAGATTGAAGCGATCGCCTGAGAAGGTCATCGCTTTTGTTTTTTTATCACCCCTTACCAAATTCTCTCCAGCCCCCTAATCTTAAATAATATTAAATTTTCAATATAAAACCTCACCTCTTATCTCTCACCTCTCAACTTTTGATTACCTTTGCACCCGATTTGGCTACATGTGCCGCCTGATGGCGCATGATTACCAATACAGATTAGAAAGAAATTTAGTTCGTTTGGGCTCAAGGAAGTACTGGCACGAAGCCATGTCGCCTGGCGAAAAAAAACCGTTTACAATAAATAATAATGTACGCAATTGTAGAAATCAACGGTCAACAGTTCAAGGCTGAGAAGGGTGCAAAGCTCTTCGTAAACCACATCAAGGATGCTGAAGAAGGCCAGGCTGTTGCTTTTGACAAGGTACTCCTCGTTGACAATGAGGGTGCAGTCACGGTAGGTGCACCAACCGTAGAAGGTGCGAAAGTAGAAGCTGAGGTTATTACTCCTCTGGTAAAAGGTGACAAAGTCATCGTGTTCAAGAAGAAGCGTCGTAAGGGCTATCGCGTAAAGAACGGACACCGCCAGCAGTACACTCAGATTGAAGTTAAATCAGTAATCGCTTAAACTAAGGAGGACGTAGAAATGGCACATAAGAAAGGTGTTGGTAGTTCTAAGAACGGCCGTGAGTCGGCTTCGCAGAGACTTGGTATTAAGATCTTTGGCGGTCAGAAGGTAATTGCCGGTAACATCATCGTTCGTCAGCGTGGCACTAAGCACAACCCTGGTAAGAACGTTGGTCTGGGCAAGGATGACACACTCTATGCACTTGTTGATGGAACAGTAGAGTTCCACAAGGGTAAGTTCAACAAGAGCGTTGTCAACGTAATACCTGAGGCATAAAGACTCAATTTTTTATTAAACAACTATTCCAAACAAACAATAGAATCCCGATACTCATCTGAGCATCGGGATTTCTATTAGTCGGAAGATGGATAGGATTGTTGATCACGGATTTCAGATGTAGCCAACCGACTAATCCCCCACCCCTTTCGTGACGATTTATGATTTTTTCGGAGGAAATAATTAATCTGCGGAAAATTTCGTATCTTTGCACGCGACCAATGCATCAACAAAACTAACAAAAATGAACAGATACAATATGAAGAAACTATTTACTACTATCTTGGCGTGCATGGCTGCCACCACGATAATAGCGCAGAACTATGGCACTTACTATAACAGCGCATTTGATGTGACCCTGCCTTCAGGTGTGGCTGCATACATTGTAACAGGTATGAATAATGATAGGCTGACCTACCAAAAGATTGCTGATGGTGCCGCAAGCCATAAGACCGTTCCCGCGGGTACTGCCGTATTGCTCGACAAAGCTTCTGAAAATATTGGTGAAGTGAACCCTAATTTTACAAACAATCTGCTTCACGGCAGCGACACGAAGACCACTACTTATGGCGGTGAAAAATACTACAAACTGACATACGGCAACGACGGAATCACCTTTGGCTGGTTCTGGGGTGCAAGCGGTGGTGCAGCGTTCGAATCGCCTGCCCACAAGGCTTGGCTGGCTCTGCCTGCTGCCGCTGTCGGAGCAAATATATTCCTCGGTCTGCCTGGTGATGATGATGCCACTGGTATTGCAACGCTTGAAAACAAGCAACAAAAGACTGACAATGTGTGGTACGACCTTAATGGCCGCCGCATCAGCGCTCCCAAGACAAAGGGTATCTACGTCAAGAACGGCTGCAAGATGGTCATTAAGTAAAAAATTACGATGATGGCAAAGAAAGTATATGTCATGCCTTTTATGACGGAGGTCAAGATTAATAGTCATCATATCTTGACAGTGAGCGAAGATGTTGGGATTCACAATGAGGTGAGCAACAATAACTCTTATGCTCGTGGATATTCCGGCTGTTTCAACGACGATGATGAGGATGAGGACAACGGGAACAACTACTGGTACGATGAATGACACAGCAGGGAAAGTCCCTATTCTTCAAGTAGATAAATGACAGGACAAATGATACGTGAATCATTTGTCCTGTTTTCATAATCCCCCAAACGACCAAATAATTCCATAATATTTTTGTATTCTTCTTTTTTATTCTTACTTTTGCACCGTAATGTATCCTCGCGACAATAAATTAGAATATTGATGCAAGTTAATATACAAAATATGAGTAATACAAATCTGAATAAGGAATACGTATCTCCAATGATTCAGGTAACATATTTGAATACAAAATGTTGCCTGCTGGGAATTTCAGGAAGACGTGATGATTTTGGTCTTATCAAAAACAATTGGGGAGAGCAAGAAGTGTC
>JAFZVR010000033.1 GCA_017617725.1 Prevotella sp.
TCCCACGTATCGAAGTAACCTTCGGTGGCGATGATGCTACACGTCCAGCAATGGAGATTGACGTGGAGCAGTACATCGGCGTGAAAGGCTTCAGGGCGAAAGGAAAACGCATCACCACATGGAACGTGGCGAAAATAGAGGAGTTGGAGCCAACACGATTCCCGGAAGAGCCGGAAACTCCAGAAGTTCTAGAAAATCTAGATAATCTAGAAGTCCCAGAAACTCCGGAAAGTTCGGAAAGCCTGGAACCGCACGGTCAGAGCCGACAATTGAATCTTTTCCCAGATGAATAGAAACTATTTTCCTAATATTACAAAGAGCTGTATGCACAAAGGCAGACTGCTCATGACTATTGTACTTGCTATGCTATGCCACAACATCGGTGTAGCACAGACACAACAGGACAGCACATATAATCACAAGAAAGAATTTGTGAGAATGCTCGGAGTAGGAGCTGCTGACGTCCTTGACACCTACCTCTCTCCTGAAAAATACCGTGGTACGGAACTACGGTTTGTGTTTCAGGACAACAGACAACTGCGGTGGACAGGGATGACGCAGACAATGCTACATCAGGCGACCTTTGCATCTGTGAACAATCGTGCTAACACGGGCACCGAACTGTGTGGAGAGTATAACTTCCAGTATCTGATGCGTTATAACTGGCAACTGACACCACACCTGCTACTGGCTGCCGGCGGTGGCGCCGACCTGAACCTCGGCTTCCTGTATAACACACGCAATGGTAATAACCCCGTACAGGTGCGTGCCTCACTCAATCTGGCACCATCGGTATTGCTACGCTATGACTTCAATATCAGACGCTGTGCCTTCCGACTGGGCTATGAGTCAATGGTACCGGCAGTGGGTGTGATGTTCTCACCGAACTACGGACAGTCATACTACGAGATCTTCGATGAGGGTGATGACGATCACAATATCGTGCTAACAACGACAGCAACAACACCATCACTACGCCAGATGCTGTCACTCGACTTCCGTCCCGTGAAGAAGTGGAAACGTTCATGGTTACGCGTAGGATACATTGGTGACTATCAGCAGTCGCACGTCAACCATCTGAAATATCACCACTACTCCCACCTGTTCATGATTGGATGGGTGAAAGGGATGTGAGAACAACCAGCCCTAAGAGCCTCACCAGCACCACCCCAGTCCTCCCCAAAAGGGGAGGGAGATAGAGACGAAACAACGGAATAACGAGATAACGAAATGAAATTTGTATTTAATAGAATCATCCCTCTTACTCCCCTCCCGTGCGGGAGGGGTTGGGGGTGGATTGCTAGTAGCTGGGGCTTCTTCCTTCTCCTTCCCCTACTCTTCTCATGCGTCGATGAAAAGCAGTATGACGACACGCCGGAAGGTAACTTCGAGGCGCTGTGGCGTATCATCGATGAACACTATTGCTTCTTTGATGAGAAGGAACGCGCCTACGGTCTCGACTGGAACGAGGTGTACCAACGCTACAAGCCGCAGTTCAATGCGGAAATGACAGAGGCACAAGAATTCGAAGTGCTTGCCAATATGCTCAGCGAACTGCGAGATGGACATGTGAACCTCTACTCCACCTTTGATGTGGCACGTAACTGGTCGTGGCATGAGGACTTCCCGCAGAACTTCTCGAATATCCTACATCGCCAATATATGGGTACGGACTATAAGATTGGCGGTAGCCTGCGTTATCGTATCCTTGACGATAATATAGGATATGTGTACTGTGGCTCGTTCTCTTATGAGATTGGTGCCGGAGTCCTTGACGATATGCTTGCTTATCTTGCACCATGTAATGCCATCATCATCGATGTGAGAGATAATGGCGGTGGTTTGATTACTGCAGCCGAGCAGTTAGCATCGCGCTTTATCAACGAGGAGACACTCGTAGGATATATGCAGCATAAGACCGGTAAGGGACATAATGACTTCTCTGAACTCAAAGAGCAACGGCTGAAGCCTGGCAAGGGCGTACGCTGGCAGAAACGCGTTGCTGTAATCACAAACCGTTCCGTATTCAGTGCTGCTAACGAATTTGTGAAATATATGCGCTGCGCACCAAATGTCATCGTCGTAGGTGACCGCACCGGTGGTGGCGCCGGCTTGCCTTTCTCCTCGGAACTACCTGGCGGTTGGGCGGTACGCTTCTCTGCCTGCCCGATGTATGACCGTAACAAACAGACGACAGAATTCGGTATGGACCCGGACTATAAGGTTGACATGACTGATGAGGATACCGCAAGGGGAGTTGACACTATAATAGAAAAGGCGCGGAAGGAACTAAAGTAAAGGCTCCAACCCTCCCCGAAAGGGGATGGAGAAATGGGAGAACATGATAACATTTAGATGTTTAAACATTTGTTTTTAGGGTGCAGTAGTAAAAATATGAATTATAAATTATGAATTATAAATTAAATATACTACCTTTGCACCCGCAAATGCGATTGTCAACTGTTAATTATCAATTGTCAATTATCATTTAGTAGTCGGCATAGCTCAGCTGGTTAGAGTATCACCTTGACATGGTGGGGGTCCTTGGTCCGAATCCAAGTGTCGACACAAAAGGAGCTGAAGGAAGCTCCTGATTTATGAAAAGCGCCTGTGGCGGAATTGGTAGACGCGTTAGACTTAGGATCTAATGTCTTCGGATGTGCAGGTTCGAGTCCTGTCAGGCGCACAAGAAACGAGCTGCGAAATCGCAGCTCGTTTCTTGTGTCCTTTAACTTCTTGAACTTCTTGAACTCTTTTAACTCCTTTATCTCCTTGATATCACATTTCCACTATCAACGTCTGTCGTGGAGTAAGAGGAATATTCTTCGTGAGATCAATGGTCTCACCAGTGATGACATCACGTGCTGTTGTTCTTGTACCAATAATCTCCTTATAACGTTGTACATCTGCCTCGTTATGCTTACGTGTGCCATTGATGATGGTCATTGATGCACGACCATTATATGTACGGGCAACAACATATACTCCATGCCAAGGGATGAACTGTGTCATCTTACCCTTTGTAATAAGGTCGTTTCCCTGACGCCAGTGTAGCAGTCGGGACAGCCAAGAGAACATCATCTGTTCGTTAGGAGTACGTCCCTCAGCAGTAAAGGCATTATGATCGTCACCAGGGAATCCACCGGGGAAGTCCTTACGGACATAGCCATCACTGACGCGCTTCGTACCATTCATCATAATCTCCGTACCATAATAGAGCTGTGGGATGCGGTTGACTGTCATCAGCAAGCCCAAGCCCTGCTTCAGTGCCAACTCGTCCTGTCCGTCACGTAAGAAGCGATCAGTGTCGTGGTTATCGAGGAATGCCATAACACTTGACGGATTAGGATAGAGATAATCGTAGCAGAAGGAGTTATACAAACGGTTAAAGCCACGCCACCAGTTATCCGTTATCTCATGCGTTGCTGAATCGAGCTTCTCCTGGAAAGAGAAGTCCATAACGGTCTTCAAATAGCTGTTCTCATCAGAGAGCTTGGAGTCTTTCTGCCATGCAGCAGTATAGCCTGGTTCTGTCACCCATGTCTCACCAACGGTATTGAAGTTAGGATATTCACGGTCCAACTCCTTCATCCACTGTGCCATAGGCTTACGGAACGCATAAGGATAGGTGTCCATACGGATGCCGTCGATACCTGCCGTCTCAATCCACCAAATACTATTCTGTATGAGATAGCGCATGAGGTGCGGATTGTTCTGATTGAGGTCTGGCATAGTAGATACGAACCACGCCTCAGTAGTCTCGCGAAGATCTACCTCGGAAGCGTATGGGTCGAGGACCGGCGTGAGCTTATAGCTGGTCTGCAGGAAATCAGTGCCACGAGTGTCGCTGGTACCATTAGACTGCTCTAACCATTCTGGCAGATTGAACCAGTCTTTGCTTGGCATATCAGCCACCCATGGGTGTTCGAAGCCACAGTGGTTGAAAATCATATCCATGACAACCTTCAGACCTTTCTGATGGCAGGCATCAATGAGTTGACGATACTCTGCATTAGTACCGAAACGAGGATCAACACGATAGTAGTCGGTGCAGGCATAGCCATGATAGGTGGACCAGCCACCGGGGTCGTCAGGCGA
>JAFZVR010000034.1 GCA_017617725.1 Prevotella sp.
CACGTCACTGTGGCAGGTTATTACCGATGATGGACCCGTACTCAGCTTCAATACATATAATAAATGTATGCATGCGTTCTCTAATCCAGAGGACGTACCGTTTACAGGTACTGATGATGACCCTAATGACGAGCAGGGTGTCGGTGTCGGAGGTGACTATGAGTTCATCATTGTTGATGCTCCGGAGGATGCAAGCTATATGATGCTCAAGGGTAAGAAGCGTGGTACCTACAATCTCCTTACTCCGGTTGAGGAAGGTGTGGAGTACGAGTCGTATTTGCAGGATATTATAGATTTTAATAATATGTATTTCCCAGCAGATGCACCAACTTATGATTTAGTGTATTTCGGTGAAGACATCTACAAAATGGAGGGTGCCAACGATGGTATCCCAAACATCTATCCTTTCGATGGCGACCCTGTAGCTAATGAGAGCTTTAATCCTTTCCTCATTACAAAGCGCGGTGAAGACTATTATCTCCGTTTCCGTGATGCACAGGAAGTAGGTGAGGATAAGGTTCAGGATTTCCGCTATGATAAGGAGAAGGATGCCTTTGTAAGTGTAGAAAATGCAAATTATTATATTACTGGTAATAAAGCTGCAGATTTTTTCTATTCAACAATTATAGGAGAAATTACACATTCTTGGACCTTCAGTGCCACAAGTACCACAATGTCTGATGAGTTTGCAACATTATATAATAATATAGTTGCGGATTTTGCAAGTATTGATTATACTCTCAAGGCGATGTCATTCCAGTATAATAATGAAAAGTTGACTTTCAGGGTTACATGTACCTATCGTGAGAAGCAAGGAACTCGTTGGGTTCAGAAGACAGCCAATTACAATTACACATTTAAGGCAGAGCAAAATGGTGACAATGTAGTATTTACATACGAAGGCACAGATAATGCCGGACAGTTGGTTATAAATAAATTCCCATCGGTAAATACTATAGTCCAGACAATAGCGAATGAATATACAATAACCCCTGCTGTTACCAGTCTTAACCTGAAGTATCTAAGATTTACGAATACGGCTAATGATAAGATTTGGTTTGACGCAGAATATAAGTAAGAGTTTATAAAAGTTATATTTAGATTTAAATTTTAAGATTATGAAGAAGTTTTTACTTTCTGCATTGATAGCTATTGCAGCTATTGGTGCAAATGCACAGACAAGCGCAGTGAATACTGATGCTGTTAAGGTAAAGCAGAGCATGAATCTGATGAGAAAGGCTCCAGAAGCCAAGTGTACAAAGGATCGTGTTCCTTTTAAGAGTGTATTGAATGGTGTATATTATGCACGCCCGGAGGGCTCAATGTTTTTAGCATGGGATAAGGAAGGCTCGGGTTATAGATCATCTGTTCTTTTGGTTCCTCCTTATACAGATCTTTGGTTCTATAATAAGAGTACTGTAAAGGGTGATCCTATTTGGACATATAATACAACGGATATTACAGATGATGCTGACGCTGCAGGAAATCTTGATTTTGGTACTCTTTCCTCTGCTGATCCAGAGGCAGAGGTTGGTTCTCTGAGCTACTATTATCTCCCAACTCTGACTATTGGAAACGTTTCTTATACTCTGGGAACAGAGGGTAAGTATAGCGCTTATGCAAGTGATGGTTCTGGTATTGCTGTTCAGGGTCTGACTACTATGTCACAGGCTGACCAGCACAATGGCGGTTATGGCTTCGGTAGTCTGGACACCCATTATCTCTATGGTACAGGTTATGTTACAACGTCAACTGGCGTAAAACACACTTGCTATGCGATAGAACAGGATTTTGACAAGCCAATGTCTCCTCTCTATATAGAGGATGCCTTCTTGGATTTCTATTCCACACAAGCTAACCCGATACCAGAGGGTAAGGAGCTAACAATGCGTTTTGTAGAACTTGACGATGAAGGATATTTTGGTGAGACAATTGCTGAATTCACAGCAACGGGTTCTGATATCTACAATGTCCAGGATGTTTCAAGCGACATTAAAAGCGCATTAGGATATAGCGGCTCTTGGTATTCTGGCTCTGTCGTGTTCGCAAATAAGTCTCAGGATAGTTTCGGTGCAGAGACATTAGAGCCTATAATCATTAACAAGCGTTTTGCTGTTATTATTCTTGGTGTTGATCAGGAGGGTGTCAGCATTGGCTTCACAAGTACTACTTATACAGCTGATAGTGGTACCACGGATTGTAATTTCATATGTGAAGAAGAGGGAACGGGTGATTCATATTATCACTACTATGGTGGTTGTTCACTGGGTGTATCATTCACTGCAAAGTATGACAAGATCCTCGCTCCTTACGCTTCTACATTCGTAGCTCCTGTAGAGGGTGGCGTTGCTGTCAGTGATGATGAAGATCAGGATGAGGTTGCATATATGTACACTGCATTCCCATGGACTGATTCTGACTCAAATGAGAACTATTTCATTGACGTAGAGTATGCTGATGAAGATCCAGAGTGGCTTGATATTGCACTTGGTGATTACTGGAATGAGCCGTCTGAGACAACTGGGGACCCATTGAACCTTATCATGCTTCAGTTTACTGCACAGGCTCTTCCTGCAGGTGTTGAGGGTCGTATCGCTACTGTTCACGTTTATGGTCCTGCAGACGAGGCAACATTCTTTGTAAAGCAGGGCGAGGTTGCAGATGGTATCAATATTATCTCAACTGCTAAGACTGGTAACAAGGTTAAGACTTACAACCTGATGGGTCAGGAGGTTAAGTCTAACACTAAGGGTCTCGTTATCCGTGACGGTAAGAAACTCATCAATAAGTAAAGCTGATAAGTAAGGCAACACTTTAAATTACTTTATAGATACACTTGTTGCAGAGGCTGTGGCTCAGTGGAGTCGCAGCCTCTATTTTTTCTTTAATTATTTGGTATTGTTAGGAAGAAACGTTATTTTTGCAAGATAATAGAAATAAATAAACTTGCAATAAATGATTATGAAAAGACTTTTAACCGTATTGGTATTGCTCAGCATGGTGCTGGTAGCAAATGCCATCCCTGCAAAGAGGGGTGTTTGGACAGAGATAACACTTGCTGACGGTAATACTGTCAGGGTTGAGATGTGTGGTGATGAGTATTTCCATTATTGGAAAGCAGTGGATGGTACCGTATACCAGAAGGTAGAAGGTACCGAATACTATGCTCTGGCTGATTTCACAACGATGAGCAAGGATGTAGCAAGTGCGCAGCAGTCAGATAATATGCGTCGTGCAGCACGTTTGCCGAAGAATAATGCCAAGCGTGCAACAGCATACACTGGCACAAAGCGTGGTCTCGTTATACTGATGGAGTTCCCAAACCAGACATTCAAGACTGAACATAATCAGGCGTTCTATAATAACCTTTGTAATAAGGTCGGATTCACTTATAATGAGGGCATGGGACATAACGGCAGTGTCCATGATTATTTTAGTGCACAGAGTAATGGCCTGTTCGATTTGGAATTCGATGTAGCTGGTCCATATATGGCGAATAATAATTACGATTACTATGGAAAGAATACGCCATATAAAGATTACAATGTTTCTGCACTGGTTCGTGAAGCTGTCACTGCAGCTAAGAATGACGGTGTTAACTTTACAAGTTATGATTGGGACGGAGATAACTATGTTGACCAGGTTTTCATCCTCTATGCCGGTGACAATGAAGCATACGCGGGCTCTGATCCTAATACTATCTGGCCACATGAGTCAAGTATCTACCGTATGAGTGTTGGAAATGGAAAGTATGTCCAGACGTATGCTTGTGCCAGTGAGATGACTTCCACACTGCCTAATGGTATCGGTACCTTCTGCCATGAGTTCACACATTGTCTTGGAATTATGGATATGTATGACTCTGACTATGAGGACTCTGGTGGCGATGCCTACGGTATGGGTCATTGGGATACAATGGCAGGCGGTTGTGACAATAATTATGGTTACACACCTGCAGGTTATACAAGTTATGAGAAATGGCAGTGTGGTTGGCTTGCTCCAACAGTACTTACAGGCATTCAGGATATAACAGAAATGAAAGCCCTTAGTGAAAGTGGTGAGGCATATATAATCTACAACCAAGGTAACTCAAACGAATACTACCTATTGGAGAACCGTCAGAAGACAGGCTGGGATGCATCACTGCCTGCTGCTGGGTTGCTGATACTTCATGTAGACTATGATTACAGCGCTTGGCACAGTAATGACATTAATATTAATCCGGAGCATCAACGGCTTACAATTTTCCATGCAGATAATACAAATGGCGATTATGATGAAGCTACCGATCCCTATCCATATCGTAAGGTCAACAGTCTGACTAATGAGTCTACCCCTGCAGCAACAGTATTCAATAAGAATAGCGATGGCTCAAATTACATGAACTATCCTATTTGTCAGATTCAAATGACTGACGGACTGATTTCTTTCCATGCTGGCTCCATTATAGAAGATGATGACCCCAATGGCCCGACAGTAGATACGACAGATGCGCTATTCTATGAGTCTTTTGATAAGTGTAATGGTGAGGGATGTAATGATAACCTGTGGGGATTGAGTGGCTTAGGTGGTGGCTCATTCATTCCTGACAATGAAGGCTGGTTCTATAATACTGGTGCTGCCTATGGCGCAGATCGTTGTGCACGCTTCGGAAGTAATAAATATAAGGGTACGGTAAGAACACCGGCAATTACTATCAATGGTTCTGCAACCCTCTATTTCAAAGCGGCTGCGTTCAGTGGCGATGGAACAGCCCTTGAACTGACTGTTGATAATGGTGCACAGCTATCAGAATCATCATTCCAGATGAGTAATAGCGCATGGACAGCTTACGAGACAACGATTACCGGTAGTGGAGATATAAAGGTGACGTTCTGGCCTGCTAATCGTTTATATCTTGATGAAGTTGTTGTGAAAGGTTCTACAGAGACTGGAATCCACTCATTGGATAATTCTACGAATCTACAAGTTGACAAGAGTTCTCCGAGGTATAACCTCGCCGGTCAGCGTGTCAGTGACAGCTATAAGGGCATAGTAATTGTCAATGGTAAGAAGACTGTTAGGAAGTAAGAATGTAGAAGGTAGAAGGAAGAAGGGTCGGCTTTGCCGAGTAGGAAGTATATTCTACCTTCTAACTTCTTTAAAGAACCTTTGCATAAGGTCACGGCACTCTTCCTCAAGTATTCCTGAAGTCACGGTAGCCTTTGGGTGAAAAGCATTAGGCGCATGGTCGTGGTAACCGCGTTTTTCGTCGGGTGCACCATAGACGATGCGCTTTATCTGTGCCCAGCCGATGGCTCCAGCACACATGACGCACGGCTCTACCGTCACATATAGCGTGCAGTCAGTGAGATATTTCCCTCCTAACTGGTTTGCTGCTGCAGTGATAGCTTGCATCTCGGCATGTGCTGTCACATCATTGAGAGTCTCAGTGAGGTTGTGGGCACGTGCAATGATTTTACCGCCGCTCACCACGACTGCACCGATGGGTATCTCACCTTCACGATAGGCTTGCTCAGCCTCAGCAAGGGCTTTCTGCATGAATGCCTGGTCGGCAAGGAGTTGCTCTTTCTCGTTCATAGGTGCAAAAGTAATAAAATCTTTTGGATTTTGTTATATTTTGAAGTATCTTTGCAGATAATACATCTAAATAGTTATTACAAAGATATGAAAAAGATAACATTGATATTGATGCTATTCTTTGCAGCAATAAACATGATGGCTGTTCCAGCTAAGAGTGGGGCTATAACTGTGACACAGCCAGACGGAACGACAGTGACGGTTAGCCTACATGGTGACGAATGGCTTAACTATGAGACAACAAGCGACGGCTATACTATTGTTCGTAATGACAAAGGATATTATGTATATGCTGAATTGCAGCAAGGTAAGCTTGTTCCAACAACGGTAATAGCTCATGATAGTCAGGCTCGTAATGTACAGGAAAAGCAGTATCTTTCTGCAACACAGAAATATCTGAAGCCGCAGATGGATGCTAAGATAGCACAGATGAGAGAACTGATACAAGTGCAGCAGAAGCAGACTCTTGCGAAGCGTCGTCAGATGCGAAAGGCTGGCATGCTCAAGGATACCGGTACGGAGCCTAACTACAAGAGTCTTGTTATCCTTGTGCAGTTCAATGACAAGTCTTTCTCACGTAGTGACTATGGTGAGCTAATGACAGATATGATTAACAAGGAGAACTATACCGGATACCAGGAAGGTAGCACTTTCGTAAGCTGCACGGGTAGTGTGCGCGACTACTTCACAGATAATTCCGGCGGTGTGTTCCGTCCGCAGTTTGATGTCTATGGTCCATATACTGTCGACTATAGTCAGTATGCTCCACAGCAAGCAAGCAATACGTTGCCTATTCTTTTGGCAGCTCTTGATAAAGCTGATGCTGATGTAGACTTCAGCCAGTACGACAACGATGGCGACGGATTTGTCGATAATGTCTATTTCATTATTGCCGGCTACGGCTCAAACTACTCTGGTAATGATAGCCGGCTGTGGTGGCCATATAGATCTGCCATCTACAATCCTGATGGAACAACGTACTATGATTACTATATTAAAAAGGACGGGATCTATCTATGGGATTTCGCCAGCTCTGTGGAGCTTTACGGCTGGACATCTGTGCCTGCAACAGTGCATATTGACGGAATAGGAACTTTCTGTCATGAGTTCAGTCATGTGCAGGGTTTGCCAGACTTCTATGATACTGATTACGGAGCAAGTGGTGGACAGAGTACCAATACTCCTGGGGGCTGGTCGGTGATGGCGAGCGGTAGCTATGAGAATGACGGACGCACACCAGTGGGATATTCGTATTATGAACGCTGTTACCTTGGTTACGCTGAGGAGAATGTCATTTCGACTGCAGGTAGCTATACCCTTGAACCTGTACATACTTCCAATAACGGTTTTATACTGCCGAGCGGTAACCCGGATGAGAGGTTTTTCTTGGATAATCGCCAAAATGTGAAATGGAATACCCCTCTGCCTGGTCATGGTATGATAGTATATCGTGAAGACAAGTCGTCAGAAGAGCCATGGAACCATAATCAAATTAACGCGAATCCCTCACATAACTACTTAGAGTTGCTGCGTGCCGGAGGTGGTACGACGGACAGTGGCAGTGATCCGTTCCCTGGAACAGACAATGTGAAGGTATTGAATAATGTCACGTCACCAGCAAACCTTATTGCCTGGGCAGGCCAGGAAGCACCATACGGATTGAAGAATATCAATGAGGAGAATGGTATTATCACCTTTGATGTAGAGAGTGCTATGGAGGTATCGAGCATTAGTCTGCCAGAAAAGATAGAACTGTCACCAGGATGGTCATGTCAACTAAAGGCAGTTGTAGAACCGTCATACGCACCTTATACTCTCACATGGGAATCTAAGAATCCGGAAATTGCCACTGTAACTAAAGAAGGTTTGGTTGAAGGCGTCTCGATTGGTACAACGACTGTGACAGTGACAACAGACAATGGACTGGATGCAACGACAACCGTGATAGTGTCACAGTTAGATGAGGCTGAGAATATTGCTACCTTTAAGACATACGATGAGAATCATGAGGCACTGTTAGACCTCAATGACGTTATTGTGAACTATATCAATGGTAGTGATGCATACGTAAGTGATGCTACAGGTGCTATCATCCTGCGCGACATGCCATTCACACTTTCTGTCAATTCTGTCCTCAATGGTATGATATTTGTGAAATATACTAGGGATGGCGAGATGCCTGTTGCAGAGGCTGTAGCAGACCAGACAACTGATGATAATATTCAGATTACAGCAGGTACGGCAGAGCCAAAGAATATGAAGCTTGCAGACCTTACACCAGATGACTATGGACAGTATATCATAGTAGAGAATGTTGAGATGATTCTTGAAATGGAAAATGGTCAGAGCTATGCTATGCTGAAGGATGGCGATACACAGATTTTCATCAACAATAAGTTTAAGATTACTTTTAGCAAGTTGCCATCATCGCTTGAGTCCTATCGCTTCACCCTCACAGGTATCTATGGCACTCGTAAGGCATCTGTTAATAGTGTCACTTACGATGATATCTATCCTACAGCAAAGTGGACACAGAAGAAACTTGCAAAGTACACTGTAGGATTTGAAGTAGGAGAGGGGGGTAAACTTTTTATCAACGATGAAGAGACAGCAGGCACAGGCTCAAAGACATATTATGAGGGTACACTGGTTAGCATGTCAGTTATATCTGACGAGAATTATGAGCTTGAGAGCGTCCTTATAGATGATGCCGATGTAACGAAACAGTTTGCCGATGGTGCGATATATACTATTGAGAGTATTGATGCCAGCCATAATCTGACAGTGACGTTCAAAGAGAAGGAGATAGTCGACGGTATCAGTCGACTGACAGCCGCTCATGCAGGTGAGCGTGTGT
The DNA here is from genome assembly GCA_017617725.1 of Prevotella sp. Lineage (GTDB taxonomy): Bacteria > Bacteroidota > Bacteroidia > Bacteroidales > Bacteroidaceae > Prevotella. The sequence continues at coordinate 8,438 of JAFZVR010000034.1, forward strand.
TAGTGTACAGCATTGACGGACGTGTGGTAGCTGAGACAACGGTGGGTAGCAGCGGTGCTATTACACTGCCTGTAAATTTCAGTAAACCAGGGTTGTATGTCGTTAAGGTTGGCAACATGGTATTTAAGGTGAAGCGTTGACGAATGCCACAGATTAGTCATATCAGACTGGAACAAACCGATTCCACAAATCGATACTTACGAGAGCTTGCTTCAAAGGAGCAAGCTCTTGCCACTGCTAATGATATGATTGTTGTTACTGCAGAATATCAGACAGCAGGACGTGGTTGCGGTACCAACTCGTGGGAGAGTGAGCGCGGTAAGAACCTTCTGTTCTCCCTCCTGTGCCATCCGCGCCATATAGTCCCACTGAAGCAGTTCCGCCTGTCAATGATGATATCGGTGGCAATAGCAGAGGTGTTGAAACACTATGTTGGCGATGTCAGTATCAAATGGCCTAACGATATATATGTCGGTGACAGGAAGATTGCTGGCATTCTTATTGAATGCAGGGTGCAAGGGGGATGTCTTCGTGACTGTCTGATAGGGGTTGGGCTGAACGCCAACCAAACGGAATTCCTTAGCGATGCGCCTAATCCAGTGTCGTTGATGCAGCTCATAGGTCATACCTTTGACATTGAGCAACTGCTGCAGGAGATACTGGAAACATTCCAACAGATATATACCGCAGACTGTCGTGAGGATGTGGCGGCAAAATATAAGAGCCTGCTCTACAGGAGAACAGGCTCTTGGCCTTATGCCGACAAAAACGGCTCATTTCTTGCGGAATTGGTTGATGTGACAGACG
>JAFZVR010000035.1 GCA_017617725.1 Prevotella sp.
GAGCTTGGCTAAGGTAGTACTGAAATCCTTATTGAATGCATTGGTCGTCTTGTAAGGGAACGGGTCGTTCTCAATACCAGACACATTATAATCTTTAGATCCCCAAGAAGACTGAGACTGATACTTCTTATCTGCAGGAACCCACGTCATACGCTGATGTGAAGGCTGATCGTTAGGAGCGTTGTTCTCCCAGATTGATTCATCATAGTCAGCATGCAGAATAAGCAGTCCGGCACCAGGAAGTGAAGCATCCCAACCTTCAAGCTGACGGTTTTCCAACAGGAAATACTCGTTGCGGTTTCCCTTATTATAAATAATGTAGCACTCACCATCATTCTGCAGAGACTTCATATTCTCCACTGTAAAGTCTTCATCTTCAAGGACGATGGGCTCTAACCATCCTGCAAACCAACGCTCGTAGCTGGTATATCCTGCTGGCTGGAAGCTGTCACCGTTATATGAGCCACTGTCCATAAGGTCCCATACGCACATGCCCTGACCACCGCTATAGTCAGTGTCATAGAAGTCTGGATACCCCAGACAGTGAGAGAACTCGTGGCACATGGTACCGATACCTGCTATAGTACCAGAATATCCGTCCAACTCGGCACCACAAGCATAGGTGTCAACAACCAAATCTGTACCAACAGATACAGGTCCTGTGCCGTCACCATACTCTACACCTTCACTAAGAGTCCAGGAATGTGGCCATATAGTATTTGCTGCGCCACCATCAGCCTCGCCCTTGCCGGCATAGACTACGTATACCTGGTCAACTTTCAAGTCACCGTCCCAGTCATATGGTCCCCAGTCTTCCACATCAACTTTTGCTGCTTTGACAGCCTCTATAATCATTTCTGCAGGATGCTTGTCGTTGCCGTCAGAGTCATTGCCTCCGTAATGAGACACATTATAATCAAGAGTATAAGGACCGACAACATCAAAATCAAGTTCGAACAGATCTCGGCTCTGTGCCTTGAAATAGTCAGCCATAGAACCTTTGAAATTGCCCTCGGTGTATTTCTCCTGATTAGCAATTTTCTGATACAAAGCATTATTGTTGCCTGTCTTAAACTTCGTATCCTTGAAGTTTACAAGGATGATAATACCTTTCTTCTGTCCTAGTATTTGAGTAGGATGACCGAATGTACGCTTCTGCATACGCTTAGCATTAATCTTAGCACGACGAGTCTTCGCCTTAGCAATAGCTGTCTGATCATCAATCTGCTCGAAATAGTCTGTACCTGCAACCTCACGATAGGCATTGCCGTCTTCTGTACGCCAAAAGTGGCCGTACTCATCACCTACGAGCTGTGCGCGAATTTCTGTTCCGTTAGTTAATGTAAGGGTTTTCCAGACACCCTTCTTAGCGGGAACTGCTGAAACACTGATTGTCATTATCAGCAATGACAATAACAGAAATAATTTCTTCATACTTTCTTCTCTTATTTAAATTACAATTAATAGATTGATCTTTTACGGTCTTCCATAGTTTTAAGGACTGCAAAGGTACTAATTATAAGGGCATATTACAAAGAAAATCTTGTTTTTTCTTGATTATGATTTTATAAAATAGTACTTTTGCCCTGAAAATTATTCTGAAAGTAACAAATCACAAATACAAGACCTATGCATTGTCCTGAATGTAACACGTATTATGCAGATATGCTGAGCCATTGTCCTAACTGTGGAGCTCCTGCACCAAGTCGCAAAGACACAAAGAAAATGGAGAAGACAAAGGAAGAGATTCCGACAGGAAAACCTGTTGAGGAACATCCGCAATTAGGTCGTAAGATGATGGCATTTATCATCACTGGCATATTAGTACTGGTAGCATTCTTTACGTTCCAGTATATGGTTCACCGTAATGACCCAGATTATTTCCGTACACTGATTGACCCAGACACAACACTGGCTGACCGCGATGAGGTTCATTTCGAGAAAGCACCTATAGACACTGCCGCTGCTGCAAGAGAAGAGGCCGAGGCCAAACGTGCTGCGGAAAACATGTACAACAGCATACGCCGACAGGCTGAATCGGAAGAGACAACTGAAAACGCTAATTCTGAGACTTCTACAGAGACAGAGAATGCCTCACAGAGTGAAACACCAGCACCTACAACAGAAGCAGCTCCGACAGCTCCAGCACCGAAGGTAGAAGCGATAGAGTAAAGTTGTTCAGCGTTCAACTACTATACAACGGTCAGCATCTACTCTGAACTTTATGTCACGCCCGGCAAAAGGCATACCATACACACGATTAGGGTCATCGTGGTAGTGTGGTCGTGGATCCAAGGATAAAATTTCGGTCAGAGTCTGCAATTCCTCTTTTGTGAACTGCAACTGAATTGCCTTTGGAATCTCCACCTTCAGGACTTTCCATTCCCGTTTATCAGTGAAGCCGCCTCGTGCTTCCGGGTGGGCATCGGCATAAGGGATATATGGCTTTACATCATATATCGGTGTACCATCCATCAAATCAGCACCCAGTAGCTCTATTTCACAATTCTCAATCTTCGAGATACGAACACACGACAGTCCTAACCCATTAGGACGAAACGGGCTGCGCGAAGCAAAGACTCCTATACGCTCATTACCACCTAAACGTGGCGGACGGACAGTGAGACTCTCAACCCTCGACTCTCGACTAGAACGACTCTCGACCCTCGAGAATCCCCATATCAGCCACACATAATCAAAGTCAGCCAATCCGCGCAGAGCTTCCTCACGCCTATATGCTGGTTCAAAAACCACACGCCCACGCAGCGATTCCACGAGTCCGCTCTGCCGCGGCACCCCGAATTTCGAGGTGAGCGGCGAATGGAAATAAGCTATCGGTTCTATTCTTAATTCACAATTCATAATTCATAATTAATATCCTTGTCACCACTCTCCCCTCCATAGAGAGGGATTGGGGACAAGTCTTACTTTGTTGCTCTGATGAAGTAAGCAATCAGAAGGATGTAGGCAATAAGTGAACAGATTTCAGACAATGGGTTAGCAAGCCAAATACTATTCACAAATTCTATACCACCAAACTTCAACAGGGCACTGACAACGCCCATCAGGGCACCACCGGCAATAAATCCGCTTGCGATGAGCGTACCCTTGTCACCACGTGCTTTATTGACTGCCTGATTCTTTGAACGTGAAGTAACAAACCAGTTGATGGCACCACCAACAACGAGTGGAACATTGAGTTCCAATGGAATAAACATACCTAAAGCAAAAGCTAATGCCGGAATCTTAAACCATGTAAGAACCACAGCGATAACAGCACCGACACCATAGAGTATCCAAGGTGCTCCGGCACCGTTCATCATAGGCTCGATGACAGCAGCCATAGCATTGGCCTGCGGTGCTACGAGATGACCTTCAACATTGGGATCAAAGCCATAAGTTTTATTGAGAAGCATCATAACGCCACCGACAGTTGCTGCTGACACGAGTGTGCCGAGGAATTTCCAACTCTCCTGCTTCTTCGGAGTGGTTCCAAGCCAATAACCGATTTTTAAGTCCGTAATAAAACAACCGGCCATAGAGAGAGCCGTACATACCACACCACCCATAATCAATGCAGCAAGCATACCACTGGAGCCCTGCAAACCGACAGCCGCCATTACAACCGACGCTAGAATAAGTGTCATCAGGGTCATTCCCGACACAGGATTGCTTCCAACAATAGCGATGGCGTTAGCTGCGACTGTGGTAAAGAGAAATGCAATAATAGTTACAAGAAGTATGGCAACGAGTGCAAACAAGAGATTGTTCATCACTCCAAACCAGAAAAACACGAAGGTGAGGATAATAGCTGTGACAGAGCCGATAGCAATAAAACGGAAGGATAGGTCGCGCTGGGTACGTACTACCTCCTCTGTGGTGTTGGCACCACCCTTGAACTCCTTTGATGCAAGTCCTACTGCACTACGGATTATTTCCCATGACTTGATGATACCGATGATTCCCGCCATAGCAATACCACCAATACCTATACTACGCGCATACGCGCGGAATATCTCCTCCGGACTCATCTGTCCGACAGTCATTGTTACCGATGAGCCACCTAAATTGAGTACCGTATCATGAAACACTATCGACAAACCGGGCACAATGAGCCACCATACTGCCAGTGAGCCAAGACAGATATACATCGCATATTTCAGACCTATGATATAACCAAGACCCAAGACTGCAGCACCTGTATTAACCTTGAAAACAAGCTTTGCCTTATCTGCCAGCTGTTCACCAAGACCGATAACGCGACTGGTAAAATTCTCATTCCACCAACCGAAAGTAGCCACAATGAAATCGTAAAGACCACCAACAAGACCTGCCAATAGCAAAGGCTTAGCCTGATCACCGCCCTTTGCACCACTTACCAGCACTTGTGTCGTTGCTGTAGCTTCCGGGAATGGATATTTGCCATGCATGTCGCTAACAAAATACTTACGGAAAGGTATAAGAAACAGGATACCCAAGATACCGCCGAGTGCCGATGCCATGAAAATCTTCACAAACGATGCTGTCATATCAGGATATTTCGCCTGAAGAATGTAAATAGCTGGTAATGTGAAGATTGCACCTGCCACAACAGCTCCAGAGCATGCACCAATACTCTGAATGATAACATTCTCGCCTAATGCCTTGCTACGCTTAGTTGCTGTAGATACTCCTACGGCAATGATAGCGATAGGGATGGCAGCCTCGAAAACCTGTCCTACCTTCAATCCAAGGTAGGCGGCAGCAGCAGAGAAGAGCATCGCCATCAGTACGCCCCAAGTCACTGACCAGCTGTTGACCTCAGGATATTGTTTTCCTGACTCCAGAACCGGTTGATACTGTTCACCATCGTGCAATTCCCGAAATGCATTATCGGGCAACTGGATGTTTTCTAATTCTTTCTTTTTCATAATTACTTCGTCGTTTAAGCAACTTACCCTGGACCTTAGGCTGTAAGCTACTATGATGTTTGGGAGGTCCTATACCTCCATATCTCTATACTATTGATGATATTCTGCCAAAGGATATAACAGCCTGGACCTACTGATGACAGTGGGTTAAGGAAAGCGTAGGCTATCCATATGGCAAAAGCGGTATTCTTCTGTCCAAGTGCCTGTCCTGCCTCTACTGTATGATTGAAGAAATGGCCAATATAACGACCTACAGCGAACTGGATAATGCAAAGGATCAGTCCCAAAAGGGCTATCATAAACAGGAATCCTGTTGTTGTGTCTGCATGGCAAATGTTCTTCACCGTTGTGCCTGTGACTATCATCAGTGAGCAACCCCACATATAATAGCTTAGGTCTTTCACGCTCGTTATCATCTTATGGAAACGATGCAGATAATGCTTGACGATATAAGCCAGAAGCATTGGCACAAGCAATACTACACATACCTCATACAGAATCTTCAAGAAAGCCGCAATGAAGCTGATATTAGCAGCCTTGTCTATCATAGGAAAACAGATCGGGATGAGCAGTGCCGTTATGAAATTGGACAAGAAGGTGTAGCTTGTCATCTCTTCCAGCGAGCCACCAAGCTTTTGTGTCACCACAGCTGCAGCTGCAGCACAGGGGCCTATGACACAAGTCAATATTGCTTCTAATAAGATGAGATTACGACCTGTTATTTGAAACACTACTATTGCTCCAACAATAACAATAACAAACAACACCTGAAAAAATCCTATCCACCAATGCCACATCACAGGACGAAGCTTATGAAAGTCCACCTTGCAGAAAGTGACAAAGAGGATTAAAAACATAAACAACGGTAGTATTGCATCAAAGATTGGTGCAAAAAAGACCGCAGCCTGCTCCAGCACAGGTGTATAGGCAAATAACAGATAAAGGACTGAACCTACAGCCATAGATACTGGTAAGGTCCAATCCTTTATAAATCTTACGACATCCATTTAAAGGTTGTCCTTCTCAATGTCTTTGAAATACTTATATGTGCTCACCTTGAGCTCGTCTGTAGCCGGCTCGTCAGCAACAATAATTCCGTGCGGATGCATCTGCAGAGCCGAGATTGTCCATTCGTGTGTAACAGCACCCTCAATGGCAGCCTTCAATGCACGAGCCTTATGATGACCATTAACAAGAATCATCACTTCTTTGGCATCCATCACAGTGCCTACACCAACTGTCAGTGCCAGCTTAGGAACCTTATTGACATCATTATCGAAGAAACGACTGTTAGCAATAATTGTGTCGGTGGTCAGTGTTTTTACACGTGTACGGGAAGTTAAAGAAGAATATGGCTCATTGAAAGCGATATGACCGTCAGGACCGATACCACCCAAGAACAGGTCTATGCCGCCAGTCTCACGAATCATTTCCTCATAGTGAGCACACTCTGCTGCCAAATCCTTGGCATTACCATTAAGGATATGAATATTCTCCTTTGGACAATCGATATGGTCGAAGAGGTTGCGAGCCATAAATGAGTGGTAGCTCTCAGGATGCTCCTCTGGCAGGTTCACATACTCATCCATATTGAAAGTGAGGACATTCTTAAATGATACTCTTCCTTCTTTATATGCCTTTACAAGTTCTGCATACATTCCTTCTGGTGAGGAACCTGTTGGAAGACCTAAAACAAAAGGTTTTTCTGCTGTTGGCTTTGCAGCGTTGATACGCTCAATTACATGATTAGCAGCCCATTTGGACATTGCTGCATAATCCTGTTCAATAATTACTCTCATCTTTTTACTAATTTGTTATTATGTTCACTTTTAACATTTTCTGCCGACAAAAGTAATATTTTCAGCATAAAAACACAACAAACCGTTATATTTTTTTGCTTTACAGATAAAAAAGAAGCCCCGACGTCGCGTCGAGACTTCTTTTCCTGAATGTTTCAGCAGTTTGAGTTTTATGTAGTTATACCTTTGAAAATCCTTTATCAACTGATGCAAAGGTAATGACAAGATTGATTTAAATCAAAAAAAACAATGAACTTTCTTCATTATTTCTACGAAAACGTTTTCAATATTTTTAGTAATTATGCGTGGGTTTTCATTTAAAATAACTACTTTTGCAACGTTATATAAATATATGTACGCGTAGATGAAAGAATTCGTTATATCTGATGCCAAAGCGGAGACTGCCGTATTGGTGGGACTAATCACCAAGGAGCAGGACGAAGCTAAGACAAAAGAGTATCTCGACGAGTTGGAATTTCTTGCTGATACAGCTGGTGCTGTTACCGTGAAACGTTTCACGCAACGAGTGAATGCGCCTTCACAGGTAACATACGTGGGAAAGGGAAAACTCGAAGAGATAAAACAATATATAAAACAGCAGCAGGACGCATACGATGAATATATGGAACAGTTGGAGTTCTCAGAGCTTACAGCTATTCCTGATAATGCACCACAGCCTGTAGGAATGGTAATCTTTGACGATGAGCTGTCGGCAAAGCAAATACGTAATATAGAACAAGAACTACAGGTAAAGATATTGGATCGCACGACACTTATACTTGACATTTTCGCGATGAGGGCACAGACAGCCAATGCCAAGACGCAGGTGGAACTGGCACAATATCGCTATATGCTGCCACGACTGCAACGTCTGTGGACACACTTGGAACGTCAAGGTGGCGGCTCTGGTAGTGGTGGAGGAAAAGGAAGTGTTGGTCTGCGCGGACCTGGCGAGACACAGCTTGAAATGGACCGCCGTATCATCCTTCAGCGTATTACACTGTTGAAGCAACGTCTCATAGAGATAGACAAGCAGAAAACCACACAACGTAAGAGCCGCGGGCGACTGATTCGCGTAGCATTAGTAGGATATACCAACGTTGGTAAGTCCACCATAATGAACCTGATGGCCAAAAGCGATGTGTTCGCAGAGAACAAGCTCTTTGCAACACTCGACACTACGGTACGTAAGGTGGTGGTTGAGAATCTACCATTCCTTCTTGCCGACACAGTTGGTTTTATTCGCAAGCTCCCCACCGACCTTGTAGAATCATTTAAGTCAACACTTGACGAGGTACGTGAGGCAGACCTGCTATTACATGTGGTAGACATTTCCCATCCTGAATTCGAAGAGCAGATACAGGTAGTAGAGAAGACTCTTGCCGATTTGGGTTGCGCAGAGAAACCATCCATGATTATCTTTAATAAAATTGATAATTATTCCTGGGTTGAGAAGGATGATGATGACCTTACTCCCGCTACACGTGAGAATATCTCCCTTGACGACCTCAAACAAACTTGGATGGCAAAAATAGGAGGCAAGGAACAAGGAGCAGGATGCAAAAATATGGAATGCCTGTTCATCTCTGCCAAGAAAAAAGAAAATATTGAAGAACTGCGCGACGTTCTCTACAAACGAGTACGTGAAATGCACGTTCAGAAATATCCATATAATGACTTCCTCTACCAGATAGACTAGAACATCTAGATAATCTAGAAAACCCAGATAGACTAGATAACATAAAAAAGATATAAAACATAAAACATAAAACATACAAATATGAACAACTACAGACAACTAACATTAGACGAGATTGAAATCCTTGAAAAAAACAACTGCTGGGCAGAAGACTGGAACAGGGTGAAGGTTGCTGACGACTTCCGTCCTTATTCTTTCCACCGCGTAATGTTCTATGGTGACATCGAACTGGGAACATTCGACAAGCAGATCGAAGTGACTGACGGATTCCTGAAACATGCAGGAATAAATGATGCAACACTGCGCAATGTGAAAGTGGGCAATAACTGCCTGATAGAAAAAATTGGTAATTTCATAAATAACTACACCATTGGTGACAACTGCTACATCTCTAACATTTGTACGATGGAGACAACGGAAGGAGCAACCTTTGGCGAAGGACATCTCGTGTCAGTACTCAATGAAATGGGCGATGGCAATGTCATCCTTTTCCGTGACTTGAATAGCCAACTGGCCGCTTTCATGGTGAAGCACTTCAATGACAAGCAACTGAAAGATGCCATACACCGTATGGTTAGCGAGGAGATACGCTTAAGCAATCCTGACCGTGGTACCATCGGTAACAATGTAAAAATCGTCAATACAAAAGAAATTACAAATACGGTCATACATGATGACTGTGAGATAAGTGGAGCGGCACGGCTAAGCGACTGTACCATTATGAGCTCCGGTGATGCAAGTGTCTATATCGGCACTGGAGTAATCTGCGAGAACTCCATCATATGTAACGGATGCTCCATAACAAACTCCGTGAAAATGCAAGACTGCTTCGTGGGTGAGGCATGCCAGATTACCAATGGATTCACAGCCGAAGCAAGTCTTTTCTTCGCCAACAGCTATATGGCCAACGGAGAGGCTTGTGCCGCATTCTGCGGTCCTTTCTCATCAAGCCATCATAAATCAAGTCTCCTCATCGGTGGTGAATTCTCATTCTACAATGCCGGATCGTCAACTAACTTCTCGAATCACGCATATAAGATGGGGCCTATGCACTATGGCACCTTGGAGCGCGGAACAAAGACTGCCAGTGGCGCATACATCCTAATGCCGGCAACGATTGGAGCTTTCAGCGTTTGCTTTGGTAAGCTGATGCATCATCCTGATACCCGCTGTCTGCCATTTGCCTATCTGATGGCATATGGTGAGACGATGTACTTAGTGCCTGGACGTAACATCACAACGGTTGGCTTATACCGCGACATAAAGAAATGGCCGAAACGTGACAAGCGTGCTGCATCATCCCGTAAGAGTATCATCAATTTCGACTGGCTCACACCATTTACCGTTGGTGAGATTGTAGAAGGAAAGAAAATCCTCGAACAATTGCAAGCCGCATCCGGCAAAGACGTGTCGTCATATAACTTCCATGAATATGTCATCAACGCATCATCGCTACGTAAAGGCATCAAATACTACGATATAGCACTGCGCATATACATGGGTGCTGTTCTAAAGCGAGCTATCAAAGGCGGATGGCTCGGCACGCCTACTTCAACCATCGGTGAAGGACAATGGAACGACCTATCCGGATTACTACTGCCTGCAAGCGAAGAGGAGCGTATCATCGAAGATATCAAGAATGGCACTCTTGAGACCATACAGGATGTCAACTGCCGTTTCCGCGAAATCAACGATCACTTCCGTGAATACCAGTGGACATGGTCTTACAAGATGATTCTTGACTACTATGGCCTGGAGGAGATTACAGAAGAAGACCTCCGTCGCATACGCCAGGATTATATCACTGCACGTAGAGCGTGGATCGCAGAAATCCAGAAAGATGCCAAGAAAGAATTCGAAATGGGCGATGTAGAACAAGATGTCTACGAGAACTTCCTTGAGCAACTGGAACATGAAGTAGATTATGAGGACTAAATGCCATACCCTAACCCTTTTAGTCATAAGGGAGGGGGACTTATAAAGACTAACTAATTATCAAAACAATGAAAAGCTATAACTATCTGAGGAGCGTATCAGTACTTTCGCTTCTTTACCTTTGCACCTTTTTACCTTTACATGCACAGCGCTACAAGACGGTAGAGGGTGACGCCATGCAAACGAGAATCTATACCCTCGACAATGGTCTGACTGTTTACCTTAGTGTGAATAAAGAGACTCCACGCTTGCAAGCAAATATTGCTGTTAGGACGGGATCACGCAATGACCCTGCCGAGACAACAGGTCTGGCACATTATCTGGAACATCTGATGTTTAAAGGAACTAAACAATTTGGTGTTACTGATGCGGCTGCAGAACAACCTCTGCTCGATGATATAGAGGCACGCTATGAGCAGTATCGTACTCTCACTAATCCTGAAGAACGACGTCAGGCATACCATGAGATAGATTCTGTCAGCCAGTTGGCAGCACGGTATTTTATTCCAAATGAATACGACAAGCTAATGTCGGCTATCGGCAGTAACGGGACAAATGCTTATACATGGTATGATGTGACCTGCTACGTAGAGAATATTCCAAACAATGAGATAGAGAACTGGGCAAAAGTACAGGCCGATCGATTCCAGAATATGGTGATTCGCGGCTTCCATACTGAGCTGGAAGCTGTGTACGGGAATATAATATCTACCTCACTAATGATGGCGACAAATCTTTTGACGCCCTTTTTGCAAAGCTATTCCCTACTCATCCTTACGGAACACAGACAACTATCGGTACTCAGGATCACTTGAAGAATCCGTCAATCACAAATATCAAGAACTACTTCAAGCGTTACTATGTGCCAAACAACGTAGCGATATGTATGGCTGGTGACTTCGATCCTGACGAGGTAATAAAGATTATCGACCGTTACTTCGGAAGCTGGAAGCCAAGCCCCACCCTATCACGTCCGGAGTACGCACCAATGGCACCACTAACAGCTATCTGCGATACTACCGTTGTGGGACAAGAAGCTGAGAATGTAATGCTGGGATGGCGCTTCGATGCTGGTAATACCGCACAAGCTGATACTCTCGATATTATTAGTAAGATTCTTGCCAACGGCAAAGCTGGGCTCTTTGAAGTTAATTTGGAGCAAACGCTAAAGGCACAGGGTGTAGGCGCATACTGTCTGCCACTGACCGATTATTCTACATTCATTATTCAGGGTATGCCGATGGAAGGACAGAGTCTGGAAGACCTACGTGGACTAATTCTTGAAGAAATCGGGAAACTGAAGCGCGGAGAATTCTCTGATGACTTGCTGCCAAGTGTCATAAACAACAAAAAGCTGCAATACCTGACATCGCTTGACGATAACCGCAGCCGAACAAGCATTATGGTTGACGCTTTCATCAACAACTGCAAATGGGAAGATGTAGTAGATAAGATCAACCGCCAGTCTCACATGACAAAGCAGCAGATAATGGATTTTGCACAGCGTCACTTCGGTGATAATTTCGTATGTGTATATAAACGTGAAGGTGAAGACACCACACAAAAAAAGATTGAGAAACCTGCCATCACGGCTATCCCTACAAACCGTGACCTCTCAAGTCAATTCCTCAACGACATAAAGAATGCGGAAGTTCCGCCAATAGAGCCACAGTTCCTTGATTTCAACAACGACTTGAAAGATACGAAGACCAAAGGTGGACTGCCACTGATATACAAGCAGAACACCACCGACGACCGGTTCAACCTGGAGTTCGTTTATAATTTCGGCCAAGAAGACCTGCTTGACATATACTATGCAGCGAATTATTTGGACTACATTGGCACAGACAACATGTCTGTTTCTGAAATAAAACAGAAGTTCTATAAGCTTGCCTGCAACTACGGCATCAGCGTTGTCGATGACAGAACCTACGTGTGGATGAACGGACTCAACGAGAACCTGCCGCAGGCACTTGCTCTCCTTGAAGAACTGTTCCAGAATGCCAAAGCCGATGCCGACTCTTATGGTAAATATATCGAGCTCGTCCAGAAAAGTCGTGATGATGCTAAGAAAGAACAAAACAGCAACTTCGGAGCCTTGTTCGAATATGGTTCATATGGTCCTTACAACTCCGTGCGCAACATATTTACCACTGACCAGCTCCGCAAAATTGATCCGCAGCAACTCGTAGATAATCTAAAACGGCTACGTAACATGGAGCAGACAGTGCTCTACTACGGTCCTATGGACGAGCAGGAGCTAAGCAAGACCTTGGCGAAATACCACAAAACCTCCAAACAGTTGCAACCCGTTCCTGTTGGTAAACAATATACCCTGCAGACAACACCAACGGACGAAATTCTCATCGCTCCCTATGATGCGAAGAACATCTACATGATTCAGTTCCACAATGAGGGCAAAGCATGGAACAAGAACGAAGAAGCCGTTCAGGACATGTTCAATGAGTATTTCGGAGGCGGTATGAACACCATCGTCTTCCAAGAGCTACGCGAAAGTCGCGGACTGGCTTATAGTGCCTTTGCGCGTTATAACCGACCGGAGCGTATTAACGAGCCTGAGTCGTTCTTCACATACATCATATCACAGAACGACAAGATGATGGACTGCATCCGTACATTCAACCAAATCATCGACACTATCCCGCAGAGCCAGACAGCCTTCGATATCGCCAAGCAGAGCCTGACAAAGAGTCTGCAGAGCCGACGCATCACGAAGTTCAATATCCTGTCCAACTACTACATGTACAAGCGAAAGGGCTACACTGCCGATCCGAAGGAGGCTGTATACAACGCCCTACCTACTATGACACTGCAAGATATTGTTGACTTCGAGCAGAAAAATATGGCAAAGAAGCCTTACCGATATATCATCCTTGGAGATGAGAAAGAGCTCGACATGGAGAGCCTCGAGAAAATCGGTCCTATCAAGCGACTCACCACAGAGGAAATATTCGGATACTAATCAATAATTCAATAACCAATAAACTATAAACCTTTATGTCAAACCCAGAATTTAAGTACGCACCCATGTTTCAAATGGGGAAAGACACAACAGAGTATCGTCTTCTGACCAAGGAAGGCGTGACAACAACTACCTTTGAAGGCAAGGAAATTATCAAGGTATCTAAAGAGGCACTGACACTGCTGGCACAGCAGGCTTTCCACGATGTGGAATTCATGCTTCGCCGTGAACATAATGAGCAAGTGGCAAAGGTACTGACAGACCCTGAGGCATCAGAAAACGACAAGTATGTTGCACTGCAGTTCCTGCGCAATGCAGAAACTGCAGCCAAAGGCATCCTGCCATTCTGTCAAGACACCGGCACTGCCATCATTCATGGCGAGAAAGGTCAGCAGGTGTGGACAGGTTTTGAAGACGAGGAAGCCCTTTCATTGGGTGTATTCAACACCTTCACACAAGATAACCTACGCTATTCGCAGAATGCTCCGCTGAATATGTATGATGAAGTGAACACTCGCTGCAACCTGCCAGCACAGATTGACATCGAAGCAACGGAAGGTGCTGAATACCGTTTCGTAATGGTCGCAAAGGGTGGAGGTTCGGCTAACAAGACATATTTCTATCCTATGACAAAGGCTACCATCCAGAACGAAGGTACACTCCTACCATTCCTCGTTGAAGAGATGAAGCACCTCGGCACAGCCGCATGCCCACCATATCATATCGCCTTCGTCATCGGTGGTACGTCTGCAGAGAAGAACCTGCTCACCGTGAAGCTCGCCAGCATCAAGTACTATGACTCTCTGCCTACAACAGGTGACGAGACAGGACGGGCTTTCCGTGACATCGACCTGGAAGAAAAACTTTTGAAGGAAGCACAGAAGATCGGTCTCGGAGCACAGTTTGGCGGTAAGTACCTTGCTCACGACATTCGCGTTATCCGTCTGCCGCGTCACGGAGCATCATGCCCCATTGGTATGGGTGTCAGCTGCTCTGCCGACCGTAATATCAAGGCAAAAATCAACCGTGACGGTATATGGCTGGAGAAGATGGATAGTAACCCAACGGAGCTGATTCCTGAGGAGTTACGCCGTCCTGGTGAAGGTGGTAAAGGAATCGAAATAGACCTCGACAAGGGAATCGACGCTGTTCGTGCAGAACTCACGAAATATAAGGTGTCAACGAGAGTAAACCTACGTGGTACCATTATCGTGGCACGCGACATTGCACATGCCAAACTGAAGGCACGTCTGGATGCTGGTGAAGGTCTGCCACAGTATTTCAAGGACCACCCTGTACTCTATGCAGGACCAGCCAAGACTCCGGAAGGCTACCCCTGCGGTTCTATGGGACCGACAACAGCCAACCGTATGGACCCATACGTAGATGAGTTCCAAGCTAATGGAGCCAGCCTTGTGATGATTGCCAAAGGCAACCGCTCACAGCAGGTCACCGATGCCTGCAAGAAACACGGCGGTTTCTACCTCGGCACTATAGGTGGTGTGGCAGCAGTACTGTCACAGTCGAGCATTAAGTCTATCGAATGTGTGGAATATCCTGAGCTCGGCATGGAAGCTGTATGGAAGATTCGTGTTGAGGACTTCCCTGCTTTCATCCTTGTTGATGACAAGGGCAACGACTTCTTCCAGCAACTCAAGCCCTGGTGCCCTGCATGTAAGTAAATATCACACTGTCTTTGACTATCAAAGACACTCTCACTCAACATCGCAGAAGAAAATCGCATTTTTCTTTTGCGGTGTCTTCATTTATTAGTATCTTCGCGGCGGCTTACAGACAGTAAGCTAAGGGGTGCCAGAGTGATTGTTCAACGTTCATTGTTCAACGCTCTTTTGGCTGAGATGATACCCTCTGACCTGATCCGGATAATGCCGGCGTAGGGATAAACGTTGAAAGCATAGACCTTAACGTTTTAAAGTCGTATCTGACATCTCCCCCTTTGTTTTTAATTACATTATAAAAGAACAAAGTGGAAATGAAAAAGTTTTCTTTATTCTGTACAGCAATGATGCTCATGGGAACAGCAGCAGCTGTTGAACCTGTTGATACAGTGAAGACCTATGAACTGCAGGACGTGCAGGTAGTCTCTACACGTGCCACACAGAAGACACCTATGGCATTCTCGAATATGCAGAAGGAGCAGATTAAGCAGGTGAACTATGGAAAGGACATTCCCTCAATCCTGAATATGCTCCCAAGCGTCACCATATCGAGTGATGCAGGAACGGGTATAGGATATAGCGGTATCCGCGTACGCGGTACAGATCCTACACGTATCAATGTAACGACTAATGGTATCCCTATGAATGATGCGGAGAGTTCGCAAATGTACTGGGTGAATATCGGTGACTTCACATCAAGCGTACAGAGTATTCAGGTACAACGTGGTGTGGGAACCTCAACAAACGGTGCTGGAGCCTTTGGCGCAACAGTAAATATGCAAACGGAGAATATTGGAGCAAAACCATATTTAGGACTCGACATCTCCGGCGGTTCATACGGCACACATAAGGAAACACTGCGTTTCTCTACAGGATTGCTTGGCAACCACTGGGGAATTCAAGGTCGTCTGTCGAACATCGGCAGCGATGGATATATCGACCGTGCTTCATCTGCGATGTACTCCTATTTCCTACAAGGCGGATACTTCACCGACAAGACGGTGGTGAAACTGATTACATTCAACGGAAAAGAGCGTACATATATGGCATGGGACTATGCGTCGAAAGCCGATATGGAAAAATACGGTCGTAAATATAACCCATGCGGTATGTACACAGACGATGACGGCAACACGGCATTCTACAAAGACCAGACCGACAACTATCATCAACAATACTACCAGCTGCTATGGAACCAACTGCTTAATCGCAACTGGAACCTGAACGTAGGATTATACTATACCCGTGGTGACGGCTACTATCAGCAATATAAGACGGACCAAAAACTTTATAAATATCATCTTGAGTCTTTAGGAAAGCGCAGTGATCTGACACGTAAGAAGAAGATGGGAAACGACTTCTACGGAACGGTGGCTGCCGTGAACTTTGATAACCATAATGGTCTTACAGCAAATATAGGTGGCGGCATAAACAAATACGATGGTGTGCACTATGGCAAAGTGCTATGGCTGAGAGACTTCATCGATGCTGACATTACCAATAACGAGTACTATCGTAACCATGCACACAAGGTTGATGGGAACATATATGGTAAGGTGAACTATGACATCCTACCAGGGTTAAATGGCTTCGTTGACCTACAATACCGCCACGTAAGTCTGGAGATGTATGGACCATCACAGGAATATGACGATAACAAACAGCAGATTCCTCTGGACGTAGACCGTACCTACAACTTTTTCAACCCGAAAGCTGGTCTTACATGGCAGTTCATGACAAACCATACGGCATACGCCTCTTACGCAATTGCCCATAAAGAACCTGTACGCAATGACTTTGAGGATATGATTTCGGAAACTGAGCAGGTTGATCCCAAGGCAGAACGTCTTAACGACTTGGAAATTGGCTACAGATATGAAACTGCAAAATTATCTGCTGGTGCCAACTTCTATTACATGGATTACGACAATCAGTTCGTACTGACTGGTGCTCAAGACTCCAACGGTGAAATGGTGGCAAGAAATATCAAAGACACTTATCGTATGGGTGTGGAACTGACACTGGGATGGAGACCTTGCAAAGGCTTCACCTGGGATATGAATGCCACATTTAGCAAGAACCGTGCAAAGAATATGAACGTAACAGTTATCAACGAAGACTGGAGCCAGAGCACTGCTAATGTAGGCACTACCCACCTTGCCTACTCACCGGATATTATCGTAAATAACTGTTTCGCTTATGAATGGAAGGGCTTCAAGGCAATGCTCACCAGCAAATATATCAGTGAGCAGTATATGACTAATTCCGGCTTCAAGAGTTATTTGGAGGATGATGGCAGCTATACCAGTGCTATGATTGACGCGATGTTTGTGACAGACATAGACCTCTCCTACACCTTCAAGCTAAAAGCTTTGAAGAGTGCAACCATCGGCATAACTGTCTATAACCTCTTCAGTGAGAAATACGAGAGTAATGGCTCATGCTCTATGAATTTCCGAAATGAAAATGGAAAAGTAATAGCCTACAACGGTGGATGGGCTTGGGCAACATACTCTGCTCAAGCACCAGCACACTTCCTTGCTCACCTAAGTATGAATTTTTAAAATATGGACTTTCTACAAGCTCATTGGCTCGATATCGTGACCACAGTACTCGGACTTGCCTACATACTGTTCGAATACCGCGCCAGTGTATGGATGTGGTTCGTCGGTTTCATGATGCAGTCGCTTGGTATTGTCTTATACTATCAAAAAGGGCTCTATGCCGACTGCGGAATGGAGTTCTACTACTTGACAATGACAATATACGGATGGTGGCGATGGACGTATAATGGTCGAGGGTCGAGAGTCGAGAGCCGAGGGGCAATAGGCCACATTCCCATCCATATTGTATTACGCTGGGGCAGTATCGCCTTTTGCCTATGGGCTCTCATCTTTATACTTCTGGTACGTTTCACCAATAGCACCGTACCTCTCGCAGACAGTTTCACCACAGCATTGAGCGTTATCGGCATCTGGGCATTAGCACATAAATACCTTGAGCAATGGTTCGTATGGATTGCTGTCGACATTGTCACTTGTATCCTCTATTTTTATAAGGATATCCCCTTCAAGGCGTCATTATATGCCCTCTATGTTATAATCGCTATCCTTGGTTATCGGAAGTGGAAGAGAATGATGGAGAAAACGGATAGAGATTAGAGGTTATGGGTTATAGACTATAGATCAAGATAAAAGGCTAAACATATGTTTAGCCTTTTATCTTGATCTATAGTCTATAACCCATAACCTCTAATCTCTATCCGTTTTCTCCATCA
>JAFZVR010000036.1 GCA_017617725.1 Prevotella sp.
ATGCTACTCGGCGACGACGACTCACAGTACTATAGTTCTGCTACCGCAACGATAGGACAACATGTTTTTATGACCTGTCATAATGACGTGGTATGCATGGAAACCAGTGGGACGGGTGTGGTGCCTGATGTCAGCTTCCTCGGACTGCAGCAAGACCGTTACCGCTTCCTCACCAAACATAACGGCAAACTGATACTTGTCAGTCAGAAGGGTGTTATCAGTGCATACAATCCCGACACAAAGCACATGGACACACTCACAACGAAGATTCCCTATCCGTGGTGTGTAGCCTATGACTGCAAAGGCACTCTCTGGGCAGGCGGCACAATGGGCGTTTACAGTCTCAATAAAAAAGATGAGGTGTCAAAAGCCGACTTCCCCCAACGATTGCTCGTAACGACGATGGATGCAGATCGTCGGGGCATTGTCTTCTTTGCCTCTGCCGACTCACTGTTTATGATAAAGGACGGTGCTATAGAGGCATTGAACAACCAGCTGCCAGAGTTGGCTGGGCATGAGATACGTTCACTCCATGTGTCACCTCACGGCTATCTGATCATTGCCGCTGTCGATGGACTATTAGTCTGTCGCATCGGCAAAAACTATCAACTGCATGACGTACGCTTCTTCGACCACCGTAACGGTTTTACCATCCTTGAGCCACAGATGGGTACTATAGCAGAGACTCCCGACGGCACGGTGTGGCTGGCAGGAGTGGAGGAAATGACATCCTTCAAGCCTGCAGACCTGTTCACATATAGCGAAGAAGACACATATATACAACCGCTACCCCGATGGTGGCAACACTGGTGGGTGTGGATGTCTGCACTCCTCATCTTCGGCATCGCAGTATGGCTCATCACTCGTGGATATGAGAAGCAACGTAACCACAGGAAGATGATACGACTGCAAGGGGAGAAACTTGAAAGAGAACGCACGATAGAGAGTATTCGCAGGAAAGCTATCGAGGCTGAGAGTACGGAACTGGCAAAGGACATCGTTAGGATGACAGAAAAGACAATGGATGAAAAGGTGACGTTCCGCACCGCCAGCGGTACTATCGTAGTGGAACTGACTGACATCGCATACTTCAAGGGCGACGGCAATTATTCACAGGTTGTAACATTCTATTCTCATGATACTGTCCTCATAGGATTAGGTGCACTTGAGAAGATGTTAGACTCAGAGACCTTCGTAAGGGCTGACCGTAGCACCCTTGTAAATATTCATAATATCAGTAGTCTCCTACCGAAACAGCGCCGTTGCATTTTCCGTTCTGCTAATGGTCAGGAGGTGGAGACTAAACTCCTTGCTCCGGCATTCAAACGCCTGCAGCAACTGTTGTGAATTAAGGCTATTTAAACACCATCATGTCCGCCAGCTGCAGAAAATAGGTGTTGGACCAGATGTCGAGCTCGTGGAGATTCGTAACGAAACCTCTTACATCATGCTTAACAGACTCAATATCCGTTGTAGATATCTTCTCTCGGAGTTTCCTAATAAAATCCTCTTTGGTTATATCTTCTTCGTTGAACTCTCTAATACGCTGCCGTAAATGTTGAAAGTCTAAAGGCACTCGGTTGGCTACATACCATTGGAAATCGTACCAGTCGCGCCCCTTTACCCTATTTTTCCAATTACGGTATAGCAGTGCATGCATCTTTCCTGCATAGAGGTCGGGTAGAGAGACGCAGCGTATCATGCACGAGAAGGGCTTCGTCAGCGGCTTCTGTTCTGTGTCAAAGCCGAGGGGAGGATTGGTGTCCAGTTCTATCTTCACCTTGGTGGTCTTTTCCGTTTGAAAGGCGATGTCATATACATCGGTGTTATCCTTTAGAAATGCCGACTCCACCTTGCCGAAGGTCTTCTTGTCTTTCTTCTTTATCGTTACCTCCCTGCCTGTCAGCTTAAAGGCTTCTATGATTTGCGGGAAATAGTTCTCAAGATGAATGTCCGGATTCTTTGCGGTCTGTGTGAAGTCCATATCCTCGGAAAAACGCTGCAGGTTATGGAACATCCTGAGGCACGTGCCACCATAGAATGCGGCATGGTCGAAGAACCCTCCCCTGTAGAGTCCGTATAGCGTTATCTGTTGCATCGCCTCTTGCCTGGCGTGCTCCCTTTCGCTCGTGCTGGCAGGGCGCAGGGCCTCTGCCATCTCGTCAAATATTGTCATCGTTCTATCAGTTTTATTAGGTTTGTCAGTATCTGTTGCTTGTGTCCCGCTTCGCGGCATTGGCGTATGATGTCGCAGTTCATGCCCTTCAGGTCGTCGATATCTATTCGCATATCCTCTTCTAAGAATACCGCCAGAGCTGCGAGTGACTGCCCCTGTATGTATTTCTCCCTCATAATCATGTCGCACAGAGCCTTTTCGGGTGTCGCTATCAGGTAGCTGACACCGTCGGCCTGCTCCATAGTGATGCCTATGGGGAAGTATTTGGTATTCACTTGCCGGTAGGTGTATATGCCCTCAGGGGTTTCAAACTCCCTTGTGTGGCGGGTCGTCACAGAGGTGGTGATGGTAACCATTTCTGGTATTAGTCCGTAGTAGCGCAGTGCGTAATGCAACGACACGTACGACGGACCGTAGATATGGTTGGCTATCAACTCCTTGACGAGCGGTTTGCCGCTGATGCGTGGCGAGACGACATACACCCCATGCTTGATGCGGATGATATATCCCGTCTTCTCTAACTGCAGTATCTTCTTTTCGGGCGAACCGAGGCGAGGCATCATATTCTTCAACACATGCGCCTCGAACGGAATATTCCCCAACTTCTTCAGTATGTCTATTTCGTCGATTGTAGCCATTCTTTTTTCTTAAATTATGGCGCAAAGTTAACAATTTTCGTACAGTAAAGGAAGCTTTTGTTCTTTTACTGTACGAAAATTAACAACATTTATCTTCTGTACAGGCAATGATTATGGTAACTCCTATTTCCTTGAGTAAGCCCGCAGCCCACTGCTTCTTGATATAAATCAATTTCGTGAAAAATAGTTGGTGAATTATTTGCACCGAACAAGAATATTATCGTACCTTTGCAATAACAAATGAAAGGGGATTTTTATCCTGTCGAACCAGGCATTCAGTGCATGCCAGAATAGAGTCAACTCGTCCGAGGCACTGGCGGACAAATAACATTACAAAGCTGAGGAGCTATAAGCCCTCGCAACGAAAGAGCGGGTTCCTTCCATTCATGGGATTGGTATATCCGTATCACAACAAAATGAGTCATTACTTACACATATTGTATCACTATCTAAAGGCACTGAGCAATGGATATGCGCCCCAACATCCCAGCTTCTCAGTCTCCCTCTGCACCACCGACGGAGAGAGACGACCAGCGCATGTGCCTAACGGATATAGATGAGCGATTCCGCAATATGGAAAACCAGTTTTACCTATTCTCTACAGCATTGAAAGCACAAGGTAAAACGATAGACGAATTGTCTAAACAGATTAATTTTCTACTGCAACAAAACGAAGAGAAGGATCAAGAGATAGCCAATCTCCACTCCCAATGTGGCGAAGACACCACCAATGGTGACAAGCTGGTCTTCGACTTCACCCACCACAAGAAGAAGGACATCTACGCGTGGCTCATCGACGGACTGCGTCTGGGCATAATCAAGGGTAGTATGAGTGATCTCATCCGATGGCTTGCCCACTTCACCAACCTCGGCAGTGAAGCCTCTATCCGCTCACAACTCTACGGGTATAAATAATTACTGGGCTAATGAATATATACTATATTTAAGTTTCGCAAGCTTCGCTTGCCTTGTAGATAAAGGGAGTTAGAAGGAGATAGAAGAAAATAAAAGACATTCGTTTTACTGCAGAATCACCGCAAACAGAGTAACGTCCTTTATCTCCCGCCGCTGAGAAGCGG
>JAFZVR010000037.1 GCA_017617725.1 Prevotella sp.
CTCTCACCAATCGGTTCGTCAGTTGGTTCTAACCCCTTGTATGGGCGCAGTTTATTACCGCCCCATACAACGGTGTGAAGGTTAGGCTGAAAAAGGAGAGGATAGTAGGACATATTACTTCTCTACTGCTGCCTGTGCGGCTGCCAGACGTGCGATAGGCACACGGAATGGAGAGCAAGAAGCATAGTTGAGACCTATCTTTGCACAGAACTTGACACTTGACGGTTCACCACCATGCTCACCGCAGATACCTGTACGGAGATTTGGTCGTACGGCGCGTCCCTTTTCGACAGCCATCTTCACGAGCTGTCCTACACCATTCTGATCGAGGACCTGGAATGGGTCAACCTTCAGAATCTTCTTATCCAGATATACCGGCAGGAAGGAAGCGATGTCGTCACGGCTATATCCGAAGGTCATCTGAGTCAAGTCGTTTGTACCGAAGGAGAAGTACTGAGCAGCCTCAGCAATACGATCAGCGGTCAAAGCGGCACGCGGAATCTCAATCATTGTACCAATCTCAAACTCTATTTCGATACCATACTCTTCGAATACTTCCTTTGCAGTCTTCTCGATGATAGCCTTCTGCTGCTCCAGCTCATGGAGAGTACCAATCAGCGGAACCATGATTTCTGGCTTCGGATCTTTGCCTTCCTTCTTCAGCTCACATGCAGCACCGAGGATTGCACGTGTCTGCATAGCTGTGATCTCTGGGAAGGTGATACCCAGACGGCAACCACGATGACCGAGCATTGGATTGTTCTCGGAGAGGCTGTCAACACGGCGCTTGATAGTCTCTACGCTGACACCCATCTCGTTTGCCATCACTTCCTGTCCAGCCTTGTCATGTGGCACGAACTCATGGAGTGGCGGATCAAGCAGACGAATATTCACAGGCAGACCATCCATAGCCTCAAGGATACCTCTGAAGTCTGCCTTCTGGTAAGGAAGCAGCTTAGCGAGTGCTTTCTCACGGCCATCAGCATCCTCAGCGAGAATCATCTCACGCATAGCGATAATCTTCTGATCCTCAAAGAACATGTGCTCGGTACGTGTCAGACCGATACCCTTTGCACCGAAGTCACGAGCAATCTTTGCATCCTTCGGCGTATCAGCATTGGTACGAACCTGCAACTCTGTATATTTGTCACAGAGGTCCATCAGCTCCTTGAAGTCACCGCTGAGCTCAGCAGCCTTTGTAGGAATCTCACCTGCATATACCTTACCCGTTGTACCGTTCAGGGAAATGAAGTCACCTTCTTTATATACAACACCGTCTATTTCAACGGTCTTGGCATAATAATCAACATTGAGTGTACCTACACCTGATACGCAGCACTTACCCATACCACGTGCAACAACGGCAGCATGAGAAGTCATACCGCCACGTGCAGTGAGGATACCTTCAGATGCATCCATACCTGCAAGGTCTTCTGGAGAAGTCTCTATACGCACGAGTATAACTTTGTGGCCGTCTTTATGCCATCTGTCAGCATCATCTGCGTGGAAGACAATCTGTCCGCATGCTGCACCAGGACTTGCAGGCAGACCCTGAGCAATAACCTTTGCCTGACCAAGCGCCACCTTATCAAATACAGGGTGAAGCAACTCATCGAGTTTATTCGGCTCACAACGCATGATAGCCGTCTTCTCGTCAATCATACCCTCATGCAACAGGTCGATAGCAATCTTCACCATCGCTGCACCTGTACGCTTACCATTACGAGTCTGGAGGAACCAGAGCTTACCTTCCTGTACGGTAAACTCCATATCCTGCATATCACGGTAGTGCTCTTCAAGTTTCTCCTGAATACTATTGAGCTGAGCATAAATCTCAGGCATAGCCTCTTCCATAGAAGGATACTTGGCTATACGTTCTTCTTCAGAAATCTCTGCACGCTCTGCCCAACGCTGTGAACCCAGCTTGGTAATCTGCTGCGGTGTACGGATACCGGCAACCACGTCCTCACCCTGTGCATTGACGAGATATTCACCGTTGAATACGTTCTCGCCATTGGCAGCATCACGGCTGAAGCATACGCCAGTAGCACTGGTGTCACCCATATTACCGAATACCATAGCCATCACAGATACAGCTGTACCCCACTCGTCGGGGATACCTTCCATCTTACGGTAGAGGATGGCACGCTCGTTCATCCAGCTGCGGAATACGGCACAGATAGCACCCCAGAGCTGCTCGATAGGATCATCCGGGAAGTCCTTGCCCGTACGCTCCTTGATAGCAGCCTTAAAGAGCTTCACAAGTTTCTTCAGGTCGTCAACAGAGAGGTCTTTGTCGAGTACCACTCCACTTTCCTTCTTTACGCCCTCGATAATCTCCTCGAATGGGTCGATATCCTCTTTATTAACTGGTTTCATCTCGAGGACAACGTCACCGTACATCTGTACGAAACGACGATAGCTGTCATAGACGAAGTGAGGATTCTTTGTTTTGGCAACCATTCCCTCTGCCACCTCATCATTGAGACCCAGGTTCAGAATGGTATCCATCATACCTGGCATGGAAGCACGGGCACCGGAACGGACGCTGACCAACAGAGGATTCTCCTTATCACCGAACTTACTGTTCATCAACACCTCAATGTGCTTGACTGCAGCCATCACATCGTCGTTCAGCAGTTCCATGATTTTCTCCTGACCAACCTCATAATACTCATTACAGCAGTCTGTAGTGATTGTGAAACCTGGAGGAACAGGTACACCAATCAAGTTCATCTCAGCAAGGTTAGCACCTTTTCCACCGAGTTCCTCACGCATTTTGGCATTACCTTCAGCCTTACCATTACCAAAGGTATAAACTCTCTTTTGACTCATAATTGCTTGTGAATTTTTATGTTGTATAAATATTTATTTTGCACAAATTAATGTAATGTGCGCAAAGGTACACATATTTCCAATTTTGTGCAAGAATGTGCGAGAAATTAATAATATTTTGCAATAAAAAAGTTATAGGTTATTGATTATGGGGTATTGAATTAAAGAAAAATGTTATTTTCCTTTGTACTTCTCTCGCTTAATCGTATCTTTGCGGCTATGCCGCGAAGGTACTACCGCTCGGAAGAAAAAAACAAAAAATACACTTTTATTTTGTACTTCTCTCGCTTAATCGTATCTTTGCTTCTAAATTGTGAAAATATGGCAAGAAAAAAGAAACCACTACCAATATACGAGAACATCACTATTACTGATATTGCGGCGGAAGGTAAATCGCTGGTACGCCTTACCATCCCCGCCCATGATGGTACGCCGGAAAGTCAATTAGTAGTATTCGTGCCATTCTGTGTCCCCGGTGACATTGTAGATTTACAAATAACAAGAAAGAAACACAGCTATGCCGAGGCGCGCGTAATACGTTTCCGTAAATTTAGCGATGTGCGCACCACACCACCCTGCCAGCATTTCGGTGTATGTGGAGGATGTAAGTGGCAGGAACTTCCATACGAGGAGCAACTCAAAGCCAAACAGCAACAGGTCTATGACCAACTGACACGCATAGGGCATCTACAGCTGCCAATGCCGGGCGAGAGTCAAGGGTCGAGAGTCGAGGATCGAGAGTCGAGGGTCGAGAATAATGGTTGTGTATTTCACACCATACTCGGTAGTAAGGACACATACCACTATCGCAACAAACTCGACTTTGCCTGCTCCAACAAACGCTATCTGACGATGGAGGAAATACAAAGCCTTCCGAAAGAAGATGGCGAAAGCAGGAAAAGCAATCCAGCAATAGGCTTCCATATCACGGGAGCTTTCGATAAGGTACTGCCTATAGAGAAATGTTGGCTCATGGACGACCGGCATAATGAGATTCGCAATGCAATGCGCGATTATGCTTTGGAACACGGTATATCGTTCTTCGATCTCAGGCAGCAGACAGGTCTCCTTCGTGATGTCATCATCCGTTGTTCCAATAGTGGCGAATGGATGGTCATCCTTCAGGTACATTTCTCTGCACCTGTAAACTCATTGGAGCCCGACCATAACACTCTTGACAACAGTGTTGAAAAGGAGAAAAAACAGATTCGTGAATTACTTCAATATATCAGTGATAAATTTCTGGTTATCAGTTCATTGTTATGGATAGATAATCAGAAGTGTAACGATACTTTCGGCGACTTACCTGTACATATTTTCAAGGGCAATGACCATATCTTCCTTAAGATGGAAGACCTGCGATTCAAGGTTGGTCCAAAATCATTTTACCAGACCAATACAGAGCAGGCATACGAGCTCTATAAGGTGGCAAGGGAGTTTGCGTTCAGACCCCTCCATACCTCCCCTAACTTTGGGGAAGAAAAGCCACTTGTATATGACCTATATACCGGTACTGGCACTATTGCCAACTTTGTTGCTCGTAAGGCACGTAAAGTAATAGGTATTGAATATGTACCGGAAGCCATCGAAGATGCAAAGATCAACTCTCAAATAAACAATATCGGCAACACCTTATTTTTTGCAGGTGACATGAAGGATATCCTAACAGATGAATTCATAGCCGAACATGGGCATCCGGACATTATAATCACCGACCCGCCACGTGCCGGCATGCATTCAGATGTTATAAATGTTATTCTAAGAGCACAACCACAACGTATCGTTTATGTGAGTTGCAATCCTGCGACACAAGCTCGTGACCTTGAGATGTTATGTCAGGACTACAATATCTCTGAGATACAGCCTGTAGATATGTTCCCTCACACCCCGCATGTTGAAAATGTGGTGATGATGGAGAAGAGGGTCGAGAGTTAAGAGTTAAGAGTCGAGGGTCGAGAGATAAGAATTAAGAATAACCTTAAAATAAAATAAAAGCTATGAGATTAGAAGGAAGAAGAGAGAGCGACAATTTTGAAGATCGTCGCAAAATGAGTGGAGGAGCCAAAGCCGGTATGGGTATTGGCGGTATTATCCTCGTTGGTATTATCACATTATTGATGGGTGGTAACATGGGGGACGTAATTAACAACGTGGGCCAGCAGATGGCACAGGTACAAGAGGCTACCCCAGAACAGGTGGAACGTGAGTTTACTGAAGAGGAACAGGAGCAAGCCAAATTCTGCAGACAGGTACTCGCCTCAACGGAAGACGTGTGGACAGCTGTATTCCAGAAGATGGGGCGTGACTATCAGCCTCCAACGTTAGTACTTTTCACCAATAGCGTACAAAGTGCATGCGGTGGTGCCACAGCAGCCGTGGGACCGTTCTACTGCTCAGGTGACCAGAAGCTATATATTGACCTGTCGTTCTTCACCCAGATGGAGCGTCAGTTAGGAGCTCCTGGTGACTTTGCACGTGCATATGTAATCGCCCATGAGGTGGGACACCATGTAGAGAATCTATTGGGAACGCTCAGTAAGGCCCACGCACAAATGAACCAGAGCGACAAGACAACAGCTAATAAAATCAGTGTCAGGCTGGAGCTTCTTGCCGACTATTACGCCGGCGTATGGGCTCATTATGAAGATGAAGCTTTTGGTTCACTGGAAGACGGTGATCTTGAGGAAGCTGTGAAATGCGCCCATCAGATTGGTGATAACTATCTGCAAAAAACACAGCAAGGGTATGTTGTTCCGGAGTCGTTTACTCACGGCACTTCAGAGCAGCGTATGCGCTGGCTTAGTCGCGGCTACCAGACAGGCGATATGAGAACCAGCACTTTCGGCATTGCTGAGAGTGAATTATAGAAATTCGGAGTACTCGGAGATTTCCGAGTACTCATGATAAACCTTCCAGATAGACTGCGCATGCCTCCGCACAGCGTTCTCCGTCCACGCCGGCACTGACGATACCACCGGCATATCCGGCACCTTCGCCACATGGGAAAAGGCCTGAGACGGTGATATGCTGCAGGGTGTCATTATCGCGCAATATACGGACCGGTGCAGAAGTACGTGTTTCCATAGCAATAAGTACAGCCTCATTAGTCAGGAAACCGTGCGCATACCGCCCGAAGGTCTTAAAGCCTTCCTGCAAACGCTTTCCTATCATTGGTGGCAGCCAGAAATGAAGAGGACTGGACAGTAGACCGGGAGCATAGGAGCTCTTCGGCAAATCGTATGACAGACGGTTATTCACAAAGTCTGCCATACGTTGAGCTGGAGCCGTCTGTTTCATATTTCCCTGCTGCCAAGTCATCCGTTCCAGTTCTTCCTGGAAGTGCATCATGGAGAGAGACCCGGAAAACTTGGAATTTCCGGCAAACTCTGCCACATCCTCAGGTCTCACCTCGACCACCATTCCGCTATTGCTCCACTGTGTGCCTCGGTTCGATGGTGACATACCATTGACTACGATTTGTTCCGGCCCTGTTGCTGCAGGAATAACAAAGCCTCCAGGACACATACAGAAAGAATAGACACCACGACCGTCAACTTGTGTCACAAATGAGTATTCTGCAGCCGGCAGATACTTCCCTCTGCCTTCGCGACGATGATATTGTATCTGGTCAATAAGCATGGCTGGATGCTCCAATCTCACACCAACAGCAATCCCCTTTGCTTCCATTTCTATCTTCTCTTTCGCCAGATAACGATACACATCACGGGCACTGTGACCTGTGGCAAGGATGACGGGACCAAGGTATTGGAAAACTAGGGGATTAGTCGTTTGGTCGTTTGGGGAAGATACCGCTTCGACACCAACCACTCTTGAGTCACCACCTTCGACCCTCGACCCTCGACCCTCGACCAGCAGTCGCGTCATCTTTGTTTGGAAATGCACCTCACCGCCACAACGGATAATGGTGTTACGCATATTCTCAATGACACGCGGCAGTTTGTCCGTACCGATATGTGGATGTGCATCAGCAAGGATATTTGTAGAGGCACCATGCTGGCAGAACACATTCAATATCTTCTCAACATTGCCACGTTTCTTTGATCGCGTATAGAGTTTTCCGTCAGAGTATGCTCCTGCCCCACCCTCTCCGAAGCAATAGTTACTCTCACTATCGACACATTGTTCCTTAGAGATACGGGCAAGGTCTTTCTTTCGTTCATGCACATTCTTTCCACGTTCAAGGACAATTGGCCTGTAACCCAGTTCTATTAATCGCAAGGCAGCAAACAGTCCGCCTGGGCCTGCACCTACGACAATAACCTGTGGTTTATCGCTCACATCCGGATAATGGGTCACCTGATAGGCCTCATCTTGCGGGAACTCGTTGATATAAGCACGTAGCTTGACATTCACAAAGATAGTTCGCTGCCGTGCATCAATAGAACGCTTAAGAACACGGACACTATTCAGGGTACGGGCATCAATACCTTTTTCTTTTATCAGATACTGACTGACTGTCGCTTCATCAGCTGCCTGTTGTGGCAGAAGGCGTAGTTGGAATTCTTGTATCACGGTTGACAGGTTATGGGTTATAGGTTATGGTTGAAGAAGTCGAGAATCATTCCCTGATTCTCTTTGTTACATTCATGTCCTTGTTCAAGGAGGTACGTCTCAAGGTATGCAGAGATACCGAAAGCATCCCACACATCATGCATTATCTCGTAGGCTTTCTCCACTCCAGCTACAGGGAAGAGCTTATCACGCTTACCATTTATAAACAGCATAGGCTTAGGTGCTGCCAAGGAAGCAATATCAGGATAATCCATCCAACGGCGCAGCCCAGGAATACAATTGGTAAAGCCACCGTTCTCCTTTCGTCCGTAGCGTGTTGTCAGCTGTGCCTTGGTAGTAACCATCCAACAGTCGGCACATCCTACCGCTATCTTGTCACTCAGTGCCGCCAACATCCATGTTCTGTATGCACCCATAGAACAGCCGGCTGCACCGATACGTGATGTATCGACAAATGGGAGCGATGCAAGAAAATCCACTGAGCGCAGGTCATCATAATGCATATATGCACAGAGATCGCCACCAAGCATCATCATATTACCGGCGATAATATCATACTTCTTACGGTCGGCACCTTCTTTCCGTCCTCGTTCCCCCCATAGCGGAGCATCGATAGAGAATACCACATAACCGTTCTTTGCCAGATAGTCACCAAGATACTGACCCTCATAGAGATTCTCCACCCAAGCATCAGCATCATTAATGACCGTTGAATCCACAGCAAAAGGACGTATCATTTTCTCCTTACCAATCGAGAGATGTGCCCCATGGTCGTGCAGGAGTACTATTGCTGGGCGAGGGGCGAGGGGCGAGGGGCGAGAGTTCTTGTACCTAGTAGGAATCAACAAGTAGGCTTTTACCCTATACCAGCGACTAAGGTTGAATGCTATACGTTGCGCAATATAACCATCACGCTGCTCTTCCGCCAACACTTCCATGTCCCATTTCTCAGGTAGCGGCGGTGGCGGTCCCATACATTCAAACACTTTTTCCCGTGCTGTTTCCCTCCATGTGGCAGCATCCTGATAATTACGGAATGCCAACGGATAAGTAAGCTGTGCTTGTATGGAATCAATATATATCGGTATCTCACCCTCATATTCATGCTGCCACGAATCATTAGCGGCTATTTGGCCATTGGCTTTTATTAGTGCCAGTACCATTATCAGTGTAGTGAGTAATCTTTTCATTCTCATCTTTCTGTTCCTTTTATGTGGCGAAGGTACAATAAATTATGGCAATCTGATGCCAAACAGAAAAATATTTTGAGAAAATGCTGTTGATAATACAACTTTTTATTACTTTTGCAGCCAAGTTGTGTGATTCCCCGTTTGTTTCGGGGCAGCATTAATATTAACAAAGACAAAATGAAAGTATTGAAATTTGGCGGAACGTCCGTGGGTTCCGTGAAGAGTATTCTAAGCTTAAAGAGCATTGTAGAGAAAGAGGCTAAGAAGCAGCCTGTAGTAGTTGTAGTAAGTGCATTAGGTGGTATCACCGACAAGCTCATTGAGACTGCACAGATAGCCCTTAAAGGTGATGAACGCTGGAAAGACGAGTTCGACGCTATTGTTGACCGTCACCATAACATGATTGACGCTGTCATCACCGATATCAAAGACCAAGAGATTTTATTCGGAAAGGTTGACGCCCTGTTAGAGCAGTTGCGTTCCATCTATTTCGGTGTGTTCCTGATTCATGACTTGAGCAGGAAGACCCATGATGCTATTGTGTCTTATGGTGAGCGTCTGTCATCGAATATCGTGGCAACACTCATCCGTGGCTCTAAGCGTATGAACTCTCGCGACTTCATCAGGACGGAACGGAAGAACAGAAAGAACACCTTGGACACAGCATTGACATATCGTCTTGTCAAAGAGACCTTTGCCGATGCTCCTCGTGTGAGTGTTGTACCAGGTTTTATAGCACGTGACCGCGACAGTCATGAGACAACAAATCTGGGACGTGGCGGTAGTGACTATACTGCAGCTATTATTGCTGCAGCCCTCGATGCTGAGGTATTGGAGATTTGGACTGATGTGGACGGTTTTATGACTGCCGACCCACGCGTCATCAAGACTGCATACACGATTAACGAGCTATCGTATGTGGAGGCTATGGAGCTTTGTAATTTCGGTGCGAAGGTCATCTATCCGCCAACCATATATCCTGTATGTATCAAGAATATTCCAATAAAGGTAAAGAATACATTCAATCCTGATGCTCCAGGTACTATCATTAAGGAAAAGATAGACAACGACAGAAAGCCCATCAAGGGTATCTCGAGCATCAACGGTACAGCCCTCATCACCGTTACTGGTCTGGCAATGGTTGGTATCATTGGTGTGAACCAACGTATCTTCACTGCCTTGGCAGAGAATGGCATCTCCGTATTTATGGTTGCCCAAGCATCATCAGAGAACTCCACTTCTATCGGTGTGCGTGATGAAGACGCCATTGAAGCTGTACGTGTTCTCAACGAGGAATTTGCCAAAGAGATAGAGACCGGTGCTATGTTCCCCATGCATGCAGAGAGTGGTCTTGCCACCATCGCCATCGTCGGCGAGAACATGAAGCACACTCCCGGTATTGCCGGAAAACTTTTCGGCACCCTCGGCCGTAGTGGTATCAGCGTCATTGCCTGTGCTCAGGGCTCTTCAGAGACCAATATCTCGTTTGTTGTCAATTCAAAATATCTGCGTAAGTCCCTTAATGTATTGCACGACTCCTTCTTCCTGTCAGAATATAAGGTTTTGAATCTTTTCATCTGTGGAGTTGGAACTGTAGGAGGTAAACTCATTGAGCAGATTCGTAACCAGTATGAGGAATTGAAACAACGTAATGGTTTGAAGCTCAACGTAGTGGGCATTGCCAGTTCCCGCAATGCCATCTTCGATCGTGACGGCATCAACCTTGAAGACTATCGCGACAAGCTCAAGCAGTCTGCACCCAGCTCACCGGATAAGCTCAGGGATGATATCCTTTCTATGAATATATTCAATTCCGTCTTTGTTGACTGTACCGCATCCAAAGAGGTGTCATCGCTCTATCAGACATTCCTCGAGCATAACATCTCTGTCGTTGCAGCAAATAAGATTGCAGCATCGTCAGAATATGACAAATATATCACATTAAAGCAGACAGCATTACGACGTGGAGTATTCTTCCGCTTCGAGACAAACGTAGGAGCAGGACTACCTATCATCGGTACCATCAACGACCTGAGGAACTCCGGTGACCGCATACTGAAGATTGAGGCCGTACTATCCGGAACGCTCAATTTCATATTTAACGAAATCAGTGCCGACGTACCTTTCTCCGAAACAGTACGCCGTGCCAAGGAGCAAGGCTACTCCGAGCCCGACCCGCGTATTGACCTGAGCGGAACAGATGTTATCCGCAAGTTGGTTATCCTTACTCGTGAAGCAGGATATAAGGTTGAGCAAGCCGATGTAGAGAAGCATCTCTTTGTTCCCAATGAGTATTTCGAAGGTAGTGTCGATGACTTCTGGAAGAAGCTGCCTGCCCTTGATGCCGACTTTGAAGCACGTCGCAAAACCCTTGTCGCTGAAGGCAAGCGTTGGCGTTTCGTAGCAACGATGGACGGTGGTCATACCAGCGTATCCCTAAAAGCTGTATCCTCCAGTCATCCGTTCTATAATCTTGAAGGCTCCAATAATATCGTGCTGCTCACTACAGAGCGCTATAAGGAGTATCCTATGCAGATTCAAGGTTACGGTGCCGGTGCCAGCGTGACAGCAGCAGGAGTCTTTGCGAATATCATGAGTATTGCTAATATTTAAATCTAGATATTCTAGAAATTCCAGATATTCTAGATGTTCTAGATATTCTAGATGCTCTAGAAAAAAATAGAAAAATGAAACACATTATTATATTAGGTGACGGAATGGCAGACCTGCCCATAGAACAATTAGGCGGGAAGACGCCATTGCAATATGCCAACAAGCCCATGATGGATCAACTCGCCCGCGAGGGTCGCTGTGGACGGCTCATCACTGTTCCCGAAGGGTTCCCCCCAGGTTCAGAAGTTGCCAACACTGCCATTCTCGGCTATGACCTTAATAAGGTGTATGAGGGTCGCGGTCCTTTGGAGGCTGCCTCTATAGGTTATGAGATGTCCGATGATGATTTCGCTATCCGCTGTAATATCATCACACTGGAAGATGGGAGGATTATAACGCATAACGGTGGCAATCTGGAGACGCAAGATGCGAAAGTGCTTATAGACTACCTGAATGAGAATCTTGCCAAACCTATCAATGAGCGCGAGGGCTGTGAACGTGTCAAATTCATCACAGGCATACAGTATCGTCATCTCCTTGTTATTAAGGGCGGCAATAAGAATATTGTCTGCAATCCACCACACGACCACCCCAATGAGGAGTGGAGGAAGCTGCTGGTATCACCAGAACGTCTAGATTGTCTAGAAAGTCTAGATTGTTTAGAACGTTTAGAACATCCCACACGTCTCTCCCCTACCGCCACCGCCAATCTCCTTAATGAGCTTATCCTGAAGTCTCAGGAACTGTTGGCTAAACACCCTTATAACATAGCCAAAGCAGCCAAGGGAGAGCGTCAGGCTAATAGCATCTGGCCTTGGTCCGGCGGCTACCGCCCGTCTATGCAGACACTGATGGAACAGTATCCACAGATAAAATCAGGAGCAGTCATCTCTGCCGTAGACCTGATACAGGGCATCGGCAAATATGCCGGCCTGCGCATCATCAAGGTCCCTGGTTCCACTGGTCTCGCAGACACTAACTATGAAGGAAAGGCACAAGCTGCCATCGAAGCATTGAAAACAGATGATTTCGTCTTTGTCCATGTGGAAGCCAGCGACGAAGCGGGTCACGACGGTGACCTCGACCTGAAAATCAAGACTATAGAATATCTCGACCAACGACTCATCAAACCCATTGTGGAGGCTGTAGCCTCCCCTAAGGGGGAAGGTTTGGAGGGGGCTCCCGTTTGCATCGCCATCCTGCCCGACCATCTCACGCCCGTTGAGCTACGCATCCACGTAGGAAAGCCTGTACCATTCATTATTTGGCATCGCGGAATCACCCCGGACGATGTACAACAGTATGATGAGGTATCATGTGTCAGCGGCAGCTACGGACTCCTGAAACTGGATGAGTTCATGGAAACATTTATGAGCTTATAGTAATCGAGTAATCAAAGTAATTATGAAATATTATAGCACAAACCACAAAGCACCACTTGCCACACTGGAAAAGGCAGTGGTTAAGGGACTGGCAGAAGACCGCGGTCTGTATATGCCGGAGTATATTCATCCTCTGCCGAAGGCCTTCTTCGACAATATCCAGGACATGAGTTTTCAGGATATTGCCTTCACCGTTGCCGCCAACTTCTTTGGAGAAGATGTTGACAACGATGCACTGCAAGACATTGTTTACGACACTCTTAGTTTTGACTGCCCTATCATAAAGGTTGAGGACAATATATACTCTTTGGA
Source organism: Prevotella sp. (assembly GCA_017617725.1). Lineage (GTDB taxonomy): Bacteria > Bacteroidota > Bacteroidia > Bacteroidales > Bacteroidaceae > Prevotella. The sequence continues at coordinate 12,866 of JAFZVR010000037.1, forward strand.
ACTCTTTCACGGTCCAACCCTCGCCTTCAAGGATGTCGGTGCACGTTTTATGGCAAGATTGCTACAATATTATATTAGGAGCAAGGAGCAGGGAGCAGGGAGCAAGGAGGTCAACGTCCTTGTTGCCACCAGCGGTGACACAGGCTCGGCTGTAGCCAATGGCTTCCTCGGTGTTGAGGGCATTCATGTATATGTACTGTATCCAAAAGGAAAAGTCAGCAAGATTCAAGAGAGCCAGTTCACTACTCTTGGCAAAAACATCACAGCCATTGAGGTAGATGGTGTCTTCGACGACTGTCAGGCTCTCGTCAAGAATGCCTTCATGGATAAGGAGTTGAACGAGCACATGCGTCTTACATCAGCCAACAGTATCAATGTGGCACGATTCCTTCCGCAGGCATTCTATTATTTCAACGCGTACGCACAGATAAAGAAGAAACTAGAAGCTCTCGACCCTCGACCCTCGACTCTCGACTCTATAGTAATGTGTGTGCCTTCAGGTAATTTCGGCAATATCTGTGCAGCACTCTTCGGTCATGCTATGGGTCTGCCGATAAAGCGCTTCATCGCTGCCAACAACGCCAATGACATCTTCTATAAATACCTGCAGACCGGCAAATACGAGCCAAAGCCAACCAAGCAAACGCTTGCCAATGCAATGGATGTAGGTGACCCAAGCAACTTTGCGAGAATCATTGACCTCTATTCAAGAGAGACAAATGCTCCCAGTATGACAAGTAAAGCCAGTGAGGCTATTACTCACCAGCGCATTACATCACTCATCAGCGGTGCCACATTCACCGATGAGGAGATTAAGGAGACCATGCGCCGTTGTTATAAGGAGACCGGATATATCCTTGACCCACACGGGTCATGCGGCTATCAGGCTTTGAAGGACTCTCTTAAACCAGGAGAAATTGGCATCTTCTGTGAGACCGCCCACCCTGCGAAGTTCAAGGAGAAGGTTGATGCTATCGATGGCATTGATGTGGAGATTCCTGAACGCCTCGCAGCATTTATGAAAGGAACGAAGCAGAGCGTTCAGATGTCGAAGGACTTTGCGGATTTCAAGAAATTCCTCCTTGCAGAAAGTGAACGTTTGTAGAAGCGAGAGTAGAGATTGTGCACCGAGTCTATTTAAGAAAGTTTTAGATACAATATTTGCAAAGGTAGTCGGAAACGACTACCTTTGCGTTATTAAAGAGAGAACAGGGGATGTACCGGGCAGATCGGGATACTCATCAAATAATATCGAAAACCGAGATTAGCTCTTCTGTCAATGGCGGGCCATATAAAGTCATAAAGACCTAAGCTGTAAAGCCGGTGGATTACAAAGACGTGGAGCCCTCAAATCTTTACATAAGGAGTTTTCATCACATCGCGGGCATCCCCTTTTTAATTCATAATTCATAATTTATAATTCATAATTATAAGTTTTTGCTCTTAATTGTAACTCTGTAAAACATAAACCGTAAACCAATATGTTCAGTGGTATTGTAGAAGAAATGGCAGAAGTGATTGCCATCAGAAAATATGGAGAGAATGTTGATTTCACATTCCGTTGTTCCTTTGTCAGCGAATTGAAGATAGACCAGAGTGTGGCACATAACGGTGTATGCCTGACTGTGATTGCAATCAATGATCCTCTGCCGGACACTTATATTGTCACTGCCATGAAAGAGACTCTTGACCGTTCTAATCTTGGGCTTCTCAAGGTGGGCAGTCGTGTGAATGTAGAACGTTCAATGCTCATGAACGGTCGCTTGGATGGACACATCGTTCAGGGACACGTTGACCAGACTGCTAAATGCATTGACATGCATGATGCTGACGGCTCTACCTATTTCACCTTCGAATATACAGCAGACAAAGCAATGGCACGTCGAGGATATTTCACTGTTGACAAGGGTTCCGTCACAGTCAATGGAGTATCACTGACCGTTTGCGAGCCTACAGACAACACATTCACAGTTGCCATCATACCATACACTCGCGAGAATACCAACTTTGCTGATATTCAGGTAGGCACGGTAGTAAACCTTGAGTTTGACATCTTAGGTAAATACATTGCACGCCTGAATGATTTTCGGTAAGCCCCACCCCGCCCCTCACCAAGGGAGCCATGTGGAGTATGACAAGTGAAATGAGAAAAGAAATTGTGATATGAAAATACTTACAAGAGGACTTTTGCTCCTATTCTGCCTCGTTCTTCCGCAGATAGCGAGCGCAAAGAAATGGACACTGGAAGAGTGTATATCATACGCATTAGCCAATAACATCTCGCTTCAGAAAACACGTATCAACAGACTGTCGGCACACGAAGATGTCCTACAAGCCAAAGCCGACCTGTGGCCGTCGCTCAATGCCCAGACCAGCCAGTCACTTGTGTGGCAGCCGTTCCCAGAGACAGGACGCTACACTGTGAACAACGGCACTGTCGAAGCAAGTATTGACAAGGTATATTATAACGGCAGCTATGGTCTGAACCTCAACTGGACCGTATGGAACGGTAATCGTAACCGCAACCAGATTAAGGCAGACAAACTCATCGAAGAACAGGCTGTGCTTGACTCTGCTATGACAGCAAATAGCATACAGGAGCAGATTGTGCAGCTCTATATTCAGATACTCTATTCTGCAGACGCCATAGATGTTTACAAGCAGAGTCTTCTCACCAGTAAGAAGAATGAAGAACGTGGGAAGGTAATGGTTGAAGTGGGTAAGATGAGTCGTGCTGATATGGCGCAGCTATCAGCCCAACGTGCTCAGGACGAATATAATATCGTTGCGGCCGAGAGTACATTAAGCAACTATAAGCGTCAGTTGAAGCAACTACTGGAAATCACTGATAATGAAGAGTTTGACGTGCTAACACCTACTGAAATGCGAGAGAATGCATTGCAGGATATTCCCAGTATGTCCGTTGTCTATGACAGAGCGTTGACACACCGTCCTGAGATACGTAGTCAGGAATTGGCAATAGAACAGAGTGAGGTCAATCTCTCCATCGCCAAAGCACAAGGGCTACCGACCATTTCAGTCACATCGGGTATCGGTAGCAATACCACCTCCATGAGCGACAATGGGTGGGGCAAACAAATGAAGAACAACCTCAACATGTCGGCAGGTGTGACGGTCTCCGTACCTATCTTAGACAACCGTCAGCGGCAGACAGCTGTAAACAAGGCACGCCTTGCAAAAGAAAGTAGCATTCTCGAGTTGCGAAACCAGCACACACAGCTCTACTCCACTATTGAGAACTACTGGTTGCAGGCCGTAACAAACCAAAGCAAATACCGTGCAGCCCTCACCAATACTGAGAGTCAGCAGATGAGTTACGAGATGCTTAGTGAGCAGTTCCGCTTAGGACTGAAGAACATCATTGAACTGATGAATGGTAAGACCAACCTGCTCACAGCACAACAAAGTGAATTAGAGAGTAAATACCTCACTTTATACAATATCAAGATGCTCCAGTTCTATCAGAATGGAGACTTGTAATAGTCGAAGCCTCACCCCTAACCCCTCTCCAAAGGGCGAGGGGAACTTTGAGGGCGAGGGGGAAACTTAAATGCAGGAGGAGAGTAATCGTTTAGAGTTTAGAGTTATAACGAGATATGAAGAAGATTAGTAAGATATGGTGGATTGTCGGTGCTATCGCACTGATAGCCGTCCTTTTCTTTCTGTTCACAGGAAAGAAAAAAACTGAAGAGATATCGTTTGAGTTTGCAAAAGTAGAAAAAGCCAACCTGCAGAACAGTGTCACAGCAACGGGTACAATAGAACCTGTAACATCCGTATCTGTTGGTACGCAGGTGTCGGGTATCGTCAACAAACTCTATGTTGACTACAATTCCGTAGTGAAGAAAGGACAGGTCATTGCTGAGCTCGACAAGACAAACCTTATCAGTCAGCTCAACTCTGCACAGGCAAGTCTGCAGAGCGCACAGGCCAACCTACAGAGTGCGCAGGCGAGTCTTAACTATCAGACAAATAATTTCAGCCGTTACAGCACATTGTTCAACAAGGGACTGGTCAGCGCTGATGAGTTTGAGAGTGCCCGTCTCACGTATCTGCAAGCAAAGGAAAATGTATCGACCAGTCAGCAACAGGTAGCATCAGCACGCGAAGAGGTATCACGGGCGCAGACCAATCTCGGCTATGCCACTATCACCTCCCCTATCGATGGTGTTGTAACATCCAAAAGTGTAGAAGAGGGACAGACCGTTGCTGCAAGCTTCAGCACCCCTGAGCTGTTCAAGATAGCCAAGGACCTGACAAATATGCAGGTTGTAGCTGATGTTGACGAGGCTGATATAGGAAATGTGAAAGCCGGCGAGCGCGTGGAGTTCACTGTTGATGCCTATCCTAATGATAAATTCTATGGCATCGTAACACAGGTACGCCTGGAAGCAACCACAACAAATAATGTTGTTACCTATGAGGTGGTTATTTCTGCACCCAATGGCGACCTGAAGCTGAAGCCGGGACTGACGGCAAATGTCACTATCTTCACCGCAGAGCGCGAAGGTGTGCTCAGCGTACCGAGCAAAGCCCTTCGCTTCACTCCTACAAAAGAGACTGTAGGCAATAAGAAGATTATTGATGTAAACGCCAAGAACAAGGTATGGACTCTTGAGGGAGAGACCTTGAAAGCCCATAAGGTAAATATAGGCATGAGCGATGGCATCCATACGGAGATTTTGCATGGAATCAGTGCAGGCAAGCAGATTGTGACAGACATCAAGTCAACCATTGCCGAAGAAGACGAAGAGTCACAAGAGCGTAGTCCATTCGCACCAGGACCGAGAGGGAATAACAAGAAGAAATAAAAGCCCCCTCCCAGCCTCAGACCTACCCCCTACCCCTCCCGAAGGGATGGGAGAAAAGGGGAAGGAGACAAAACAAAGATTGAAATGGAGAAAGAGAAGAAAGTAGTTATAGAGCTTGATAATGTGAAGCGCGACTTCATCGTGGGCGAAGAAACCGTTCATGCCCTACGTGGTGTCTCCTTTAAGATATATGAAGGGGAGTTCGTCACTATCATGGGAAAGTCAGGCTCCGGAAAGTCCACACTGCTCAACCAGTTAGGCTGTCTGGACACACCATCGAGTGGTGAATACTACCTTGATGGTGTCAGCGTCAGGAAAATGTCGAAGTCACAGCGTGCTATCCTGCGTAATAGGAAGATTGGATTCATCTTCCAGAACTATAACCTTCTGCCAAAGACAACAAGTGTGGAGAATGTGGAGCTCCCGCTGATGTATAATGCTGCCATCGGTGCGAAAGAGCGCCATGAGCGTGCAGTGAAAGCATTGCAGGCCGTAGGTCTTGGCGAGCGTCTGAATCATAAGTCCAATCAGATGTCCGGTGGACAGATGCAGCGCGTGGCTATCGCCCGTGCTCTTGTCAATAATCCTGCTGTCATCCTTGCCGACGAGGCAACAGGTAACCTCGACACCCGCACCTCATTCGAAATTCTGGTGCTCTTCCAAAAGCTGCATGCCGAAGGACGCACCATCATATTCGTAACTCACAATCCCGACATCGCTAACTACTCCAGCCGCAACATACAGCTTCGCGATGGACGAGTAATAAGTGATGAACAAAATAATAATATCCTTTCTGCAGAAGAAGGATTGGCAGCATTGCCAGCCAACAGTGATGAATAATGAATTATAGCAACCTCTTTAAAATAGCCTTGCGTGCCATTGCTGCCAACAAGACACGCTCATTCTTGACAGCACTCGGCATTATCATCGGTATAGCATCGGTGATTACTATGCTCGCCATCGGTCAGGGCACAAAACAGAGCATCCAGTCGAACATCGCAGAGATGGGCTCCAATATGATTATGATTAGTCCTGGAGCCGACCGTCGTGGTGGTGTACAGCAGGATGCCTCCTCTATGGAGACTTTGAAGCTCACCGACTACGAAGCACTGCGCGACGAGTGTAAGTATATCAAAGCCATCAGCCCCACCGTTTCAGCCAGTGGCCAGTTTATCTATGGTAATGAGAATACTCCGTCGTCAATGACGGGAGCTAATGAGGACTATCTTGAGATCCGCCAGCTGAAGGTTGCCGACGGAGAGATGTTCACCGAGAGCGATATCAAGACCAGTGCGAAGGTTTGTCTGTTAGGAAATACCGTTGCCGAGAACCTTTTTCCAAATGGCGCCGACCCTGTAGGAAAGATTATACGCTTCAACTCCATACCATTCCGCGTCATCGGTGTTATGGAGAAGAAAGGCTACAACTCCATGGGTATGGATCAGGATGACTACGTGCTGGCACCTTACACCTCCGTTATGAAGCGTATTCTGGCGCAGAACTACCTGCAGCAGATTATCGCATCAGCTATCACAGAGGGCGTTACAGAACAGGCCACAGAAGAGATGACAGCCATCCTCCGACGTACACACAAGCTCAAAGATACCACCGACGACTACACCGGTGATGAGGATGACTTCAGCATTCGCTCTCAGGAGGAGCTCGCCAACATGATGAACTCCACGATGACAATGCTCACAGTATTGTTAGGATGTGTTGCCGGAATATCACTCATCGTTGGCGGTATCGGTATTATGAATATCATGTATGTCAGCGTCACTGAGCGCACACGTGAGATTGGACTCCGCATGAGTGTAGGAGCACGTGGCATAGATATCCTCAATCAGTTTCTCATTGAGTCTATAATGCTCAGTGTCACAGGAGGAATCATCGGCGTAATATTCGGCGTAGGAGCAGCCTACGCCATCAGTGCCGTTGCCCACTGGCCCACCACTGTACAGATGTGGACCATTGTGATGAGCTTTGCTGTCTGTACCTTTACCGGCATCTTCTTCGGATGGTATCCTGCAAAGAAAGCTGCACAGCTCGACCCGATAGAGGCTATTAGGTATGAGTAACCCACTCCCAACCCAGCCTCACCCCCTATCCCCCTCTCCCAGAGGCGAGGAGGAAGCCTAACGGCAGAAGGGGAGTAAAAAAAAGAGCTACATGCTTATGCAAGTAGCTCTTTTGGTGTTGAAATAAACACTGTTCCCCCGTGAGCCTCGAGGAACTCGCGGTCACGGAATCCCCACAGTACACTGATACAGGGCAGTCC